>NZ_CP132360.1:1219757-1519757 GCF_030758955.1 Agrococcus beijingensis | reverse complement strand
GAGGGCCAGCGTGCCCGCGCCGTCCTCGAGGACGCGCGCGAGCGCCTCGCCGCAGCCCTGGGCGCGCACCCGACCGAGATCGTGCTCACCTCCGGCGGCACCGAGTCGATCAACCTGGCGCTGAAGGGCACCTGGTGGGCGGCGCGCGCAGCCGGCGGCGCCGACGGCCCCGGTGCGCTCGTCGTGCCGGTCGCCGAGCATCACGCGACACTCGACGCGGTCGAGTGGCTCGCGCGGCAGGGGGCCGAGCCGCGCTGGATCCCGGTCGACGGCCGCGCCGTGACCGACGCCGAGGCGTTCGCCGCCGCGCTGCCGGGCGCTGCCGTCGCGACGATGCTGGTCGCCAGCAACGAGGTCGGGTCGCTGCAGCCGGTGCAGGCGGTGGCGGATGCGTCCGCTCGCGCGGGCGTGCCCCTGCACCTCGACGCCGTAGGCGCGTTCGGGCACCTGCCGCTGCGGTTCGCCGAGACCGGCGCCTCGCTCCTGAGCGTCGCGAGCCACAAGATCGGCGGCCCCCATGGCGTCGGTGCGCTCGTCGTGCGCCGCGACG
Source organism: Agrococcus beijingensis (assembly GCF_030758955.1). Taxonomy (NCBI): domain Bacteria; kingdom Bacillati; phylum Actinomycetota; class Actinomycetes; order Micrococcales; family Microbacteriaceae; genus Agrococcus; species Agrococcus beijingensis. The sequence continues at coordinate 1,519,207 of NZ_CP132360.1, read as the reverse complement.
CGCGGCTGGAGGCGCTGCACCACGGGGGCGGGCAGCAGCGAGGGCTCCGCTCCGGCACGCAGGATGCGCTCGGGGCGTCGCTGTTCGCGCTCGCCGCCGAGGAGGCGCTCGCCGAGCTCGAGACCGAGGCGACGCGCCTGCACGGCTTGACGGAGCGCATCCGCACGGCCGTCGCACCCCTTCCGGGGGTGCGGCTGCTGGCCGCCGAGGAGCGGCTGCCGCACATCGCGCACCTGGTGGTCGAGGGGGCGCAGGGCGAGGCGCTGCAGTTCCTGCTCGACGAGGGCGGCTTCGCCGTCTCGAACGGCTCGGCCTGCTCGGCCGGGGTGTCGCGCGAGTCGCACGTGGTGCGCGCGTGCGGCCTCGAGGGCGTCGCGCCGCTGCGCCTCTCGCTCGGCCGCACGACGACCGCCGCCGAGGTCGACGTGCTGCTCGCCGCGCTGCCGACGGCGATCGCGCGGGCACGCTCGCTCTAGCTCGCTCGACGGCGCCGCGCGACGAGCTCCCACGCCGACACCGCCACCGCGGCGCCGACCAGGTCGGCGACCAGGTCGCTCAGCGTGTCCTCGTAGCCGACGCCGATCGCGCTCGAGACGCCGATGTGGCCCGCCCACTCGCCGAGCTCCCAGAGGAGGCCCAGCGCGATGACCGCCGTGGTCGTGTGCAGGATGCGGGCGGTGGCGCGGCAGCGACCGCGGCCGTCGGGCAGCAGCCGGGCGCGCAGCAGCAGCGCCCGGGCGAGCAGGCCGAGCGCCGCGCCCGCCGCGACGTGGGTGGCGAGGTCGAGCCCCGGGATGGCGTCGTAGGCGCCGAGCGCCGCGAACCAGCCCGCGGCGAGCAGCACGAGCTGCACGGCCGTGTCGACCGGCTGCGGCAGCCGCGCCGTGCGGGCCACCACGGCGCCGCCGAGCACGAGCAGCAGCACCGCGGCCGCCGTGGCGTCGACCAGCGCCCAGGCGAGCGGCACCGACAGCGCGCCGAGCACCCGCACCGCGTCGGCGATCAGCCAGCGCCGAGGCCCGAACGGCTCGGTCATCGCCGGCCCCGCCGCCGCGGCCGCGGCCGCGGCTGCCCGAGCCTGCGCAGCCAGCGGCGGCCCGGCGAGCCCTCGTCGGCCCAGCCGCGCCGGAAGGTGCGCATGGCGACCGAGAAGCGGCGGCGCACGTCGGCCCGGCTGCGGAACATGCGGCCCTGCGCGCGCACCCGCAGCCTGGGGTCGAGGCGCACGCGAGCGTCGGGACCGAGCCGCATCGACACGTCGAGGTCGTCGTGCAGCTGCGGGTCGTCGCGCGGCACGCGGTCGGCGATCGCCAGCCAGGCCGAGCGTCGCAGCGCCATGTTGGAGCCCCACACGGGCACGTTCGCGACCGCGGCCCCTGCGACGCCGAAGACGCCGAGCGCATAGGCGGCGCTCGCGAGCCCTGCCCAGGGCCGCGGCAGGTCGTGGAACCTGCCCGGCCCGGTCAGGGCGTCGAGCGCGTCGTCGGCCGCGAACGCGGCCGCGATGCGCTCGATCCAGTCGCGCGGCACCAGCGAGTCGGCGTCGCAGCGCGCGATCACCTCGCCGGCCGCCGCGTCGTAGCCGCGAGCGGCCGTCGCCGGGATGCCCGGCCGCGGCTCCTCGAGCACCGTCGCCCCGGCCGCGCGCGCCACGTCGATGCTGTCGTCGCGGCTGCCGTTGTCGACGACGATCACCTCGAACGGGGCGACGGTCTGCGCAGCGAGCCTGCGGAGGCACGCGCGGAGTGCTCGAGCGTCATCGCGCACGGGGATGACGACGGAGACGCGCGGCGGCGTCGTGGACCGAGCGCTCACGTCGGCACCCTCGCACACGGGCCTGAGCCATCCGGGCTGAGTCGGTACCCTGATCAGTCGGGAGGTGCGCATGAAGGTGCTGGCAGCCATGTCGGGGGGCGTCGACTCGGCCGTCGCGGCCGCGCGCGCCGTCGACGCCGGGCACGAGGTCGTCGGCGTGCACCTGGCGCTCAGCCGCATGCCCGGCACGCTCCGCACGGGCAGCCGCGGCTGCTGCACCGTCGAGGACGCCATGGATGCCCGCCGCGTCGCCGACCGGCTCGGCATCCCCTTCTACGTCTGGGACTTCTCCGAGCGCTTCCACGGCGACGTGGTGCAGGACTTCGTCGACGAGTACGCCGCCGGCCGCACCCCCAACCCGTGCCTGCGGTGCAACGAGAAGATCAAGTTCGAGGCGCTGCTCGACCGGGCCATCGGGCTCGGCTTCGACCGCGTCGTCACCGGCCACTACGCGCGTGTCGAGCACACCGCCGAGGGGCCCCAGCTGCACCGGGCCGCCGACTGGGCGAAGGACCAGTCCTATGTGCTGGGCGTGCTCACCGCGTCGCAGCTCGCGCACTGCTGGTTCCCGCTCGCCGACACCCCCTCGAAGGCCGAGGTGCGCGCCGAGGCGGCCGAGCGCGGCTTCCTGCTGGCGCAGAAGCCCGACAGCCACGACATCTGCTTCATCCCCGACGGGGACACCCGCGGGTTCCTGGCCGAGCGGCTGGGCAGCGATCCGGGCGAGATCGTCGACCGCGACGGCGCCGTCGTCGGCAGCCACGACGGCGTGCACGGCTTCACGGTCGGCCAGCGCCGCGGGCTGTCGCTCGGGGTGCCGTCGCCCGACGGTCGCCCGCGCTTCGTGCTCGAGGTGAAGCCCGCGACGCGCGAGATCGTGGTGGGGCCGAAGGAGGCGCTCGCGGTGTCGCGCCTCGCCGGCAGCCGCATCTCCCATGCCGGGGCACCGCATCCGGCCCTCGTCGGAGACGACGCCAGCGGCGACGGGCTCGAGGTCGAGGTGCAGATCCGCGCCCACGCCGACCCGGTGCCCGCGCGCGCCCGCATGCAGGGCGACGAGCTCGTCATCGACGCCGACGAGCCGCTCACCGGCGTCGCGACCGGCCAGTCGGCGGTGCTGTACCTCGGCACGCGCGTGCTGGGGCAGTGCACCATCGACCGCACGGTGGTAGCCGACGTGATCGCGGCCTGATCGGTGCTCGCGGGCTCAGTGCCCGCTGTGCTCCTGGACCGTCAGGCCGTGCTCGCCGTGCGGCACGGCGAAGGCGCCCGCGTTCGTGCCGGCGAGGGCCGTGGTGGCCACGGTCGCCACGACCGCCGCAGCGCTCAGCAGGCCGAGCACGGTCGCGAGCGGCTTGGGCTCGGCGTCGCTCGGCCGCCGCAGGAGCAGCAGCGCACCGGCGCCGAGCGCCAGCACGGTCTCGGCCAGCAGCGGCGCCATGGGCAGCGCCGCGGCCGTCTCGGGCACGGCGAGGAGCGCGGCCAGCCAGACCACGGTGGGCACGAGCATAGGCGTCAGCACCGCGACCGAGGGCCAGCGGCGTCCCTGCAGGGCGATGACGCCGACGACCGCCTGCGCCACGCCCGCTGCCAGCAGCGGCACCGCGACCCAGGGCGTGGCCGCGGCGCCCACCGCCAGAGCGATGAGCGCCGCGCCGAGCGCTGCCACGGCCCCCCAGACCCGCGTCAGCGCATCCATGCGTCCCCCTAGATCGCAGCGCGCGACGTGCTCGCGCTGCGGTCGAGCGCCAGGCCGGTGCCGAGCAGCACGATGGCCGAGGCGAGGTGCAGGATGTGGTCGGGGGTGTTGAGGGCCAGGATGTTCAGCGCGGTGCCGACCAGGAAGAACCCGACGATGCCGAGCAGCAGGTAGACGGCGCCGACGGCGATGTTGACGCTCTTGGCAGCGGGGGTGCTGCGCAGGCCGGCGGCGAGCAGGGCGCCGCCGATGAGCAGGTGGGCGATGTTGTGCAGGTGGTTGACCTGGAAGATGCCGAGCAGCAGGCCGCCCTCTTGGCCGGCGAAGTTGCCGCCGGCGACGAAGAGGCCGAGCACGCCGACCAGCAGGTAGACCGCGCCGAAGATCGTGGCGACGAGCCGGTTGGGGGACTGAGTCATGACTCCTCCTTGTGTGATGGCCGTTGCGGGCCTCGCGCCGGGGTGGCGCCTTGGGTGTCGTACGGGGTTCGGAGCCCTGGTCGAGACGGATTGGGTCGGTGATCGGGAATCCTGGCCGGACGGACAGCCCACGCATAGGGATGCGCTGGCGCCAGGATGCACGTGGGCGGCACCGTGCACAATGGGGACATGGTGGGAATCGAGGCCGACGCCTCCCTCAGCGACGCCAACGCGCGAGCGCAGGAGCTCCGCGCGACCCTGGAGGCGGCGAGCGCCGCCTACTACGACCGCGACGCCGCGATCATGGACGATGCCGCGTACGACGCGCTGGTGCGCGAGCTCGACGCGCTGGAGCGCGAGCATCCCGAGCTGCAGAGCCAGGACTCCCCGACGCAGGCGGTGCAGGGCGGCACGACCGGCGGTCTGCCGACGATCGAGCACCGCGAGCGCATGCTCAGCCTCGACAACGTGTTCTCGATCGACGAGCTGCGCGAGTGGTGCGCCAAGGCCGAGGCGGCTGCCGGTCGGCCGGTGGCGTGGCTGACCGAGCTGAAGATCGACGGGCTGGCGCTGTCGCTGCGCTACGAGCACGGCGTGCTGACCTCCGCGGCCACTCGCGGCGACGGCCGCGTCGGCGAGGTGGTGACGGCCAACGCGCTGCGGGTGGCCGGGATCCCCGAGCGCCTGACCGGCACCGCGCATCCGCCCCTCGTCGAGGTGCGCGGCGAGGTCTTCATCCCGGTCGAGGCGTTCGAGCGGCTCAACGCCCTGCAGGCGCAGCTGCGCGACCGCTCTGTGGAGGAGGACCGCGCCAGGTGGGCCGCGCGGCCGGCGGCCACGCGCGGCGAGTTCGACCTCGAGAAGGCGGCCGATCGTGCCGCCCGACGCTTCCCGGCGTTCGCGAACCCCCGCAACGCCGCCTCGGGCGGACTGCGCCAGCAGCTCGAGAAGAAGACCGGGCTCGAGCGCGAGGCCGGCGAGGAGCGCATCGCGGCGCTCGCGATGTACGTGCACGGCTTCGGCGCCTGGCCCGACCCGCCGGTGGCTGCGCAGAGCGAGGTCTACGGCCTGCTGGCCGACTGGGGCCTGCCGACGAGCCCGCACGTCGAGGTGCTGCGGGGCGTCGATGACGTGGTCGCGTACGTCGAGCGCTTCGGCGAGCGGCGGCACGCGGTCGAGCACCAGCTCGACGGCATCGTCGTGAAGGTCGACGAGCTGGCGCTGCACGCCGAGCTGGGCATGACGAGCCGCGCGCCCCGCTGGGCGATCGCCTACAAGTACCCGCCCGAGGAGGTGCACACGACGCTGCTCGACATCGTGGTCAGCGTCGGCCGCACCGGCAGGGCGACCCCGTACGCCAACATGGCGCCCGTGCAGGTGGCGGGCTCCGTGGTGCGGCAGGCGACGCTCCACAACCAGGATGTGGTGCGCGTCAAGGGCGTGCTGATCGGCGACACCGTGGTGCTGCGCAAGGCCGGCGACGTGATCCCCGAGGTGCTGGGGCCCGTCGTCGAGCTGCGCGACGGCAGCGAGCGCGCGTTCGTGATGCCGGAGGCCTGCCCCGAGTGCGGCACGACGCTGCGGCCGATGAAGGAGGGCGACGTCGACCTGCGCTGCCCCAACGCCAAGGACTGCCCGGCGCAGGTGCGCGGGCGGGTCGAGCACATCGGCAGCCGCGGCGCGCTCGACGTCGAGGCGCTCGGCGAGGTGACCGCCGCGGCGCTCACGCAGCCGAGCGTGCCGGCCGAGCCGCCGCTGCCCACCGAGGCGGGCCTGTTCGCGCTCACGCTCGACACGCTCGTGCCGATCGAGGTGGTCGTGCGCGACGCCGAGACGGGGCAGCCGAAGCTCGACGACGACGGCGCGCCCGTGGTGCGGCGGCCGTTCCAGGTGCTGCGCGACGAGTACCCGGCCGAGGCGGAGGGCCTGACCGCCGCGGAGCGCCGCAAGGCGGGCATCACCAAGACACGGGTCGCCCACCCCTCGAAGCAGGCCGAGACGCTGCTCGCCGAGCTCGAGCGCGCGAAGACCAAGGATCTCTGGCGGCAGCTGGTCTCCCTCAACATCCGCCACGTCGGCCCGGTCGCCGCGCGCGCCCTCGCCGACTGGTTCGGCTCGCTGTCGGCGATCGAGGCGGCCAGCCCCGAGGAGCTCGCGCAGGTCGAGGGCGTCGGCCCGACGATCGCCGACGCCGTGCTCGAGTGGCTGGCCGTCGACTGGCACCGCGACATCGTGCAGGCGTGGCGGGATGCCGGGGTGCGGTTCGCGACGCCCGGCCACCCCGGTCCCGGTGCGGCTGCCGAGCGCGGCGGCGTGCTCGCCGGGCTGACGGTCGTCGCCACCGGCACCCTCGAGGGCTACACCCGCGAGGGCGCGCAGGAGGCGATCATCGCCGCCGGCGGCAAGGCGGCGTCGAGCGTGTCGAAGAAGACCGACTTCGTCGCGGCGGGCCCCGGTGCCGGCTCGAAGCTCGCGAAGGCCGAGGAGCTGGGCATCCGCATCCTCGACGCGGAGGGCTTCCGCGTCCTCGTCGAGCAGGGGCCCGACGCGCTGCCCGCCGCGCCTGCGCTCCCAGCGTGATCACGCGCCTCGCGATCGAGGGCTACCGCTCGATCCGCTCGCTGGTGGTCGACCTGGCGCCGCTCACGGTCGTCACGGGCGCGAACGGCTCGGGCAAGTCGAGCCTGTACCGGGCGCTGCGGCTGCTCGCCGACTGCGGCGACGGACGCATCGTGGGCTCGCTCGCCGAGCTCGGTGGCCTCGATGCGGTGCGGTGGGCGGGGCCCGAGCGGGGCACGCGCCGCGGCCAGCCCACCGAGGGCACCGTGCGCAGCGGCCCGGTGTCACTGCGGCTCGGCGTCGCCACCGACGAGCTGGGCTACGCGATCGACCTGGGGCTGCCGGTGGCGCTGCAGAGCGCCTTCGATCGTGATCCGGAGATCAAGCAGGAGCACGTCTTCGCCGGCGCCGACCCGCGCCCCGCGGGCGTGCTGGTCGAGCGCAGGCGCGGACTCGCTCGCACGCGCACCGACGCGGGCTGGGTCGACCTCGCCGCCGGGCTCCACCCGTGGGCGTCGGTGCTCGACGAGCTCGCCGGCCACCAGGAGGCCGCGGAGCTCGCCGGCGCCCGGCGCATGCTGCGCGGCTGGCGCCTCCACGACGCCCTGCGCACCGACCTCACCGCTCCCGCCCGCCAGCCGCAGGTCGCGACGCGCGCCTCGCGGCTCGACGACGACGGCGCCAACCTCGCGGCGGTGCTGCAGACGGCGGTCGAGCTGGGATGGGACCGCGAGCTCTCGAGGGCGATCGAGGATGCGTTCCCGGGCTCGGCCCTGCATCTGCCGGTCGTCGACGGGCGCATGACGGTTGCGCTGGCGCAGCCGGGCATGCTGCGGCCGCTGACGGCGCCGGAGCTCTCGGACGGCACGCTGCAGTACCTGCTGCTGACCGCCGCGATGCTGTCGGCCGAGAAGCCGAGCCTCATCGTGCTGAACGAGCCCGAGCGCAGCCTCCACGCCGATCTGCTGCCTGCCCTCGCCGAGCGCATCCGCTCGGCGGCCGCGTCGACCCAGGTGATCGTCGTGACCCACCACCCGCGGCTGGCCGAGGAGCTCGGGGGCCTGCGGATCGAGCTCGAGAAGCAGTCGGGCGAGACGGTCGTCGCGGGCCGCGAGGGCCCGCTCGACCAGCCGGGCTGGCACTGGCCGAGCCGCTGACCGGCCCAGGCGCCACAGGGTCAGTGCTGCACCGAGTGGCCGGTGCTACACTCAAGCCATGCCGACGACAAGGCCGCGACATTCCATCACGGAGACCGAGGCGATCGAGCACGCGCTCGACATCGCGGCTCGCGCCTGGCCCGAACTGCGCGACGACCGGCCGGCGCTGCTGCGCAAGCTCATCGAACGTGGCGCAGAACACGCTGAGAGCGCCGTCGAGCAGGCGATCGCCGAGCGACTCGAGGCAATCCGTACGACTGCGGGCGCGCTCTCCGGCGTGTACGAGCCCGGCGAACGCGAGCGTCTGCGTGCGGAGTGGCCCGCGTGAGCCAAGCCTCTCCGGCGGTGGTCGTGCTCGACGCCGGCGTGATCATCGCGCACCTCGACGGGGATGACGCGCTGCACGCACGAACCGAGGAGCTCCTCAACAGTCTCGCGCCCGCGCCGCTGGCTGCGAGTGTGCTGACGATCGCTGAATGTCTCGCGCACCCGGCCAGCAGAGGCATCCTGAGCCGCGCCGAGCGGGCTATCGAACAGCTCGGTGTGGCACGAATCGCGCTCTCTGCGGACGGCGCGGCGGCGATCGCGACCATCCGCAGTGAAACGGGCCTCCGAATGCCCGACGCGGTCGTGGTGCACACTGCAGAGCTTCTCGGTGCCCAGCTCGCGACGACCGACCGTGCGGTCGCGAGAGCGGCGCGCCACAGGGGACTGCGCGCGCACGAGGTCTGAGCTCAGAACAGCGTCGTCGCCGGCAGCGGCTCGCTCGTCGACGGCAGCTGCCGCGCGCGCGGCGGGGGAGCGGCGAGCCCGGTGCCCGCGGTCGTGCGCACGGGCGCGAGCCGGTGGCGGCGCACGAGCGGGCGGATGCGCTCGCGCAACCACGCGCGGTACTCCGGATGCGCGTAGGTGCCGCCCCCGTACACGCGGCCGTAGAGCGGCACGAGCTCCGGATGCTCCTGCCGCAGCCAGGCCGTGTACCACTCGCGCGCGCCGGGCCGCAGGTGCAGGGCGCTGGCGATCGCGCTCGTCGCGCCCGCCTCGGCGATCGCCGCGAACGCGCCCTCGAGATGCGCGCGGGTGTCGGTGAGCCCGGGCAGGATCGGCATCGCGAAGACGGCGCAGTCGAGCCCGGCCTCGCGCACGGCCCGAACCGTCTCGAGCCGTGAGCGCGTCGTCGGGGTGCCCGGCTCCACCTGCTGCTGCAGCTCGTCGTCGAAGATCGCGATCGACATCGCCACCGAGACCGGCACCTCCTTCGCGATCTCGGCCAAGAGCGGCAGGTCGCGGCGCAGCAGCGTGCCCTTCGTGAGGATCGAGATCGAGGCGCCGTGCCGAGCGAGCGCCCGCAGCACGCCGGGCATGAGCCGGTAGCGGCCCTCGGCGCGCTGATACGGGTCGGTGTTCGTGCCCAGCTGCACCGCCTGCACGTCGCGCCGCGGCCCGGCGAGCTCGCGCTCCAGCACGTCGACCAGGTTGGCCTTCACGACGATGCGCGAGTCGAAGTCGGCGCCCGCGTCGAGGTCGAGATAGGTGTGGGTGTTGCGCGCGAAGCAGTAGCGGCACGCGTGCTGGCAGCCGCGGTAGGGGTTGATCGTCCACGTGCCGCCCATGAAGCCGTCGCCCGGCACGTGGTTCAGCGCGCTCTTCGCGGTGATCTCGAGGAACGACATGCCGTCGAAGCCCGGCGTCGGCCACGACTCGAGCACGCTCGCGCGCTCCTCGAGACCGGGCAGGGCGTCGGCGTCGATGTGCGTCGCGGTCTGGCCTTCCCATCGCATGCCCGACATTCGAACACACGTTCGATCGCGGCGCAAGCGCGACGCGCCGCTTGTAGGGTGCTGAGCGTGGCAGACGGGCGGCGGATGCGGGTGCTCCGCCCCGCGCTCGGCGCCGTCGCGCTCGTCACGGCCGCCACCTGCCTGCTCGCGCTCGTGCTCGCCCCGGCCGTGCCCGAGCCGCTGCTGGTGAGCGCCGCCGCCATCGCGACCGCCGGACTCGGCGGCGGCTCGCTCTGGCACGCGCTGGTGCTGACCCGGCTGGTGCGGGTGCGCGCGACCGACGTGCTCATCGCGCTGCTCGGCGCGGGCATGCTGCTGCTCGCCGCCGGCATCGCGCTCGCGGCTGTGCCGGCCCCGGCCGTCGCCCGCGCGCTGCTGCTGCTCGCGCTCCCTCTGTGGGCCGCGGGCCTCGCCTTCGCCGTGCTGCTGACGGCGATGGCGCTCTACGCGCGCCGCTCGCGCGCCGAGCCTGCGCCCGGCACGGTGCTGATCCTGGGCGCGGGCCTGCGCGGGCGCGCCGTCGGCCCGCTGCTGCGCCGTCGGGTCGAGCGCGGGGCCGAGCTCTGGCGCGAGGCGCTCGATGCCCGACCCGGCGCCCGCATCCTGGTCTCGGGAGGCCAGGGCAACGACGAGGTGCGCACCGAGGCGTCGGCGATGGCCGAGCATCTCCAGCAGCACCTGGGTGTGCCGGCCGCAGCCATCGATCTCGAGGAGCGGTCGACGAGCACCCGCGAGAACCTCGCGCTCTCGAGGTCGCTGGTCACCGAGCTGCCGCTCGCGGTGGTCACGAGCGAGTATCACGCCTACCGCACGGCCTGGCTGCTCGCCGAGGCGGGCATCGACGGCACGGTCGTCGGCGCCTGGACGCGGCCCTCGTACCGGCCGGGCGCGATCGTGCGGGAAGCGCTCGCGATCGCGGCCGACCACCGCTGGAGCTGCGTCGTGGCGGCCGTGCTGCTCGAGGCCCTGGCGGTCTGGGCCCTGATCGCACAGCCGTAGGATTGAGCGAACCCCCGCAGCCGACGAGGAGACGCATGTCCGAGATCACCCGCGAGGAGGTCCAGCACCTGGCTGGACTGGCCCGCATCGCGCTCACCGACGACGAGGTGACGAGCCTCACGAGCGAGCTGGCGAAGATCGTCGACGCGATCGCCACCGTCAACCGGGTCGCCGGCGACGACGTGCCGGCGACGAGCCACCCGGTGCCGATGGCCAACGTCATGCGCGACGACATCGTGGGCGACACGCTGACCACCGAGCAGGCGCTGCGCGGCGCCCCCAGCCACGACGGCGAGCGCTTCCGCGTCTCGGCGATCCTGGGGGAGGAGCAGTGAGCGGCGACCTCACGCGCCTCGCGGGCCACGAGCTCGCAGGCCTGCTCACGAGCGGCGAGGTCTCGAGCGTCGAGGCGACCCAGGCGCACCTCGACCGGATCGCCGCGGTCGACGGCGAGATCCACGCCTTCCTCCACATCAACGCCGGCGCGCTCGACCAGGCGCGCGCCGTCGACGAGCGCCGCGCCGCGGGCGAGCAGCTGCACGCGCTCGCCGGAGCGCCGGTCGCCATCAAGGATGTGCTCTGCACGATCGGCATGCCCTCGACCTCGGGCTCGCGCATCCTCGAGGGCTGGGTGCCCCCGTACGACGCCACGCCCGTCGCGCGCCTGAAGGCCGCGGGCCTCGTGCCGCTCGGCAAGACCAACATGGACGAGTTCGCGATGGGCTCGTCGACCGAGCACTCCGCCTACGGCCCCACTCGCAACCCCTGGGACACCGACCGCATCCCCGGCGGCTCCGGCGGCGGCTCGGCCGCTGCGGTGGCCGCGTTCGAGGCGCCCTTCGCGCTCGGGTCCGACACCGGCGGCTCGATCCGCCAGCCCGCATCCGTCACCGGCACCGTCGGCGTCAAGCCCACCTACGGCGGCGTCAGCCGCTACGGCTCGATCGCGCTGGCGTCGAGCCTCGACCAGGTCGGCCCCGTCACGCGCACCGTGCTCGACTCGGCGCTCATCCACGACGTCATCGGCGGCTACGACCCGCACGACTCCACCAGCCTCGACCGCGCCTGGCCGTCGTTCGCCGCCGCCGCCCGAGAGGGCGCGGCGGCCGGCAGCCTGCAGGGCATGAAGGTCGGCGTGGTCAAGGAGCTCGACAGCGACGGCATCGCCGCCGACGTCGACGCCCGCTTCCAGGAGGCGGTGCAGCTCATGACGGATGCGGGTGCTGACGTCGTCGAGGTCTCGTGCCCGTCGTTCGCGTACTCGGTCGCCGCCTACTACCTGATCCTCCCGGCGGAGGCCTCGTCGAACCTCGCACGCTTCGACTCCGTGCGGTTCGGCCTGCGCGTCGAGCGACCCGGCCAGACCGTCGAGGACGTCATGGCGGCATCGCGCGAGGCTGGCTTCGGCTCCGAGGTGAAGCGCCGCATCATCCTCGGCACCTACGCCCTCTCCGCCGGCTACTACGACGCCTACTACGGCTCCGCGCAGAAGGTGCGCACGCTCATCCAGCGCGACTTCGACGCCGCGTTCGAGCAGGCCGACATCCTCATCAGCCCGGCCGCGCCCACCACGGCGTTCAAGCTCGGCGAGAAGCTCGACGACCCGCTCGCGATGTACGCCAACGACATCACGACGATCCCGGCCAACCTCGCCGGCATCCCCGGCATGGGGCTGCCGATGGGGCTCGGCGACGACGGCCTGCCCGTCGGCCTGCAGCTGCTGGCGCCGATGTTCGAGGACGAGCGGCTCTACCGCGCCGGCGCCACCATCGAGGCGCTGCTCGCCGACCGCTGGGGCGGCATCCTGACGACGAAGGCACCGGAGCTTGCGGAGGCGACCCGATGAAGGACAGGCTGATGGACTTCGACAAGGCCCTCGAGCTGTTCGAGCCCGTGCTCGGCTTCGAGGTGCACGTCGAGCTCGGCACCCGCACGAAGATGTTCTCCGCCGCGCCGAACCCCGCTAATCCGGAGTTCCACGACGCCGCGCCCAACACGCTGATCGACCCGCTGAGCCTCGGCCTGCCCGGCAGTCTGCCGGTGGTCAACCAGCAGGCGGTGCGCTCGTCGATCTCGCTGGGCCTCGCGCTCGGCTGCCAGATCGCCGAGTCGAGCCGCTTCGCGCGCAAGAACTACTTCTACCCGGACACCCCGAAGAACTACCAGATCTCGCAGTACGACGAGCCCATCGCCTTCGACGGGCAGGTCGAGATCGAGCTGGCCGACGGCCGCATCGTCACCATCCCGATCGAGCGCGCCCACATGGAGGAGGACGCCGGCAAGCTCACGCACGTGGGCGGCTCGACCGGCCGGATCCAGGGCGCCGAGTACTCGCTGGTCGACTACAACCGGGCGGGCGTGCCACTGGTGGAGATCGTCACGAACATGATCTTCGGCGCCGAGCACGACGCACCGGAGATCGCGAAGCGCTACGTCGCCACCATCCGCGACATCGTGCTGTCGCTCGGCATCTCCGAGGCGCGGATGGAGCGCGGCAACCTGCGCTGCGACGCCAACGTGAGCCTGCGCCCGCGCGGCGACGCGAAGCTCGGCACCCGCACCGAGACGAAGAACGTCAACTCGCTGCGCTCGGTCGAGCGCGCCGTGCGCTACGAGATCCAGCGCCAGGCGGCGATCCTCGACGCCGGCGGCACGATCACGCAAGAGACGCGCCACTGGCACGAGGACACCGGCACCACCAGCCCGGGACGCCCCAAGTCGGATGCCGACGACTACCGCTACTTCCCCGAGCCCGACCTGCTGCCCGTGCAGCCGAGCCGAGCGCTGGTCGAGGAGCTGCGCGCCGAGCTGCCCGAGCAGCCCGTCGCCCGTCGTCGCCGTCTCAAGGGCGACTGGGGCTTCACCGACCTCGAGTTCCAGGACGTCGTGAACGGCGACATGCTGCACCTGCTCGAGGCCACGGTGGCCGCCGGCGCATCGCCCCAGTCGGCGCGCAAGTGGTGGACGGGCGAGATCGCCCGCGTCGCCAACGAGCGCGGCGTCGAGGCCGAGTCGCTGGTCGAGCCGGCGCACGTCGCCGAGCTGCAGCAGCTCATCGACGCGGGCACGCTCAACGACCGACTGGCGCGCCAGGCGCTCGAGGGCGTCATCGCCGGCGAGGGCAGCCCGAGCGAGGTGGCCGCCGCGCGCGGCCTGCAGGTGGTCACCGACGAGACCGCGCTCGTGGCGGCCGTCGACCAGGCGCTCGCCGCCCAGCCCGACGTGCTCGCGAAGATCCGCGACGGCAAGGTGCAGGCCGCGGGTGCGGTCATCGGTGCCGTCATGAAGGCGATGCGCGGCCAGGCGGACGCGGCGCGGGTGCGCGAGATCGTACTGGAGCGCGCAGCCGGCTGACCTATGCGTCACTCAGGTGCCGTGCAGGAATCCACCAGGAATCTGCGCCAAGGTATTCCTGGTTCCGCAACGGCGGGGCCCAGCGGAGTCACCTTGCACCGCTGCACAGAGAAGGGACCACAACACATGGGCATTCTCGGTTGGATCGTCCTCGGCCTCATCGCCGGTGCTATCGCAAAGCTGATCCTCCCCGGCCGTCAGGGCGGTGGCTGGATCATGACCCTCATCCTCGGTGTCGTCGGAGCGCTGCTCGGAGGCTTCATCGGCTCGGTGCTGTTCAACACCGGCATCGAGGGTTTCTTCGACATCTCGACGTGGCTGCTGGCCATCGGTGGTGCGATCATCGTGCTGCTGATCTACGGCCTGCTGACCAAGAACCGCGGTCGCGCCAGCGCTTGACGCTCGACGGACGCACGAAGGGGGCTGCCTGCGGGCAGCCCCCTTTCGCGTCCCCGGACTCCGGCGTCCGCGCTCAGGCTGCCGCGGCGCGCACACCCACCATGGACGCGATCTCGTCGAGGTGGTCGAGGTCGGTCGTGTCGAGCACCTGCAGGTAGAGCCGCTCGACGCCCGCCTCGGCGAGCGCTCCGATCCGGTCCTCGACCTCTGCACGGGTGCCCGCGACGCCGTGCTCGCGCAGCTCCGCCGGCTCCCGGCCGATCGCCGCCGCGCGGCGGGCGAATGTCGCCGGGTCGTCGCCGACCACCGTCACGAGCGCTGCCGAGCGCACGATCGGCCGGCTGCGCTCGGCCTGCTCGACGGCGCGATCGAGCGCGGCGAACAGCGGACGGATGCGGTCGAAGGCGGGGAACGGCAGGTTGTGCTCGTCGGCGAACTCGGCCGCCAGTCGCGGAGTGCGCCGCTCGCCCAGGCCTCCGACGATCACCGGCAGCCGCGCCTGCGTCGGCTTCGGCAGGGCCGGGGAGTCCTCGAGCCGGTAGTGGTCGCCCTCGAAGGTGAAGCGCGCCCCTGCGGGGGTCGCCCACAGCCCGGTGACGATCGCCAGCTGCTCCTCGAGCAGGTCGAAGCGCCGCTCGGGGAAGGGGATGCCGAACGCGGTGTGCTCCCGCTCGAACCAGCCGGTGCCGAGGCCCAGCTCGACGCGGCCGCCCGACATCTGGTCGACGTTCGCCGCCTGCACGGCGAGGATCCCCGGCAGCCGGTAGGTGACGGAGGAGACGAGCGTGCCCAGCCGCACCCGCTCGGTGTCGCGAGCGAGCCCTGCCAGCGTCGTCCACGCATCCGTCGGCCCGTAACCCGGGTCGCCGTCGCCCATGCGCAGGTAGTGGTCGGAGCGGAAGAAGCCGTCGAAGCCGAGCTGCTCGGTGCGCAGCGCGACCGCGAGCAGCTCGTCGTAGGAGGCGCCCTGCTGGGGCTCGGTGAAGATGCGGAAGTCCATGCGGCCAGCCTAAGGAGCCCGCGCCGATCGCGGCCGCGTCGTGGATCGCCGACAACCGGCGCCGCTGCGGCCCGTGGGGATGCCACGATCGCTGCATGGACTACGGCTACATGCTCGGCTACTGGAAGGCCGGCCCGCCGGCAGGCGCGCTCGAGGCGGTGCAGGAGGCCGAGCGGCTCGGCTTCGACTCGGTGTGGACGGCCGAGGCCTACGGGTCGGATGCGTTCACGCCGCTGGCATGGTGGGGAGCGTCGACGACGACCATCGGTCTCGCCACCGGCATCGCGCAGCTGTCGGCGCGCACGCCCGCCTCGACGGCGATGACCGCGATGACGCTCGACCACCTCTCGGGCGGCCGGGTGATCCTGGGGCTCGGCGTCAGCGGCCCGCAGGTGGTGGAGGGCTGGTACGGCCAGCCGTTCCCGAAGCCGCTGGCGCGCACCCGCGAGTACGTCGCGATCCTGCGCAGCATCATGGCGCGCGAGGCGCCGGTGACGGCCGCGGGGCCGCAGCTGCCGCTGCCGCTGACGGGCGAGGGCACGACCGGGCTCGGCAAGCCGCTGATGTCGACGCTCCACCCGGTGCGCCCGCACATCCCGATCCACCTCGCGGCCGAGGGCCCGAAGAACACCGCCCTGGCCGCTGAGATCGCCGACGGCTGGCTGCCGTTCCTGTTCTCGCCCGCGAACGACGCCGACGCGCGGGCGCTGCTCGCGGAGGGCTTCGCCAAGCGCGACGCGGCGCTGCCGCCGGCGGATGCCTTCGAGGTGTCGGTGCCGGTGCCGATCGTCGTCGACGACGACGTCGAGGCGGCCGCCGATCGGCTGCGGCCGATGATCGCGCTCTACGTCGGCGGCATGGGGGCGAAGGGCGCGAACTTCCACTTCGACGCGGTCGCGCGGCTCGGGTTCGAGGCGGAGTGCCTCGCGATCCAGGAGCTCTACCTCGCGGGCCGCAAGGCCGAGGCGATCGCCGCCGTGCCGACGCGGCTCGTCGACGAGATCGCGCTGATCGGGCCGATCGATCGGGTGCGCGACGGGCTCGCGCGCTGGGAGGAGTCGGTCGTCACGCGCATCCTCGTGCAGGGCGATCTCGAGGCGCTCCGGGCCGTCGCACGGCTGCGGGAGTGACCTCGACGTAGGCTCATCCGGTGGCGAACGGCATCGGGATGGACTGGGGCTCCTGGGGCGGAGACGTGCTCTCCGCGGAGGCGAGGGCGGCACGCACGCCCGCTCCGCCCAGGCGGGTGCCGGCCGAGCGCGAGCTGGTCGTCGAGCGGCACGACGGCTACGTCGGCGCTGTCGTCGGCGTCGAGTCGGGCAACGTGCACCTCGAGGATCGGCGCGGCAAGGTGCGGGCGTTCCCGCTCGGCCGTGGCTTCTTCGTCGACGGCGTCGAGGTCGAGCTGGTGCCGGCCGCGGCGAAGGCGGCCGCAGGTCCCACCCGCACCGCATCGGGCTCTCGCGCCGTCGCCGACCTGAAGGCGCGCGTGGCGCTGCCGAGCCGCATCCTCGTCGAGGGCGTGCACGACGCTGAGCTGGTCGAGCAGGTGTGGGGCCACGACCTGCGCGTCGAGGGCGTCGTGGTCGAGCCGCTGCACGGCGCCGACGACCTGGCCGCGATCGTGGCGGAGTTCCGGCCGACCCGCGAGCGGCGGCTCGGCATCCTGCTCGACCACCTCGTGCGCGGCTCGAAGGAGACCCGCATCGCCGAGGCCGTGACGAGCGGGCCGCACGGTGCGCACGTGCGCATCGTCGGGCATCCGTTCATCGACATCTGGCAGGCGATCAAGCCGGCGCGGCTGGGCATCGCGGCCTGGCCAGAGGTGCCGCGCGGCGAGGACTGGAAGCGCGGCACGCTCCAGCGGCTCGGCATGCCCCATGGCAGCCAGGAGGACGTCGGGAGGGCGTGGCAGCGCATGCGCTCCCGCGTGCGCGATTGGAACGACCTCGAGCCCGAGCTGCTGGGGCGCGTCGAGGAGCTGATCGACTTCGTGACGGCCCCCGCGGCCTGACCGCCCGCTGACCGCTCAGCCGATCGGCGGCACCTCGACGAAGCCGGGCAGCTTCGGGTCGCGGCCGTCGCCGGAGGAGCGGCCGGTGAAGCGGCGGCCGAGCCACGGCAGCACGAACTCGCGGTAGTAGCCGATGTCGCGCATGCCCTCGGCGGTCGAGGTGCCCGCGAGGTCGCGCCAGCCCTCCGGCGCGTCGTAGCCGAGCGCGCGCAGCACGTTGCGCGCCACGTGCGCGTGGCCGGCGGCGTTCAGGTGCAGCCGGTCGCGCGACCAGAAGCGCGGCGCGCGCAGCTCGGGGTCGCTCCAGTTGTCGACGTAGGGCGCGTCGAGGTCGGCGACGCGCGCCCGCACCGCCCGGGCGAGCGCGTCGCCGCGCCGCTGCATGACCGCGCCGATCGGCATCACGGCGCTCGGGTTGCCGCCCGAGAGCATGATCGGGCGGATGCCGGCGGCAGCGATGCGGTGCGCGGCCTCGGCCAGGCGCTCGCCGACGTGGTCGATCGCGACGCGCGGGCGCAGGATGTCGTTGCCGCCGCCGTTGATGCTGATCGCGTCGGGCCCGAGGGCGATGGCGGCCTCGAGCTGCTCGTGCAGGATGCCGCCGAGCTTCCGGCCGCGGATCGCGAGGTTCGCGTAGCGCACCGGCCCGCCCTGCGCGGTCGCGAGGCCCGCGGCGACGAAGTCGGCCCAGCCCCGCACGGAGCCGTCGGGCAGCTCGTCGCCGACGCCCTCCGTGAAGCTGTCGCCGATGGCCACGAACGATCCGATGCCCTGCACGCGACCAGCCTAGGTGCCGACGCGTGCGGCGCAACCGGGCTAGACTCTCTGCGACACGGGAGTCCGGTGCGCCGGGCTGAGAGGAAGACCGAAGTCTTCGACCGTCAAACCTGATCTGGATCATGCCAGCGCAGGGAGGACACATCACCCGTGCCGTCTCGTTCGAGGAAGGCACTCATGCACAACGCATCCCAGCCCGTCGGCGCCACCGTCGACGGCACCGCACCCACCGCATCCGCCCTGTCGGATGCCACCGCACCCGCTCGTCGACTGGTTCGCTGGCGGGTCGTCGACATCGTCGTCGCCGCCGTGCTCGGCGTCGCGACCGGCCTGCTGTTCGTCGTCTGGAACGGCGTCGGCTTCGTCTGGTTCAGCGCGATGGACGCGCTGACGCCCGGCTTCGGCGGCCTCGCCGTCGGCATCTGGCTGATCGGCGGCGTGCTCGGCGGGCTCATCATCCGCAAGCCCGGCGCCGCGCTCTTCGTCGAGCTGCTCGCCGCCAGCGTCTCGATGCTGCTCGGTGCGCAGTGGTCGATCGAGACCGTCTACTCCGGCGTCGCGCAGGGACTCGGCGCCGAGTTGATCTTCCTGCTCTTCGCGTACCGCCGCTTCGGCGTGCTCGTCGCGATGCTCGCGGGCGCCGCCTCGGGCGTCTTCGCCTGGACCCTCGAGCTCTTCACCTCCGGCAACCTGGCCATGAGCGGCGAATTCCTCGTCATCTACCTCGCCTGCCTCATCGTCTCGGGCGCGCTGCTGGCCGGCCTGCTCGGCTGGCTGCTGACGCGTGCGCTCGCCGCGACGGGCGTGCTCGACCGCTTCGCGTCGGGGCGGTCGCGCACCCGGTGACCGGCTCCCGCATCCGGGCCCGCGGCTGGGGCTGGCGGCACGCGAGCCGCCAGGCGCCCGCTGTCGCCGGGCTCGACCTCGACATCGAGCCCGGCGAGCGCGTGCTGCTGCTCGGGCCCTCCGGCGCGGGCAAGTCGACCCTGCTCGCCGCGCTCGCCGGCGTGCTCGGCGGCGAGGACGAGGGCGACGAGTCGGGAGAGCTGACCGTCGACGGCGCGCACCCGACGCGGCTGCGCGGCACCGCCGGGCTGGTGCTGCAGGATCCGCAGGCGAACACGATCATGTCGCGCGTCGGCGACGACGTGGCCTTCGGCTGCGAGAACCTGGCGGTGCCGCGCGACGAGATCTGGCTGCGGGTGCGGGCGGCGCTCGACGCGGTCGGCCTCGACGTCGGCCTCGACCGATCGACCGCGGCGCTCTCGGGCGGGCAGCGGCAGCGGCTGGCGCTCGCCGGCGTCATCGCGATGCGGCCGGGGCTCATCCTGCTCGACGAGCCGACCGCCAACCTCGACCCCGTCGGGGTCGTCGAGGTGCGGGATGCGGTGGCGCGCGTCGCCGCCGACACCGGCGCGACGCTCGTGGTCGTCGAGCACCGCGTCGACACCTGGCTGCCAGTGGTCGACCGCGTCGTGGTGCTCGAGGCAGGCGGGGGAGCAGCGGCCGACGGCTCGCCGCACGAGGTGCTCGACCGCCACCGAGAGCAGCTCGCGCACGACGGCGTCTGGGTGCCGGGCCTGCCGGTCGATGTCGCGCGCGGGCGCCGCTCGGTCGAGCAGGGTGCGCCGCGCGATGCGCTCCTGACGACGGATGCGCTGCGCTCAGGACGCGGTCGGGTCGCGGTGCACGAGGCGGTCGAGCTGTCGATCCGGGCGGGGGAGGCGCTGGTCGTGACCGGCCCGAACGGCGCCGGCAAGTCGACGCTGGCGCTCACGCTGGGCGGTCTGCTGCCGCCGGTCTCGGGCCGGGTGGTGGCGACCGAAGCACTGCGCAGCGACGTGGCGGCGCCGGAGCCGATCCGATGGCGGCCGAAGCAGCTGTCGCGGCGCATCGGCACCGTCTTCCAGCAGCCCGAGCACCAGTTCGTCGCCGCGCGGGTGCGCGACGAGATCGCAGCGGGCCTGCTGGCGCTGGCGCTGCCGCAGCCTGAGGTCGACGCGCGCGTCGGCGCCCTGCTCGCGGCGCTGCGGCTCGAGGCGCTCGCCGACGCCAACCCGTTCACGCTCTCGGGCGGCGAGCAGCGCCGGCTCTCCGTGGCGACGGTGCTCGCGCCGGCGCCGCGCGTGATGGTGCTCGACGAACCGACCTTCGGGCAGGATCGCCGCACCTGGCAGGAGATGGTGCGGCTCATCGCCTCGCTGGTCGACGACCAGGGATGCGCGGTGGTCGCGGTCACGCACGACGCGGATGTCGAGCGGGTGCTCGGCGACCGGGTGCTGCGGCTGGGCGGTGCATCGTGAGGCAATCGTCTTCCGACGGCGCGAAGGCGCGCGCGACCGACTCTGGTGCACGTGCGCATCGCACGCGCGGAGGACGTTCGCGGCCATCGACCGTCGTGGCCGCGCCCGGGACGTCGCAGCGTCGCACCACCGTGATCGACCGACTGAATCCCGTCACGCCGATCGCGGCCGCGGTGCTGTACTCCATCCCGATGCTGCTGACGATCGACGTCGTCACCGCGGCGGTCGCGCTCGGCGCCTGGCTGCTCGTCTTCGCTGCGGTCGGCATCGGGCCGCGCACGGTCCTGCGCCGATCGTGGCCGCTGCTGATCGCGGCACCGCTGTCGGCGGTGAGCATGCTGCTCTACGCCGAGCCGGGCGGACGCATCCACGCGCGGCTCTGGCTCGCGGTGATCAGCGACCACTCGATCGAGCTGGCGCTCGCCATCGGGCTGCGCGTGCTCGCGCTCGGTGTGCCGACCCTCGTCGGGCTCGTCGGGCTCGACCCGACCCGGCTCGCCGACGGACTGGCGCAGGTGGCGCGGCTGCCGCACCGCTTCGTGCTCGCGGCGCTCGCCGGCACCCGGCTGTTCGGCGTGCTGGGAGAGGACTGGCGGCAGGTCGCGCTCGCGCGCCGAGCACGCGGGCTCGGTGACACCGGCGCGGTGCGGCGGGCGCTGCAAGCGGCGTTCGCGCTGCTCGTCGTGGCGCTGCGCCGCGGCGGCACCCTCGCGACGGCGATGGAGGCGCGAGGCTTCGGCGGCTCGGTGCGCACCTGGGCGAGGCCGTCGACGGTCGGCTGGCACGACGCGGCGCTGCTGATCCTCGCGATCGCCGTCGCGGCTGCCGCCATCGCGGTGTCGGTCGCGACAGGATCGTTCGCACCGATCTGGGAGGGGGCACGGTGATCACGATCATCGACGGGCGCTCCGGCTCGGGCAAGACCCAGCTCGCCGAGCGGCTCGCGGCGGAGACCGGCGCGCGCGTCATCCACATGGACGACCTCTACGCCGGCTGGCACGGCCTCGCGACCGGCTCGCGCCTGCTCGAGCGGGCGATCCTGATGCCGCTGGCCGTGGGCGCCGCGGCCTCATGGCGGCGCTGGGACTGGGAGCTCGGCGACTGGCGCGAGGAGGACGGCGCCGTGCCTGGCGAGGCGCTCATCATCGAGGGGTGCGGCTCGCTGACGCTCGAGAGCCGTGAGCACGCCGACCTCGCGATCTGGCTCGAGGCACCCGAGGAGCTGCGCCACGCGCGTGCGCTGGCGCGCGACGGCGACGATTCCTGGTGGACGCTCTGGCGCGAGCAGGAGGACGCCCACATCGCGGCCAACTCGCCCGGCGAGCTCGCCGACGAGGTGCGCACGACCTGAGGCAGCCGGACCAGCGTGCGACCGGATGCCGACTCGGTCAGGTCATGCAGATGCCGAGCCTGCCGAGTTCGGGCGGGTGGTCGCCGGGTCGGGTGCCCAGGCCGCCCAGGTGGTGCCGTAGACCCAGGGTGGTTCGTCGGGGCTGGGTGGGGCGACGATGCCGATGGGGATCGCCCAGATGCTCTCCCACGGGTCCGAGGAGGGTGTGTCGGCGAAGCGTGGCCCTTGGGGTTCGGGTTCGTCGCGGTGGATGGTGCCGAGGGGGCTGGTCCATTCGAGCACCCCGTCGGGCAGCTGCCGCACGGTCCAGCGGGTGGCGTGCTTCATGGTGTGGTGCCGTCTACAGAGGTGCGCGAGGTTCGACAGCGTGGTCATCCCGCCCTTCGCGAAGTCGCGCGTGTGGTCGACGTCGGCGCGGGAGACGGGGTTGGCGCAGCCGGGCCAGCGGCAGTGGCCGTCGCGGGCGCGCAGCAGCCGGCGCTGCGCACGGTTGGGCTGGTAGGTGTCGACCGTCACCGGCAGCCCGGTGACCGGGTGGAGGAACAGCCGCTCCCAGACGACCGTCTCGACGCCGACGGCGCGCCGCTGCTGACGGCCGAGGGCGCACGCATCGAGACCGAGCGGCCCAGTCGGGCGTGGCGCGACGCGAGCGAGGCCGTGGCGGCCGACGTCGCCGGCTGGCGCGAGCTCGCCCTGCTGCTGGCCGACGCCTGCGGACGACCGCTGCCCGCGGCGGTCGAGCCGGCGCTCGAGGCGCGCGACCTGGCGGGCGCGGGCGAGGCGCTGCTGCGCGCGTGGCCGGCGCTGCCGCTGACGCTCGACGCACCCGCGGCGGTGTCGTCGGCGCCGAGGCCGCGGATGCGTCGCCGCGAGCGGGCGGTCGGGCTCGAGGCCGTCTGGGCTCGCGTGGCGCTGCTGCTGGAGGCCCTGCCGTCGGCGGGCACCGCGATCGACCGGCTCCGCGCGTCGCTCGGCACCGTGCGGCCGCGCTTCTGGGGCTTCGCGGGCGCCGGCGCGATCTCCCTCGTGGTCGCGGGCGCACTGGCATGGTCGGCGGCCTCCGCCGGTGCCGGTGCTGCCTCGGCGGATGCCGAGATCGCGCTGCCGACCATCGCGGTGGTGCCGTCGCCAGCGGCGGCCGCACCGCAGGGGGAGCCTGCAGCGGCCGACGCGACCGCACCCGCGACCGAGGCGGCGGACGACGGCGCGGCCGGCGCCGACGCATCCGCCCCCGAGAGCGCGGTGGGCGACGACCCGCTGGTCGGCGCCGCGGCGCTGCTCGTCGAGCGGGAGTCGTGCATCGATGCCGGCGATGCGGCGTGCCTGGTGGGGCTGCACGAGCCCGACAGCCCGCAGCTGCGCGCGACGTCGCCGTGGCGCATGCCCGACGACGGCACCCTCGAGGTGGTGCAGCGGGTGGGCGATGCGTGGCTGCTGCGCGTGGTGTCGGAACGCGAACCGGCCTCGGTGCTCGTGATGAGCACCGAGGCCGGTTGGACGCTGCGCGACGCCTGGGTCGACTAGACCTCGAAGGCGCCCGACTCGAGACGAGCCTTGACCTGGCCGAGGTAGCGGGCCGCGTCGGCGCCGTCGATGATGCGGTGGTCGTACGACAGGGCGAGGTAGACCATCGAGCGGATCTGGAGCGAGTCCTGACCGTCGACCGTCACCACCGCGGCGCGCTTCACGACCGTGCCGACGCCGAGGATCGCGCGCTGCGGCTGGAACACGACGGGCGTGTCGAAGAGCGCGCCGCGCGAGCCGGTGTTGGTGAGCGTGAAGGTGCCGCCGGCCAGCTCGTCGGGCTTGAGCTGGTTGTCGCGGGTGCGCTGGGCGAGATCGGCGATCTCGGCCGTGAGCTCCTTGATGCTCTTCGACGACGCGTCGCGGATGACCGGCGTGAGCAGGCCCCGCTCGGTGTCGACCGCCATCGCGAGGTTCTCGGTCGCCGGGTAGGTGATCGTCTCGCCGTCGTCGGTCGAGTTGATCAGCGGGTGCGACTTGAGCGCCTCGACGGCGGCCTGCGTGAAGAACGGCAGGAAGGTGAGCTTGTTGCCCGTCTCCTGCTGGAAGGCGGCCTTCTTCGCGTCGCGCAGCTGCGCGACCTTCGTCACGTCGACCTCGACGACCGTCGTGAGCTGCGCGAGCGTCTGCATCGACTCGACCGCCCGCTTCGCGACCACCTTGCGCAGGCGCGAGAGGGGCGCGGTGGTGCCGCGCAGGGGCGACACCTCGACGGGGGCCGGGGCGGCTGCAGCCGGAGCCGACCCGCTGGCGGCCGCGGCTGCGGGCTTCGCCTGCGCGGCGGCCAGCACGTCCTCCTTGCGGATGCGGCCGCCGACGCCCGTGCCGGTGACCGAGGCGAGGTCGACGCCCTGCTCGTTCGCCAGCTTGCGCACGATCGGCGTGACGTAGACGGAGCCCGACGATGCGGGCGCGGCCGGGGCCGCGGCAGGCGTCGGAGCCGGTGCGGGAGCGGCGGCTGCCGGAGCCGGTGCTGCCGGGGCCGGAGCTGCCGGAGCCGGGCGCGCGGGCTGCGCCGGTGCCTTCGGAGCCGCGGCCTCGGGTGCCGCGGCCTTCGGTGCCTCGGTCTCGGGCGCCTTGGCGGGCGCGGGCTGCTCGGTCGACGGCTGTGCCGGCGCGGGCTGCTCGGCGGGCGCGGCGTCCTGCGCCTCGGCGGAGCCCTCGGACTCGGCCGGGGGCTCGTCGGTCTTCTGGTCGCCGGCGGGTGCGGCGGCCGGGGCGCCCGCGGAGCCGCCGACGCGTGCGATGACGGAGCCGACCTCGACCGTGTCGTCCTCGTTCACGAGCAGCTCGGAGATCGTGCCGGCGACCGGCGACGGCACCTCGGTGTCGACCTTGTCGGTGGAGATCTCGACGATGGCCTCGTCGACCTCGATCGTGTCGCCGACGGCCTTCAGCCAGCGGATGATCGTGCCCTCGGTGACGCTCTCGCCCAGCTCGGGGAGCTTGATGTCGATGCCGCCCTCGGCGGCCGGCGCCTGGTCGGCGGTCGGCGCCTGCTCGGGCGTGGGGGCCTCCTGCTCGGCGGGAGCCTCGTCGGCCTCCTTCGACGGCGACTCCTGCGCCTCGGCGGCCGACTCGTCGTCGGCCTCCTGGTCGGCGTCGCTGTCGGTGCCCTCGGTGGCGGCCTCGGTCGCGCTCTCCTCTGCGGGAGCCTCGTCCGCCGGAGCGGCCTCGGCGGGCGCGTCGCCGGCGTCGCCGACGCGGGCGATGACCGCGCCGACCTCGACGGTGTCGTCCTCGCCGGCCAGGATCTCGGTGAGCGTGCCGGCGATGGGCGACGGCACCTCGGTGTCGACCTTGTCGGTCGAGATCTCGACCAGCGGCTCGTCGACGGCGATCTCGTCGCCGACGGCCTTCAGCCAGCGGGTGATCGTGCCCTCGGTGACGCTCTCGCCGAGCTCGGGGAGCTTGATGTCAGTCATGCGTGTGTCTCCTGTGGCAATCGATCAGATGGCGTGCAGCGGCGTGCCCGCGAGCTTCAGCATGGTCTCGCCGAGCGCCTCGTACTGCGTCGGGTGCGCGTGGATGAGCTGGGAGACATCCTCGGGGTACGCCTCCCAGTTCACGATGAGCTGCGCCTCGCCGATGAGCTCGCCGACGCGGCGGCCGATCATGTGGACGCCGACCACGGGGCCGTCCTTGACGCGCACGGCCTTCACCGATCCGGCGGTGCCGACGATCTCGCTCTTGGCGTTGCCGCCGAGGGAGTACTCGTAGGACTCGATCCGGTCGTCGCCGAACTGCTCCTTGGCCTTCGCCTCCGTGTAGCCGACGGATGCGACCTCGGGGTCGGAGTAGGTGACCTTGGGGATGTTGAGGTCTGCGACGGGGCGCGGGTCGAGACCCGCGATCTGCTCGGCGACGAAGATGCCCTGCTGGTAGCCGCGGTGCGCGAGCTGCAGGCCGGGCACGATGTCACCGACGGCGTAGACGCCCGGCACGGAGGTCTGGAGGCGCTCGTCGACGGTCACGAAGCCGCGGTCCATCTGCACCCCGACCTCCTCGTAGCCGAGGTTCGCGGTGACCGGGCCGCGGCCGACGGCCACGAGCAGCAGGTCGGCGTCGATGGTCTCGCCGGTCTCGAGCGAGACGTGCACGCCCGAGTCGTCCTGCGTGACGCCCGAGAAGCGGGCGCCGAGCTTGAACTGGATGCCGCGCTTCTTGTAGGCCCGCTCGAACTGCTTCGAGACCGACTCCTCCTCGTTGGGCACGAGGTGAGGAAGGCCCTCGATGATCGTCACCTCGACGCCGAAGGAGCGCCAGACGCTCGCGAACTCCACGCCGATGACGCCGCCGCCGAGGATCGCCGCGCGCTGCGGGATCCAGTCGAGCTGCAGGGCCTGCTCGCTCGTGATGACGTTGCCGGTGATCTCGAGGCCGGGGAGCGACTTCGGGTAGGAGCCGGTGGCGAGCACGATGCTCTTGCCCGTGATCGTCTGCTCGCCCACCTGCACGGTCGTGGGGGACGTCAGCTCGCCCTCGCCCTCGATCACCGGGATGCCCTTGGCCTTGATGAGCCCCTGCAGGCCCTTGAACTTCTTCGAGACGATGCCTTCGCGGAAGGCGGTCACGCGCTGGATGTCGATGCCCTTGAGCTCGGCGTCGACGCCGGCCTCACCGGACTCGCGCACGACGTCGGCGACCTCCCCGGAGTGGAGCATGGCCTTCGTCGGGATGCAGCCCTTGTGGAGGCACGTGCCGCCGAGCTTGTCCTTCTCGACGATCGCGACGGTCTTGCCGAGCTGCACGGCCCGCAGCGCCACGGCGTACCCCGCGCTGCCGCCACCCAGGACGACGATGTCAAAGCTCTGATCGGACACGCACTTGCTCCTTATGAGTCTTCGTTGCCGCGTCGGTGGACGCAGCGGTGCTCGGCAGTTCCTGCCTTTGCCAGCCTAGCCGCACGCGCCGGGGTGCTCGGGGACTACTCGGCCGAGCGAGACATCTTCGACAGGGTGCGCAGGATGCCGCGCACGACCACGCCGGTCGCACCGACGGGCGTGAACCCGAAGGCCTTGCCGGTGTTGGTCGACGGCCCGGCGATGTCGACGTGGGCCCACGGGATGCGCGCACCGTCGCGCTCGCCGATGAACTCGGCCAGGAACGCCGCGGCCAGCAGCATGCCGCCGGCCCGGTTGCCGACCTTGGCGTTCGCGAGATCGGCGACCTCCGAGTCGAGCATCGGCAGCATCTCCTCGGGGATGGGCATGGGCCAGACCTGCTCGCCCACCTCCCGCGAGGCGCGCACCACGGCGTCGACGAAGGCGCCGTCGTTGCCCATCACGCCGCTGACGCGGCTGCCCAGCGCCACCACCTGCGCGCCGGTGAGGGTGGCGACGTCGATGATCGCGTCGGGCTGCGCCTCGCTGGCGAGCACGAGGCCGTCGGCCATGACCAGCCGGCCCTCGGCGTCGGTGTTGGTGACCTCGACGGTCTTGCCGCCGCGGATGGTGATGACGTCGTCCGGGCGTGTCGAGGTCGAGGAGACCATGTTCTCTGCGAGGCACAGGTGGGCGGTGATGCGGATCGGCAGCTGCAGCGCCGCCGCGGCGACGGTGACCGCGTAGACGGTCGCGGCGCCGGTCATGTCGTACTTCATGTGCTGCATCGAGGCGGCGGGCTTCAGCGAGAGGCCGCCCGAGTCGAAGGTGATGCCCTTGCCGACCAGCACCACGTGGCGGGTGGCGTTCTCGGGCGCGTGCTCGACCGTGACGAGGCGCGGCGGCCGGCTCGACCCCTGGCCGACGCCGACGATGCCGCCGAAGCCCTCGCGGCGCAGGCGCTCCTCGTCGCGCACGACCACGCTCAGCCCTGCCTCGGGCGCCTGCGCGGCGACGATGTCGGCGAACGTGACGGGGCTCAGCAGGTTGGGCGGCATGTTCGCCAGGTCGCGCGTGGTCCACACGGCCTGCGTGGCGGCCTGGGCCATCGCGACGACGGTCTCGGAGACCTCTGCCTCGCCGGCGACCACCGCGATCTCGAGCACGCCCGGCTTCGGCGCGGTCTTCAGCCCGTCGTAGCGGTAGGCGCCGAGCGCGGCGCCCTCGAGCACGGCGAGCACGTCGTCGCTCGTGGCGACCGGCAGCGCCAGGGCGATCGTCGGCACCTCCCGCAGCGCGCGCACGGCCGCGCCGGCGACCTCGCGCAGGCGGTCCGAGGTCACCTGGTCGCCCAGCCCCACGAACGCGACGCGACGACCGTCGACGACGCCGCGCACGACCTGCTCGCGCTTGCCGGTGGCGCCGAGACCGACGAGCAGCTCGCTGTCGAAGCCGTCGGCCTCTGGCGTCTCGCCGGGGCGCACGCCGTGCACGATGAGCTCGGCGGTGGCGTCTTCGGGGCGGGCGATGATGGAGAGCGCAGGGATGGGCATGGGTCACGAGGATACCGGCGCCGCTGGGTTCACTAGTCTGGAGCAGTGTTCGAGCCCCGTGACCTGACCCTCGCCCTCGAGGATCTCGAGACGGTGCCGCGCGGCCTCGACCTCGTGATCGCCCTGCACGGCTTCGTCGATGCCGGTGCCGCGGCGGAGGCCGCTGCCGCCGCCGTGCTCGACACGCTGCCGCACCGCCCGGTGGTGGAGTTCGACACCGACATCCTCATCGACCACCGCTCGCGCCGCCCGCGGATGCTGTTCAACGAGGACCACATCGAGGAGTACCTGCCGCACACGCTCACGCTGCTGCAGGTCGAGGACGACGCGGGCGCGCCGTTCCTGCTGCTCACCGGCCCCGAGCCCGATTGGCTGTGGGAGCGCTTCACCGACGCGCTGCTCGAGCTGCACGACGAGCTCGAGGTCGCCTCGACGACGATCATCACCTCGATCGGCATGCCCGTGCCGCACACGCGCCCGCTGGTCTCGACGGTCTCGGGCAACCGGGCAGAGCTGATCGAGCAGTACTCGGCGTGGCGGCCGGTCTCGACGGCTCCCGCCTCGGTCATCCACCGCATCGAGCACCGCTTGCACCCCCGCGCGCCCGTCGCGACGTTCACGGTGCTGGTGCCGCACTACGTGGGCGAGTCCGGCTCCGCAGGCCCCGCGCTGGCGGCGCTCGAGGGGGTCACGAGCGCCACCTCGCTCGCCTTCCGCACCGAGGAGCTGCGGCAGGCCGATCGCGAGTTCCAGCAGCTCGTCTCGCAGCAGATGGAGACGAACGAGGACCTGCAGCGGGTCGTGCGCACGCTGGAGGCGCGCTACGACGCGTTCATGGCGCAGTCGTCGGTGAAGTCGCCGCTGACCGACGAGGACGGCTCGCTGCCGAGCGCCGACGAGATCGCCGACGAGCTCGAGCGCTACCTGCGGGAGCGCCGCCGGCCGGGCTCGGACCCGATCGGATGAACAGCGCCCGCTCATGGTTGGTGTGGGCGGTCGGCACGCTGGCCTACGTCGTCGCGATCCTGCACCGCTCCTCGCTGGGGGTCGCCGGCCCGGCGGCCGCTGAGCGCTTCGACATCGCGGCCACGCTGCTGGCGACGCTGGGAGCCGTGCAGGTCGGCGTCTACGCCGCCATGCAGGTCCCGGTGGGCGTGCTGCTCGACCGCTTCGGCCCGCGCCTGCTGATCGCCTCGGGCGCCGCGGTCATGCTCGTCGGGCAGGTGCTCGTCGCGGTCGCGACCGAGCTGCCGGTGGCGATCGTGGGCCGCGTGCTGCTCGGCATCGGCGATGCCGCCACCTTCATCTCGGTGATCCGGCTCGCGGCGGGCTGGTTCCGGGGACCGATCCTCGCCCAGATGTCGCAGTGGACGGGCATGGCGGGCCAGTTCGGCCAGCTGCTTTCGGCGGTGCCGTTCGTGTGGCTGCTCAACCAGGTCGGCTGGACCCTGTCGTACGCCACGCTCGCGGCCGTGGGCGCCGTGATCCTGGTGCTGGTGCTCATCCTGCTGCGCGACGCCCCGCCCGGGGGCACGCCGCCGACCGGTTCCATCGACGTGCCGCAGGGCTGGTGGCCCAGGCTGCAGAGCGCCTTCCGCCAGCCGGGCACGAGGCTCGGCTTCTGGACGCACTTCACGCTGCTCGCCTCGACGAACACCTTCCTGCTGCTGTGGGGCTTCCCGATGCTGGTCGAGGGGCTCGGCTACTCGCAGGGCGAGGCGGCAGGGCTGATGAGCATCGTGGTCGTGACCGGCATGGTTGCCGGTCCGATCGTCGGCATCGCGACCGCCCGCTTCCCGCTCCGCCGCTCCACCCTCGTGCTCTCGATCACGGCCATCCTCACGACCGCGTGGTCCGTGACCCTCCTGTGGCCGACGCATCCGCCCACCTGGATGATCGTGCTGCTGCTGATCGTCGTCGGCATCGCCGGCCCCGGCTCGACGGTGGGCTTCGACTTCGCCCGCACGTCGAACCCGCTGCGGGTGCTCGGCTCGGCGAACGGCATCGTCAACGTCGGTGGGTTCATCGCGGCGTTCATGATCATGCCGGCGGTGGGCATCGCCCTCGACCTGGTGCACTCGGCCCGGGTCGCCGCGGGGGAGTCGGTGGGCCTCTACGACTGGCAGGGCTTCCGCATCGCGCTCGCCTCGCAGCTGGTGGTGTTCGTGCTCGGCTTCTGCATGATCCTGCGGATGCGTCGGCTCATCCGGGCGCGGATGCGCGAGGAGGAGGGCGTCGAGGTCGCGCCGCTGTGGCGCGCCGTCGCCCAGTGGATGAAGGATCGCGGCCGCTGAGCGAGCGCCCGAGGCGAGCATGAGCGCAGGCTGGGAATGGCTATGCCATACGGAGCGCTATACTGTCAAGACCGACCCAGTCGAGACCGGTGCCAACGCCCGGACTTGACATGGGTCATTCGACTGCCCTTCGTCAGACCGCACTGGTTCTGGGCGCACGAGACGACCGGAGGACGCATGCCAGCCAAGGAGACCACCACGAGTTCGCGCAGCCGCGCGACGAAGGCGGCTGCCGAGCCCGCCGAGGTCGCGACGACAGTGGCGAAGGCGCCGGCCAAGTCCGCCGCCGAGAAGCCGGCCGCGACCAGGACGACCGCCGCCAAGACGACGGCCGCGAAGGCCGCTCCGGCCGCCAAGGCGACGGCTGCGAAGACGACCGCCGCGAAGACGGCGGCCGCGAAGACGACGGCTGCCAAGACGACGGCCACCAAGACGACCGCTGCCAAGACGACCGCTGCCCGCGCCAAGGCGAAGGCCGCGGAGGGCGACGAGGCCGCCGCCAAGCCGGCCGCCGCGAAGCCCGCGCGCGGCGGACGCCGCAAGGCTGCCGACCCCGTCGACGAGGCCAACGCCGAGGAGACCACCGAAGAGGTCGCCGAGGAGGAGGAAGAGGAAGAGGTCCACGTCGAGAAGCTCCCGACGGGCGCCATGCGCCTCTCGGGCGACGACGACGAGCCCGCCGCCACGCAGATCACCGGCGCCACGGCCGACCCGGTCAAGGACTACCTGAAGCAGATCGGCAAGGTCGCGCTCCTCAACGCCGAGCAGGAGGTCGACCTCGCCATGCGCATCGAGGCCGGCCTGTTCGCCGAGGAGAAGCTCTCGATGGAGGGCGACGGCCTCGAGTGGCAGCTCAAGCGCGACCTCACCCGCATCGCCCGCGACGGCCAGCGCGCCAAGAGCCACCTGCTGGGCGCCAACCTGCGCCTCGTGGTGTCGCTCGCGAAGCGCTACACCGGCCGCGGCATGCAGTTCCTGGACCTCATCCAGGAGGGCAACCTGGGCCTGATCCGTGCGGTCGAGAAGTTCGACTACACGAAGGGCTTCAAGTTCTCGACCTACGCGACGTGGTGGATCCGCCAGGCCATCACCCGTGCGATGGCCGACCAGGCCCGCACGATCCGCATCCCGGTGCACATGGTCGAGGTCATCAACAAGCTCGCCCGCGTGCAGCGCCAGATGCTCCAGGACCTCGGCCGCGAGCCGAGCCCCGAGGAGCTGGCGCGCGAGCTCGACATGACGCCCGAGAAGGTCATCGAGGTGCAGAAGTACGGCCGCGAGCCCATCTCGTTGCACACCCCACTGGGCGAGGACGGCGACAGCGAGTTCGGCGACCTGATCGAGGACACCGAGGCGGTCGTGCCGGCCGACGCGGTGGGCTTCACGATGCTGCAGCGCCAGCTCGAGTCGCTGCTCGACTCGCTCTCGGAGCGCGAGGCTGGCGTGATCCGCATGCGCTTCGGCCTGGGCGACGGCATGCCGAAGACGCTCGACCAGATCGGCGACACCTTCGGCGTCACGCGCGAGCGCATCCGTCAGATCGAGTCGAAGACCATGGCGAAGCTGCGCCACCCGTCGCGGTCGCAGCAGCTGCGCGACTACCTGGAGTGATCGGGCGAGCGTCGCGCTGACGCTCCTCACCACGACTCGAGGTCGTCCCCGGAATAGGGGGCGGCCTCGAGTCGTTCTAGGATGGAGTTCTACCCCCAAGAAGGAGCGCTCATGCCTCGTGCCCGCACCACGCTGTCCCGTCTGGCCCCCCTCGCCGCTGTCGCAGCCGCATCCGCACTGCTCGTCGGCTGCTCGACCGGCGGCGCGCCCGCTGCCAGCAGCGAGGAGCCGTCGACCGGCGGTGTGACGCTCGAGCAGGTGCAGGAAGCGGGCGTGATCGTCGTCGCCACCGAGGGCACGTACTCGCCGTTCTCGTTCCACGAGGGCGGCGCAGGTGAGCTGACCGGCTTCGACGTCGACGTCATCACCGCCGTCGCGGACGAGCTCGGTGTCGAGGTGGAGTTCCAGGAGACGCAGTGGGACGGCATCTTCGCCGGCCTCGACGCCGGCCGCTTCGACGTGATCGCCAACCAGGTCTCGATCACCCCCGAGCGCCAGGAGCGCTACGAGTTCTCGACGCCGTACACCTACTCGCCCGGCGTGCTGATCGTGCCCGAGGGCAGCGACATCGCCGGGTTCGACTCGCTGTCGGGCCGCACGAGCGCGCAGTCGCTCACCAGCAACTGGGCAGAGACCGCCACCGAGGCCGGCGCCCAGGTCGAGGAGGTCGAGGGCTTCGCCCAGGCCGCCGAGCTGCTGCGCCAGGGCCGCGTCGACGCGACCATCAACGACCGCCTGACCTTCCTCGACTACGAGCAGTCGCAGGGCGGCGAGACGGGCCTGTCGATCGTCGCCGAGACCGACGAGGTCAGCGAGAGCGCCGTGGCGTTCCGCCCCGGCTCGGAGACTCTGGTCGCCGCGGTCGACGAGGCGCTCGCCGCGCTCGCCGCCGACGGCACGCTCGCCGAGATCTCGGAGCGGTACTTCGGCGAGGACGTCTCGCAGCCGTGACCTCGGGTCACCACGACCACGCGGCCCCCGCCGGAGCATCGTCTCCGGCCGGGGTCGCGCTCGCGTAGGCTCGCGCCGTGGACTGGCAGCTCATCCTCGACTCGATCGGGCCGATCGCGCTCGGCGGGCTGACCGGCACGATCCCGCTGACGCTCGCGTCGTTCTCGCTCGGCCTCGTGATCGCGATCGGGATGGCGCTCATGCGCATCTCGGGCATCGCCTGGCTCTCCGGCATCGCCCGCGCTTACATCTCGATCATCCGCGGCACCCCGATGCTCGTGCAGCTGTTCGTGATCTTCTACGGCATGCCGCAGGTCGGCATCACCCTCGACCCGTGGCCGAGCGCGATCATCGCGCTGTCGCTCAACGTCGGCGGCTACGCGGCCGAGATCATCCGCGCGGCGATCCTGTCGATCCCGCGCGGGCAGTGGGAGGCGGCGTCGATGATCGGCATGTCGCGCGGCCAGTCGCTGTGGCGCATCGTGCTGCCGCAGGCCGCCCGCGTCTCGGTGCCGCCGCTGTCGAACACCTTCATCTCGCTGGTGAAGGACACCTCGCTCACCTCGGTGATCCTCGTCACCGAGCTGTTCCGCGTCGCGGAGCGCATCGCGGCGCCCAGCGGCGAGTTCCTCACCGTCTACCTGGTCGCCGCCGCCGTCTACTGGGTGATCTGCCTGGTGCTGGCCGGCGGCCAGGACCGCCTCGAGCGCCGTCTGGATCGCTATGCCGTCTGAGCCCGTGCCCACCGATCCCGCGCCCCGCGCTCCGCTGCTGTCGGCGCGCGGCCTGCACAAGTCGTTCGGCGACAACCACGTGCTGCGCGGCGTCGACCTCGACATCCAGCCCGGCACCGTGCACGCCCTCGTCGGCCCCTCGGGCTCCGGCAAGACGACCGTGCTGCGCTCGCTGAACGGGCTCGAGACGCCCGACGCCGGCACCTTGGCCATCGGTGATCTGGCGATCGACTTCGCCGAGCCCCGCCGACGCGCCGAGCGCGCGGCGCTGCACCGCGCATCCGCCATGGTCTTCCAGCAGCACCACCTCTTCCCGCACCTGACCGTGCTCGGCAACGTCACGATCGGCCCCATCAGGGTGCAGGGGCGCGACCGCGACGAGGTGCGGGCGGATGCGCTGGCGCTGCTCGAGCGCGTCGGCTTGCGGGAGAAGGCGGATGCGTTCCCGTCGTCGCTCTCGGGCGGCCAGCAGCAGCGGGTCGGGATCGTGCGCGCGCTGGCGCTCGCGCCCAGCATGCTGCTGTTCGACGAGCCGACGTCGTCGCTCGACCCGGAGCTGGTCGGCGAGGTGCTGAGCGTCATGACCGAGCTCGCCGCCGAGGGCTGGACGATGGCGGTCGTCACGCACGAGCTGCGCTTCGCGCGCGAGGTGGCCGATCAGGTGTCGTTCTTCGACGAGGGCGTGGTCGTCGAGCGCGGCGGCCCCGAGCAGGTGTTCGGCGACCCGCAGCACGAGCGCACGAAGCGCTTCCTGCAGCGGCTGCAGGGGCCGTTCGGCTGAGTCGCCGATCGACCCGGCACATGCGAAGCGGCCCGCCCCGGATGGGGGCGGGCCGCTTCGACGTCGGGCGAGGCTGCGGGGGTCAGCGCTCCTCGAGCTTGGCGGTCTCGTCGTGCCACACGACGGCGAGCGGCTGCATCGCTTCGCGGTGCTTCGCCGCGTGGTGCGCGCAGAAGAGCAGCACGCCGCTCTCCATCGTCGCGCGGACATATGCCTGGGCGCCGCAGCTGTCGCAGCGGTCAAGCCCGCTGAGCGGCGCGTTCGCCGGGTCGGCCTCGAGCGTCGTGGTCTGGATGTCGTTCACGGTGCCCTCCTTCTTCCGTCTGGAGTCCATCGTCGCACGCCCGACCCAGGATTCCCCGTCGATCAGCGCGCGGTTCGCCAGCGGCGCAACCGAAGGGCGGGCCGCGTGGCCTGCGGAGCGCACCGCCCGCGCGGCTCTAGGCTTGCTGGGTTCCCGTCTGCCCTGCGCGCAGCTCGGGCGCGTCGTCTCATGAAGGGGGATCGGTTGGCAAACGCGGCTTCCGACTACTCGGCCCGGCACCTGACCGTCCTCGAGGGTCTCGAGGCGGTGCGCAAGCGCCCCGGCATGTACATCGGCTCGACCGACTCGCGCGGGCTCATGCACTGCCTCTGGGAGATCATCGACAACTCCGTCGACGAGGCGCTCGGCGGGCACGGAGACGACATCACGGTCGTGCTGCACCGCGACGGCTCCGTCGAGGTGCGCGACCGCGCCCGTGGCCTGCCGATCGACGTCGAGCCGCGCACGGGCCTCACCGGCGTCGAGGTGATCTTCACGAAGCTGCACGCGGGCGGCAAGTTCGGCGGCGGCGCCTACAAGTCCTCCGGCGGCCTCCACGGCGTCGGCGCCTCGGTCGTGAACGCCCTCTCGGCGCGCCTCGATGTCGAGGTCGACCGCGACGGCGCCACCTGGGCGATGTCGTTCCACCGCGGCGAGCCGGGCGAGTTCCTCGACGGCGACGGCGGTGCCTCGCCCGACTCGACCTTCCTGCCGTTCGTGGATGCGTCGCGGCTGCGCAAGGTGGGCAAGGTCGCCAAGGGCGTCACCGGCACCCGCGTGCGCTACTGGGCCGACCCGCAGGTGTTCACGAAGGGCGCCGAGTTCCTCGCCGACGAGCTCGCCCGCCGCGCCCGCCAGACCGCGTTCCTGGTGCCGGGGCTGGCGCTGAAGATCATCGACGAGCGCGCCGACGAGCCGGTCGTGCACGACTACAAGTACGACGGCGGCATCAGCGAGTTCGCCGAGTACCTGGCGCCCGACCCCGCGCTCACCGGCACCTGGCGGCTGACCGGCGAGGGCGGCTTCCAGGAGACCATCCCGGTGCTCGACGAGGAGACCGGCCACATGGTCACCCGTGAGGTGGATCGCACCTGCGAGGTCGACATCGCGCTGCGCTGGGGCACCGGCTACGACACCGTCGTGCAGACCTTCGTCAACATCATCGCGACGCCCAAGGGCGGCTCGCACCTGGCAGGCTTCGAGCAGTCGCTGCTGAAGCTGATCCGCGACCAGGTCGCCGCCAACGCCCGCAAGCTCAAGGCGGGCAACGACAAGGTCGAGAAGGACGACGCGCTCGCAGGCCTCACCGCCGTCGTCACCGTGCGCCTGCCCGAGCCCCAGTTCGAGGGCCAGACGAAGGAGGTGCTCGGCACGCCCGCGGTGCGCCAGATCGTCTCGCAGGTCGTCGCCCGCGAGCTCGGCGCCATCCTCACCTCGTCGAAGCGCGACGAGAAGGCGCAGGCCGGGCAGCTGCTCGAGAAGGTCGTCAGCGAGATGAAGTCGCGCATCTCGGCGCGCTCGCTGAAGGAGACCGCGCGCCGCAAGACCGCGCTCGAGTCGTCGTCGCTGCCGGTGAAGCTCGTCGACTGCCGGTCGAACGACGTCGCCCAGACCGAGCTGTTCATCGTCGAGGGCGACAGCGCGCTCGGCACCGCGAAGCCCGCACGCGACAGCGAGTTCCAGGCGATCCTGCCGATCCGCGGCAAGATCCTCAACGTGCAGAAGGCGTCGGTCGCCGACATGCTCGGCAACGCCGAGTGCGCGGCGATCATCCAGTCGATCGGCGCCGGCTCCGGCCGCTCGTTCGACCTCTCGGCGGCCCGCTACGGCAAGATCATCATGCTCTCGGATGCCGATGTCGACGGCGCCCACATCCGCACCCTGCTGCTGACGCTCATCCACCGCTACATGCGGCCGCTCATCGACGCGGGGCGCGTCTACGCGGCCGTGCCGCCGCTCCACCGCGTGATGGTGAAGCACCGCGGCAAGCCCGACGAGGCCGTCTACACGTACTCCGACGCCGAGCTGCACCGGCTGCTGACGAAGCTGAAGAAGAGCGGCAAGACCTGGGTCGAGCCGCCGCAGCGCTACAAGGGCCTCGGCGAGATGGACGCCGACCAGCTGGCCGAGACGACGATGGACCGCTCACGACGCACGCTGCGCCGCGTGACGATCACCGACGCCGAGCGGGCGAGCGAGATCTTCGAGCTGCTGATGGGCAACGAGGTGGCGCCCCGCCGCGAGCTGATCCAGTCGTCGCAGGTCGACCGCGACCGCATCGACGCGTAGCCGCCCGGGGCCGCATCGGCCGCGGCGGGGCGCGTCACTGCGCGGTCAGTCGCCCAGCCGCGCGCCGATCGCGCCGATCGTGCCGTCGATCGCGACGCCCGAGCCTGCACGGGCCGCGCCGCCCGGCGGCAGCTGCCGCTGCGAGCCGTCGGCGCCCACCGCGAGCGGCGACGGGCCGGCCCACGCGAGCGACAGCCCCACCTCGCCCTTCAGCAGGCGGTGCGCCTGCACGCCCCCGGTGCCGCGGCCCTTGGGCGGGAACTCGGCGAGGTCGGAGACCTTCACGCGCGGCTCGTCGAGCCCCGCGAGGGTCTCCGCGGCCTCGGTGACCGTGACCACCTCGGCGCCTTCGGCGACGACACCCGCGAACCGCACCGACGCATCCGCCTTGAGGCCGATGCCCTTCATGCCGCCGGCGCCCGGCCCCTGCGGGTTGACCGCCGAGGCGGCGAAGCGCAGCAGCTGCGCGTCGCTCGTGATGAGCACCACCCAGTCGTCGTCGGCCGCCGGTGCGACGCCGACGACCCGGTCGGCGCCCTTCAGCGCGATCACGGTCTCGCGGTCGCGGTCGCGCAGCTCCGCAGGCTTGACGCGCTTGACGATGCCCTGCGCGGTGGCGACGAGCCACGGCTGCTCGGAGGCCAGGTCGATGAGGGCCACGGCCTCCTCGCCGCGCTCGAAGGCGCCCAGCTCGCGCACCTTCACGCCTGCGTTGAGGCCGACGGATGCGGCTGGCACCGAGGGCAGATCGGCGGGGGTGAGGCGCAGCACGGCCCCCGAAGACAGCACCAGGCCGAAGGCGCCGCGGGTGGTGGTGGTCACCTGCGAGCGGATCGCGTCGTGGCGGCTGCGGCGGGCGGGCGCGGGGATCGGCTCGTCGCCGTCGACGCGCACCAGCCGGCCGGTCGCCGACATGACGACGCGAGTCGCGGCGTCGGCGATCTCGAGGCTCGCGGCGGCCTTCGCGGCCGAGGCGCGGCCCGTGGTCGGCTGGCCGTTGCCCTCGGTGAGCGAGGTGCGGCGCGGCGTGCCGAAGCGCTCGGCGACCTCGTCGAGCTCGTCGGCGACCACCGCGTGCAGCGCCGCCTCGGTGCCGAGGATGCGCTCGAGCTCGGCGATCTGCGCGCGCAGCTCGTCGGCCTCGCCCTCGAGCTCGATGCGGCTGAACTTCGTCAGCCGTCGCAGCCGCAGGTCGAGGATGTACTCCGCCTGAGCCTCGGAGAGGTCGAAGATCGTCTGCAGCCGCGAGCGCGACTGCTCCGAGTCGTCGGAGGTGCGGATGATCTGGATGACCTCGTCGATGTCGAGGATCGCGATCAGCAGGCCCTCGACGAGGTGCAGCCGGTCGCGGCGCTTCTGCAGCCGGAACTCGCTGCGTCGCCGCACCACGCTCACGCGGTGGTCGAGGTAGACGCGCAGCAGCTGCTTGAGGCCCATCGTCTCGGGCCGGCCGTGCACGAGCGCGACGTTGTTGATCGAGAAGCCGTCCTCGAGCGGCGTCACGCGGTAGAGCTGGCCGAGCACCGCCTCGGGGTCGAACCCCGTCTTGATGCCGATGACGAGCCGCAGGCCGTGCTTGCGGTCGGTGAGGTCCTGCACGTCGGTGAGGCCCTGCAGCTTCTTCGACTGCACGGCGTCCTTGATCTTCTCGATCAGGCGCTCCGGGCCCACCAGGTACGGCAGCTCGGTGATGACGATCTGGGTCTTGCGGCCCTCGCGGGTGATCGAGGTGCGCGCCCGGGTGCGGAACGAGCCCTTGCCGGTCTCGTACGCATCCCGGATGCCGTCGAGGCCGACGATCACGCCGCCGCCGGGCAGGTCGGGGCCGGGCAGGTGGCGCATGAGGTCGGTGACGGATGCGTCGGGGTGCGCGAGCAGGTGCTTGGCCGCCTGCACCACCTCGATGAGGTTGTGCGGCGCCATGTTCGTCGCCATGCCGACCGCGATGCCGCTGGCGCCGTTGACGAGCAGGTTCGGGTAGGAGGCGGGCAGCACGTCGGGCTGCTGGTAGGAGTTGTCGTAGTTGGGGACGAAGTCGACGACGTCCTCGTCGAGGCCCTCGGTGAGCGAGAGCCCGGCAGCGTCGAGGCGGGCCTCGGTGTAGCGGGGCGCGGCGGGGCCGTCGTCGAGCGAGCCGAAGTTGCCGTGGCCGTCGATGAGCGGCAGGCGCAGGCTGAACGGCTGCGCGAGGCGCACGAGCGCGTCGTAGATCGCCGAGTCGCCGTGGGGGTGCAGCTTGCCCATCACGTCGCCGACGACGCGGGCGCTCTTCACGTGGCCCTTCTCGGGGCGCAGCCCCATCTCCGACATCTGGAAGAGGATGCGGCGCTGCACCGGCTTCAGGCCGTCGCGGGCGTCGGGCAGCGCGCGGGCGTAGATGACGGAGTAGGCGTACTCGAGGAACGAGTCCTGCATCTCGCTGGTGACGTCGACGTCGTCGATGCGCTCAGCGGAGGTGCTGTCGGAGGAGGGGGGAGCGGGCGTGGCAGTCATAGGCTGAGAAGATGCTACCGACCAGGGCGCCAGGCTCCCGGAGCCTTGCCGACGTTCTCGTGAGCTCGTCGCAGGCTCTGCGCGGTGCGCAGAACGCGCTCAAGCTGCCCGCCGTCGTCGGCGCGGTCGTGCTGCTCGTCGACGGGCTGGGCGCGGCGCAGCTCGGACAGCGCGCGGGCCACGCGCGCACGCTCGCGGGCGCGCCCGGCGGGTCGCTCGACGCGGGCTTCCCGTCGACGACCGCGGTGTCGCTCGCCACCCTCGCGACGGGCGTGCTGGCCGGCGAGCACGGCCTCGTCGGCTACGACGCGTTCGTGCCCGGCCACGGCGTGCGCAACCAGCTGCGCGACTGGGGCGGGCCGATGGATCCGACCCTCTGGCAGCGCCGGCCGACGATCTTCGAGTCGACGCGCTCGGTGGTCATCGCCGAGGCGAAGCACGCCGCGAGCGGCTTCACGCACGCGGTGCTGCGCGGCGCAGAGTTCCGCGGCGCCCGCACGATGGCCGAGCGGTTCGCGCTCGCCGAGCGGGCCGCGCGCGAGCGCAGCCTCGTCTACCTCTACGTGCCGGAGCTCGACCGCGCCGGCCACGAGTCGGGCTGGCAGTCCGACGCCTGGATCGACGCGCTCGAGGAGCTCGACGGCCTCGTCGCGCGCCTGGCCGCCGCGCTGCCGCGTGACGTGGGCCTCATCGCCACCGCGGATCACGGCATGGTCGACGTCGACGCATCCGCCCACCACATCGTGCCGCGCGAGCTGCTCGAGCGCGTCACCGACGTCGCGGGTGAGCCGCGCTGCCTGCAGCTGCAGGTCGACGGCGAGGCGGATGCGGTGGCCGACGCCTGGCGCGCATGGATCGGTGACGGCGCATGGGTCGCCACCCGCCAGCAGGTGATCGACGCCGGCTGGCTGGGCGAGGTGCACCCGGAGGTCGCGCCGCGCCTCGGCCAGGTGTTCGTGGCTGCGCGAGGCCGCGGCGCGATCTACCTCGACGAGCTCGACCCGGCCCGCGGCATGATCGGCCAGCACGGCTCGCTCACGCAGGACGAGCTGCGGGTGCCGCTGCGCCGCTTCGGCGCCTTCGCGGCTTAGAGTGCGGGGAGCGGGCGACGGCGCCCCGAGAGGAGCGGCCATGCGAGGCACCACCGGGATCATCGTGCTGGTGGCCGCGCTGGCGGTCAGCGGCTGTGCGTCGGCACCGACGCCCCCCGAAGGCTTCGTCGCCGGCGCGGGCATCGAGACGCTGCCCGACAGCGCCGAGCAGGTCGCCGACGGCTACGCGTTCGCGCACGCCGCCGAGATGCTCGACGGCGGCGGCTGGCAGCTCCAGCCGACGGCACCGGATGACGAGGCGCGCGCGAGCTGGGTCATCCGATCGGTGTGCGTGGGCGATGACACGGTCGACTACGTCTTCATCCCGCCGGAGCAGGTCGAGCAGTTCGCGGCGCTCCAAGGCGATCTCTGCCCGACGTCCTGAGGCGTCGCACGCCTCGGCCTCGATGCGCGCGCCCGCGGCATGCACCGGGCGCTCAGCGTGCGCGGGCAGGATGGCCCTCCGCCCGACACTCGGCGCGGGGGAGAGGAGCGCATCATGCGCAGGTGGCTCATCACGACCGTCGCTACCGCCGTCATCGGCTTCATCGTCAAGCGCGTCACCGAGCGCAACGAGCAGCGCAAGGGCACCGGGAGGGCGCGCCGACGCTGATCGGCGCCGTGGTCAGCTGAACCGCACGACCTGCCGGATCGCCTTCCCGTCGGCGAGCGTGTCGAGCGCCTCGTTGAGGTCGTCGAGGCCGATCTCGCTCGTGACGAGCTCCTCGACCGGCAGCCTGCCCTCGCGCCACAGCTGCTCGTAGCGCGGGATGTCGCGCGCGGGCACCGCAGAGCCCAGGTACGAGCCGACGACCGACCGCGCCTCGGCGGTGAACGTCAGCGGCGACAGCGACGACCGGGCATCCGGATGCGGCAGGCCGACGGTCACGGTCGTCCCACCCGGCGCGGTGAGGGCGAACGCGGTCTCGAACGCCTTCGGGTGGCCGGCGGCCTCCACGACGACCGGCGCGCGCAGACCCTGCGCGACGGCCTCGTCGGGGGAGAGCGCGCCGTGCGCGCGAAGCTCGAGCGCACGCTCGAGCTTCGCGGGCACCGCATCCACCCCGATCACCCGCCCGAGCCCGAGCGACACCGCCGCGAGCAGCGCAGCCATGCCGACGCCGCCGAGGCCGACGATGACGATGTCGTCGCCCTCGCGCGGCCTGCCGGCGTTGATGACGGCGCCGCCGCCGGTGAGCATCGCGCATCCGAGCACCGCCGCGACGGCGGGCGGCACGTCGGCGCCGACCGGCACCACCGAGCGGCGGTCGAGCACCGCGTGCGTCGCGAAGGCCGAGACGCCCAGGTGATGGTGCACCTCGACGTCTCCCTCGTGCAGGCGACGGCCGCCGCCGAGCAGCTCGCCGGCGCCGTTCGATGCGGATCCGCGCTCGCAGGGCAGCCGGCCGTCGGTGGCGCACGCGGCGCACTCGCCGCAGCGCGGCAGGAACGTCGTGACGACCCGGTCGCCGATGGCGACGTCGGTCACGCCCTCGCCGAGCGCCTCCACGATGCCGGCGGCCTCGTGGCCCAGCAGCATCGGCACCGGTCGCGGCCGGGCGCCGTCGACGACCGAGAGGTCGCTGTGGCACAGGCCAGCCGCCTCGATGCGCACGAGCAGCTCGCCCGGCTCCGGCGCGTCGAGCTCCAGCTCGACCAGGTCGAGCGGTCGGGAGTCGGCGAACGGGCGCTCGGCGCCGATCGCCCGCAGCACCGCTCCGCGGATGCGCATCAGTTGCCGTCCCAGCCCTCGACGGCGCCGTCGGGGCTCGCCTCGCGCACCACCAGCGTGCAGTCCTTGCCGCCCAGGCCGTCGTCGAGCAGCCGCTGCAGCTGGTCGCGGATCAGGGTGGCGGCCGGCACGTGGACGCCCGCCGCCTCGGCGCCGGCCACGGCGAGCGTGACGTCCTTGTGGCAGAGCATCGCCGAGAAGGATGCGTCGAAGTTGAAGTTGGCGGCGGCGCCCGGCACGATGCCCGGCACCGGGTACCAGGTGCGCACCGCCCAGGAGTCGCCGGAGGAGACGCGCGCCACGTCGTAGAAGGCCTTCGGGTCGAGGCCGAGCTGCTGCGCGAGCTGCGAGCCCTCCGACATCGCCAGGACCGAGATGCCCAGCATCATGTTGTTGACGAGCTTGGCGGCGATGCCGTGCGTGGCCTCGCCGACCGAGAAGACGTTGCCCGCCATCGGCGTGACGATCGCCTTCGCGTCGGCGACGTCCTCCTCGGAGCCGCCCAGCATGAACGTCAGCGTCGCGGCCTCGGCCCCCTGGATGCCGCCGGAGACGGGGGAGTCGACGAAGCGGAAGCCGCGCGAGCTCGACTCGAGGTGCGACCAGCGCGAGGTCTCGATGTCGACGGTGGAGGTGTCGAGGATCAGGGCGTTCGGCGCGGCGTGGGCGTAGACGCCGTCGTCGCCCGCGAGCACCTGACGCACGTGCTCGCCCTTCGGCAGGCTGAGGATGATCACCTCGGCGCCCTCCACGGCGGCGGCGACCGACTCGACCGGCACGATGCCGTGCTCCGTCGCGCTCTGCCGCAGCGCATCCACCACGTCGTACCCCTTGACCTCGTGGCCTGCGGTGACGAGGTGGGAGGACATGCGGCTGCCCATGTTGCCGAGTCCGATCCAGGCGATTGACGTCATCGTCGATTCCCTCCGTTGGGTGCTTGCTGCAACGCTATCTGACCGGACGCAGGACGGGCGGCGAGGAAGCCCCCGCCGCCCGTCCCGTGTCGGGATCCGATCAGGAGATCAGATCGTGCCCTTCTCGGCGAGGAGGCGCTGACGGTCCTCGTCGTCGACGTCGTGCAGCGAGATGCCCTTCGTCTCCTTGAGCACCAGGACCGCGACGAGCGTGATCGCGCAGGCGATCACCAGGTAGATCGCGACCGGGATGTGGCTGCCGAACTGGCCCAGCAGCGCAGTCGCGATGATCGGCGCGAGCGAGCCCGCGACGATCGACGTGACCTGGTAGCCGAGCGAGACGCCCGAGTAGCGCATGCGCGTCGGGAACAGCTCAGCCATGATCGCCGGCTGACCTGCGTACATGAGCGCGTGGAACGCGAGGCCCAGGATGATGCCGAGCAGGATGACGATGTCGTTGCCCGAGTCGAACATCGGGAAGGCGATGAAGCCCCACGACGCGCCCAGGATGACACCGGCGAGGTACATCGGCTTGCGGCCGACGGTGTCGACGAAGCGGCCCACGATCGGCACGAAGATGAAGTGCGCGACGTGCGCGATCGCCATCAGGCCGAGGATGCGGGAGACGTCGTACTCGAGGTAGGTGCGCAGGTAGACGATCGAGAACGTGACCACCAGGTAGTAGAGGATGTTCTCCGCCAGGCGCAGGCCCATGGCCGTCAGCACGCCCTTGGGGTAGCGCTTGAGCACCTCGAGCACGCCGTAGCCCTGTGCCTTTGACTGCGCGACCTCGTCGCGGACGTCCTGGAAGATCGGGGCGTCCTCGACACGGGTGCGGATGTAGTAGCCGACCGCGACGATGACGACCGAGAGCCAGAACGCGACGCGCCAGCCCCATGCCAGGAAGTCGTCGTCCGAGAGCGTCGCCTGCAGCACCAGCAGCACCAGCGTGGCGATCAGGTTGCCGGCGGGCACGGCGGCCTGCGGGAACGACGACCAGAAGCCGCGCTCCTTGTTGGGCGCGTGCTCCGCGACGAGCAGCACGCCGCCGCCCCACTCGCCGCCGACCGCGAAGCCCTGGAAGAAGCGCAGGATGACCAGCAGCGCCGGAGCCCAGTAGCCGATCTGGTCGAACGTCGGCAGGCAGCCCATGAGGAACGTGGCGACGCCGACGAGGATGATGGCGAACTGCAGCAGCTTCTTGCGGCCGAACTTGTCGCCGAAGTGGCCGAACACGATGCCGCCGAGCGGGCGGGCGATGAAGCCGACCGCGTAGGTCAGGAACGCGCTGATGATCGGGAAGTACGGGTCATCGCTCGCCGGGAACATGATGAGGTTGAAAACGATCGTCGATGCCGTGGCGTAGAGGAAGAACTCGTACCACTCGACGACCGTGCCGGCCATCGCTGCGGTGACGACCCTGCCGAGGCCGGAGCGCGAGTTGTCTCGCGACGCGCTCTCCCTCGAGGTGTCGTTGACGGACTGAGACATGCCTACCTCCTTGTAGGTGCACGGGACTGTGCCAGCGAGCAACCTAACATGACGTTGCGTTCAG
The DNA here is from genome assembly GCF_030758955.1 of Agrococcus beijingensis. Taxonomy (NCBI): domain Bacteria; kingdom Bacillati; phylum Actinomycetota; class Actinomycetes; order Micrococcales; family Microbacteriaceae; genus Agrococcus; species Agrococcus beijingensis. Next base: position 1,474,431 of record NZ_CP132360.1, on the reverse strand, counting down.
GTGTGCACGCCGCGCGGAGACGCGAAAGGGGCGGACATCGCTCGGATGCCCGCCCCTTCGTCGATCGGATGCGTGTCAGTCGTCGGTGCGCGACCCGAAGACGATCTCGTCCCAGCTGGGCATGGCGGCGCGCGAGCCGCGCTTCTTGGCGCCGACGGGCCCCGTCGCCTGCGCCCGGTGGGGACGCTGCTCCTCGGCCTGCGCCTCTGCCTGGGGCTCCACCTCCAGCAGGGCCGGCTCGGTCTCGGCGGTGCGCAGCGCCGCCTCGCGCTCGCTGCGTCGCCGGCGGAGCGCGTCGAGCAGCTCGGCGGTGTGGTTCGGCTGGGTCGCCGCGGCGGGCCGGTTGATGGCGGCGGCCTGCACGTTCTCGGGCTGGCTGCCGACCTCGCCGGTGCGACGGCGCAGCCACGGGTTCTCGCTCTTCGTCGCCTCGCGGGGCCGATCGTCGACGCTCGACTCGGTCGCGGTCGACGACGCGACGGCCTCCTCGAGGCCGACGCCGGGCTCGACCGGGCTGGGCGCCGATCGCGTCGTGCCGCGCTGGATGCGGAACGCGTCGGAGTCGAACCTGCCGGTGTCGCCGGTCGCGGCGCGCTGCGAGATCGGGGGAGCAGGAGCCTCCGCGGGTGCCGGCGCGGAGCCCGCGGAGGCTGCTTCGGAAGCCTCCTGCTCGGGTGCGACCGGTCGCGTCTGGCGGTCGATGGCGCGCAGGCGCGGCACGAGCACGCTCGACGCGTCGCCCGACTGGCTCAGCGACGTGGCCTCCTTGCCGCGCGGCGTCAGCGTGGCCTTCTTGGGCTCGTAGCCCCACAGCGCCTCGTGCTGGATGCCCTCGGTCGTGAAGCGCAGGCGCACCAGCCAGACGCCGCCCTCGCCCTCCTTCCAGGAGGCCCAGGAGCGGTCGGATGCGTGCAGGTCGTCGAGCCGCTCCTCGATGGCGGCGCCGAAGGTCGTCTCGCCCGCGAGCGGGTCGATGTCGCCGGATGCCACGGGGATCGACAGCGCCGAGGAGAGCACGTGCGCGCGCTCGGCCAGCACCGGCCCCTCGAAGCGCTCGACGTAGGCGAGCTCCTCGCCGGTCGACGACGCGACCTCCTCGGCGGACATGCCGCCGCGGATGAAGGCCTGGATGTCGCGCGGGCTGGCCTTGCGATCCCGGTGGGGGATCGCCGCCTGCTGCTTGCGGTGCTCGGGGAGTGCGGCGACGGGCACGCTGAAGCGCTCGCCGGACTCGGTCTCGAGGATGAGCACGTCGTCCTCGACGCCGATGACGCTCAGCTGCTGCATGTTCGTCGGTCCTTCCTGGCGGTGTCGGTTCGTGCCAGCATCCCACGCGGACCGGGGACGGCTCGGGAATGGTGCGGGCGCGCCGCGCGTTCGGTGGGGTAGAGCACTGCGGAACGTCGGCGCTCGTTCGGCAGGAATCGGCCCGGCAGATATCTGATTTGCCAGGGCGTGAGGTTTCGTGTTGAATATGCGCCGACGCCGCCCACCACCCCCAGCAAGGACTGCCAGATGGCCACCGACTACGACGCCCCCCGCAAGACCGACGACGAGAACGAGTCGATCGAGGCGCTCAAGGAGCGTGTCCCTGCGAAGAGCGTCTCCACCGACGAGGATGCCGACAACCCGGGCAGCTTCGATCTCTCCGCCGCCGACCTCGCCGACGTCGAGCTCGACGTCGTCGTGCTGCCGGCGCAGGAGGACGAGTTCACCTGCGTGAGCTGCTTCCTGGTGAAGCACCGCCTGCAGTTCGACCACGAGACCAAGCTCGGCCCGATCTGCCGCGAGTGCACGTGATCGATCGACCCTGAGCGTTCCACCCAGAGCGATGCGAGCCCCGAGCCGGTGACGGCCGGGGCTCGACTGCTACCTGGCCGCTTCGATGGCGGCGGCGAGGCGCTCGGGCCGACGCGAGCTGATGACCCAGGCGGGAGTCGGGTCGCTGGGATCCGCCACCGGCACGTGCACGAGCGTGCGCGTCCATGGGGAGATCACGTGGTGCGCGTCGGGCTGCCAACCCGCGCGCATCTGCGCCTTCGCGTCGTCGCCGAGCTTGGGCTCTGCGGTGCCGAGGTGCTCCACCTCGATGCGGGCGCGACCGGCGCGCAGGGTGCCGCCCTGCACCTCGACCACGGGCGCGGCCAGCCACAGCAGCGCGACCACGGCGAGATAGATGCCGATCGCCAGCGCGACCCCCACCTGCGGGTTCACCGGCAGGAACACGAGCAGCACGGCGGGCACGATGAGCAGCAGGACCAGCAGCAGCCACCACGGCGGCGCGAGCCGCTCGCGGTACGAGGGGGCGGTTTCCATGCCCCCATCCTCTCGCGACTCGGCCGTGCGTTTTCCCACGCGGCCTCGCTCGGATAGCCTCGGTGCGATGGAGCAGGTCGAAGTCCTCATCACCGGATCGCCGGTGCCGTCCTACGCGCACCCCGGCGATGCCGGTGCCGACGTGCACGCCGCGGAGGCGCTCACGCTCGAGCCCGGCCAGCGAGCGCTCGTCGCCACGGGCATCGCGATCGCGCTGCCCGACGGCTACGCCGCGTTCGTGCACCCGCGCAGCGGGCTGGCGGCGAAGCACGGCATCACGATCGTGAACGCACCGGGCACGGTCGACGCGGGCTACCGCGGTGAGATCAAGGTCAACCTGCTCAACACCGGCGGCGAGCCGCACCGCATCGAGGTGGGCGACCGCATCGCCCAGCTGATCGTGCAGCGCGTCGAGCGCGCGCGCTTCATCGCGGTCGAGCGGCTGCCGGGATCGGATCGGGGTGAGCGCGGGCACGGATCCACCGGCCGCGGCGCCGCACCGGAGGGGACCGCACGATGACGGACACCACAGACAGCACCGAAGAGCTGCCCGACGAGGAGCAGCTCGTCGACAAGAGCGCCCCGGAGGACCGCGCGGTCGCCGGGCCGCTCGACGAGTCCGAGGCGCCGGTGCGCCCGTACGTCGATCTGGGCGGGCTGCGGATCGTGCCCCGGCCCGGCATGCAGATGCGGCTCGAGGTCGAGGAGAAGACGAAGCGCATCGTCGCCGTCACGCTCGAGCACGAGGGCTCGACCGTGCAGCTCCAGCCGTTCGCCGCCCCGCGCAGCGAGGGCATCTGGGAGCCGGTGCGCGAGGTGCTGCGCGCGCAGCTCGAGCGCCAGGGCGCGTCGGTCGAGGAGGCCGACGGGCCGCTGGGCCCCGAGCTCCGCGCCCGCCTCACGGTCGGCCCCGACGGCGCCCCGCGGGCGGTGCGCATCATCGGCGTCGACGGCCCGCGCTGGATGCTGCAGGGCCTCATCGGCGGCAACGCGGCGGTCGACGACGCGCAGGCGGAGAAGGCCTTCGAGCTGTTCCGCTCGACGGTGGTGTGCCGCGGCGTGCAGCCGATGCCCCCGCGCGACCTCATCCCCCTGAGCGCACCGAAGCCGGTCTGACGTGACCGACGACCGGCAGCAGGAGCCGGAGCCGACGTTCGCCGACCAGGTGGGCGCGGCGATCCGCAGCTCGAAGCTCGGCCACCTCGACCCCTCGGCGAAGCCCTCGGCCGACGCGCTGCTGGGCGCGATGGGCGGGGTGCGCGGCCTCTTCGAGTCGCTGCTGCCCGGCATCCTCTTCCTGGTCCTGTACGCGACGACCAAGGACGTGCTGATCTCGGTGCTCGTGCCGCTAGTCGTCTCGGTCGGCTTCGTGACCTGGCGGGTCGTGCAGAAGGGCCAGCCCGTGCTCGCCTTCGCCGGGCTCATCGGCGTCGGCATCTCCGCCGCGGTGGCGCTCATCACCGGCCAGGGGGAGGACAACTTCCTCTGGGGCTTCACCGTCAACGCGGTGCTCGTGGTCGTGCTGCTCGTGAGCATGCTCGCGCGCCGGCCGCTGGTCGGCCTGATCGCCGGCGGGCTGACCGCGAAGCCCTACGCCTGGCGCACCGAGCGGGCGAAGCGCGCGGTCGCCTGGCGCGCGACCGTGCTGTGGCTCGTGGTCATCGGCGCCCGCCTGGCGATCCAGGTGCCGATGTACCTCGCCGCCGACGCCGGCGTGCGCGGCGCGGTCGAGGCGCTGGCCGCCACCAAGCTCGTCATGGGCGTGCCGCTGTACCTTGCCGCGCTGTGGGTCTCGTGGCTGATGGTCCGCGCGGTGCTCGACACGCCTGCAGATGCCGAGACCTCCACGTCGGAGTAAGGTATCTTGACGTCAAGATATCTCGCCTCGAGGCCGTTGTGATCAGCAGACCGAGGCATACACTCGAGGCGCAGCCAGCGCATCCCGCGAGACCCTGAGGAGTCACGATGGCGAACCCCAACAGCTTCGGCAGCAAGAACACGCTGTCGGTCGGCGGCACCGACTACACCTACTACCGCATCGACACGGTCGCGGGCCATGAGCGGCTGCCCTTCAGCCTCAAGGTGCTGCTCGAGAACCTGCTGCGCACCGAGGACGGCGCGAACGTCACGAAGGCGCAGATCGAGGCACTCGGGTCGTGGGATGCCGCGGCCGAGCCCGACGTCGAGATCCAGTTCTCGCCGGCGCGCGTCGTGCTGCAGGACTTCACCGGCGTGCCCTGCATCGTCGACCTCGCCACCATGCGCGAGGCCGTGGCCGAGCTCGGCGGCGACGCCACCAGGATCAACCCGCTCGCGCCGGTCGAGCTCGTCATCGACCACTCGGTCATCGCCGACCTGTTCGGCACGCCCGACGCCTTCGAGCGCAACGTCGAGATCGAGTACCAGCGCAACGGCGAGCGCTACCAGTTCCTCCGCTGGGGCCAGACGGCCTTCGACGACTTCAAGGTCGTTCCGCCGGGCACCGGCATCGTGCACCAGGTCAACATCGAGAACCTCGCGAAGGTCACCTACTCGCGCGAGTTCGGCGGCGAGCTGACGGCCTACCCCGACACCGTGGTGGGCACCGACTCGCACACGACGATGGTCAACGGCCTCGGCGTGCTCGGCTGGGGCGTGGGCGGCATCGAGGCGGAGGCCGCGATGCTCGGCCAGTCCGTGTCGATGCTCATCCCGCGCGTCGTCGGCTTCAAGCTCTCCGGCCAGATCGCCACGGGCGTGACGGCGACGGATGTGGTGCTCACGATCACCGAGATGCTCCGCAAGCACGGCGTCGTCGGCAAGTTCGTCGAGTTCTACGGCACGGGCGTCGGCGCCGTGCCGCTCGCCAACCGCGCGACGATCGGCAACATGAGCCCCGAGTTCGGCTCGACCGCCGCGATCTTCCCGATCGACGACGTCACGCTCGACTACCTGCGCCTGACGGGCCGCGACGAGCAGCAGGTCGCGCTCGTCGAGGCGTACTCGAAGGAGCAGGGCCTGTGGCACGACCCGTCGGTGGAGCCCGTCTTCTCCGAGTACCTCGAGCTCGACCTCGGCACCGTCGTGCCCTCGATCGCCGGCCCGAAGCGCCCCCAGGACCGCATCGAGCTCTCTGCCGCGAAGACGCAGTTCGCCAAGGACATCGTCGACTACGCGACGGCCGCGACGTCCAACGACGTCGTCGACCTCGAGTCGAAGCACTCGTTCCCCGCCTCCGACCCGGGCGCCGTGCCCGGCGAGGAGGAGGTGGCCACCCGCGAGGTGCACATCAGCAGCGGCATCCCCACCGAGCTCTCGAAGCCCGTGTCGGTGACCACGCCCGAGGGCGAGACCTACACGCTCGACAACGGCGCCGTCACCATCGCCGCCATCACGTCGTGCACCAACACCTCGAACCCCTCGGTCATGCTCGCGGCGGGCCTGCTCGCCCGCAAGGCCGTCGAGCGCGGCCTCAAGGCCAAGCCGTGGGTCAAGACCACGCTGGCCCCCGGGTCGAAGGTCGTCACCGAGTACTACGACAAGTCGGGCCTCACCAAGGACCTCGACGAGCTCGGCTTCTACACCGTCGGCTATGGCTGCACGACCTGCATCGGCAACTCGGGCCCGCTGATCGAGGAGGTCTCGGCCGCGATCAACGAGCACGACCTCGCCGTGACGGCGGTGCTCTCGGGCAACCGCAACTTCGAGGGCCGCATCAACCCCGACGTGAAGATGAACTACCTCGCGTCGCCGCCGCTCGTCATCGCCTACTCGCTCGCCGGCACGATGGACTTCGACTTCGAGACGCAGTCCCTCGGCAAGGGCAAGGACGGCCAGGACGTCTTCCTCGCCGACATCTGGCCCTCCGCCGAGGAGGTGCAGTCGACGATCGACTCGTCGATCGACACGCAGATGTTCCTCCGGCAGTACTCGGCCGTGTTCGACGGCGACGACCGCTGGCGCAGCCTGCCCACGCCCGACGGCAACGTCTTCGAGTGGGACGCGGAGTCGACCTACGTGCGCAAGCCCCCGTACTTCGACGGCATGACGATGGAGCTCACGCCGGTCTCCGACATCTCCGGGGCGCGCGTGCTCGCGAAGCTCGGCGACTCGGTCACCACCGACCACATCTCGCCCGCCGGCAACATCAAGGCCGACAGCCCCGCCGGCCAGTACCTGACCGAGCACGGCGTCGAGCGCAAGGACTTCAACTCCTACGGCTCGCGCCGCGGCAACCACGAGGTGATGATCCGCGGCACGTTCGCGAACATCCGTCTGAAGAATCAGCTGCTCGACGGCGTCGAGGGCGGCTTCACGCGCGACTTCACGAGCCCCGAGGCCCCGCAGGCCGCGATCTACGACGCATCCATCAACTACCAGGCGCAGGGCACCCCGCTCGTCGTGCTCGGCGGCAAGGAGTACGGCTCGGGCTCGAGCCGTGACTGGGCTGCCAAGGGCACGAGCCTGCTCGGCGTCAAGGCGGTCATCACCGAGTCGTTCGAGCGCATCCACCGCTCCAACCTCATCGGCATGGGCGTCGTGCCGCTGCAGTTCCCCGCAGGCGAGAGCTGGGAGTCGCTGGGCCTCGACGGCACCGAGGTCATCTCGATCTCGGGCCTGACCGAGCTGAACGAGGGCCGCACGCCGAAGACGGTGCACGTCACCGCCGATCCGAGCGAGCACAGCCCTGAGGGCAAGCAGACCGTCGAGTTCGACGCGGTCGTGCGCATCGACACGCCCGGAGAGGCCGACTACTACCGCAACGGCGGCATCCTGCAGTACGTGCTGCGCTCGCTGGTCTGATCGACAGCGCCTGAACGGCCCCGTGCTCCGTGAGGAGCGCGGGGCCGTCTCCGTCCGCCCTCAGCCCCAGCGGGCGCGACTACCATGGTCGGATCATGACGATCCTCGAGCAGATCACCGGTCCGCGCGACCTCGACCGCCTCTCGCCCGCCGAGCTCACCGAGCTGGCGGCGGAGATCCGCGCGTTCCTCATCCGCGAGGTCGCCCGCACCGGCGGCCACCTCGGACCGAACTTGGGCGTGGTCGAGCTGACCATGGCGATGCACCGCGTGTTCGACTCGCCGCGGGACGCCTTCGTCTTCGACACCGGTCACCAGTCGTACGTGCACAAGCTGCTCACCGGCCGGCAGGACTTCTCGCGGCTGCGCCAGAAGGGCGGCCTCGCCGGCTACCCGCAGCGCAGCGAGAGCGAGCACGACATCGTCGAGTCGAGCCACGCATCCTCGTCGCTGTCCTGGGCCGACGGGATCAGCCGCGCCTTCGACATCACCGGTCAGCACGACCGCAGCGTCGTCGCGGTGGTAGGCGACGGCGCGCTCACCGGCGGCATGACGTGGGAGGCGCTCAACAACATCTCCGACGACAACCGGCGCCGGCTGGTGATCGTCGTGAACGACAACGGCCGCTCGTACGCGCCCACGATCGGCGGCATGGCGCGCTTCCTGAACGGCGTGCGCACCCAGCGCTCGTACACGAGCCTGCGCGGCAAGTCCGAGCGCCTCTTCTCCCACCTCGGCCACCCGGGCCGGGCGGTCTACCGCGGCGTGCGCGGCGCGACGCACGGCTTCCTGACGCGCTTCGTCAACAACGAGGTGCTCTACTCGAACCTCGACATCAAGTACCTCGGCCCGATCCACGGTCACGACCTCGGCGCGCTCGAGGAGGCGCTGACGCAGGCGCGCGACTTCGGCGCCCCGGTGATCGTGCACGTGATCACGCAGAAGGGCCAGGGCTTCGACCCGGCCATCAACGACGAGGCCGACCAGTTCCACGCCGTCGGCCAGATCGACCCCGAGACGGGGGAGTCGCTCTCGAGCGCCGGGCGGCCGTCGTGGACGAGCGTCTTCGCCGACGAGCTTGTGGCGCTCGCCAAGCAGGACGAGCGCATCGTCGGCATCACCGCGGCGATGCTGCGCCCCACCGGCCTCGACCGCCTCGCCGCGCACGACGCCTCGCGAGTGCTCGATGTGGGCATCGCCGAGCAGCACGCGGTGACGACCGCGGCGGGCCTCGCCTACGGCGGCCTGCACCCGGTCGTCGCGATCTACGCCACCTTCATCAATCGGGCGTTCGACCAGGTGCTGATGGATGTCGCCCTCCACAGGGCGGGCGTGACGTTCGTGCTCGATCGGGCAGGCGTCACGGGTCCCGACGGCCCCAGCCACCACGGCATGTGGGATCTGGCGCTGCTGCAGTTCGTGCCGGGCATCCGTCTCAACGCCCCGCGCGACGCCGCGCGGCTGCAGGAGGCGCTCCGCGAGGCGGTCGCGGTCGACGACGCGCCCACCGTCATCCGCTACCCGAAGGGCTCGGTGCCGAACGAGCTCGAGGCCGCGCGGCGCACCGCCGACGGCGTCGACGTGCTGCGCGAGGCGGCGCACCGCGACGTGCTGATCATCGCCATCGGCTCGTTCGCGCACCTGGCGATGGATGTCGCCGACCGCGTGCAGGCGCAGGGCATCGGCGTCACCGTCGTCGACCCGCGCTGGGTCGTGCCGGTCGCCGGCTCGATCGTCGAGCTCGCGCGCGAGCACCGCATCGTCATCACGCTCGAGGACGGCGTCCGCGTCGGCGGTATCGGCACGCGCGTGCGCCAGGAGCTGCGCGCGGCGGGCGTCGACACCCCGGTCGACGAGCTCGGCCTGCCTGGCGAGTTCATCGACCATGCGGAGCGGGGCGAGATCCTCGAGGAGGTCGGCCTCTCCGCGCAGGCGATCGCGCGCAACATCGTGCAGCAGGTGCTCGGCACCGGGCGCGTGCCGGTCGCGCGGCGGCTCCCCGAGGAGCAGCAGCTGCACCTCGACGCCCCGGCGACGTCGAGCGCGCCGCAGGCGACCGACTGAGGCCGCTCTCCACAGCCCGTCGCATCCGACCCGCCGACGACAGGCGGTGTGCGCTTCCATGCCGCCATGGACGACATCACCCCAGACCGCCTGCTGGAGCTCGGCGATCTGCCCCTCGCCGACGAGGCCGCGCTGCTGGAGCGCGCCAGGACCCTGATCCAGCAGGGCTACGTGCGGCGGCTGTGGCTGCTCGCGATCGATGAACGCGGTCTGCTCGTGCCGCAGCTCACGCAGCTCGACGATCCGCCGATCACGCCCGACGCCCCGGCGGTCGGTGCGCTGCGGCGCATCATCGGCTTCTTCGCCGACGCGGGGACGTCGCTGGCGGTCGTGCTCGAGCGGCCGGGATCTCCGTGGCCGTCGCCCGACGACTGGGCGTGGCACGACGTGATCCACCGCGCTGCGGCCGATCGCCCGGAGGCGCTGCGCGGTGTGCTGCTCGCGCACGGCTGCGGTGTCGACCTGCTCGAGCCCGACGCCGACGACGACGCCGACGGCCAGACCGGTGCCCGAAGGCCGCGACCCGACGCGGCGTAGGGTGCCGCCGTAGGGTGGCGGCATGACGTGGCTCCGCAGGCCAGGCCCTGCCGACGACAAGCGCTCGATGGGCGTGCTGGGCGTGATGACCGGCTCCGACCGCTACCCGGGGGCCGCGGTGCTCGGCGTGGAGGCGGCCTGGCGCACCGGTGCCGGCATGGTGCGGCTCTGGGCGCCGCGCCGGGTGCAGGACCTCGTGCTCGCCCGCAGGCCCGAGACCGTCTGCCACGACCTGAGCGAGCAGCCGGACGATGCGGCGGCCGATGTCGACGCGTGGCTGCTCGGCTCCGGGCAGGACGCCCGCGAGCGCGGCTCGGCGCTGCGCTCCGCGCTGCTGGCGGCGCTCGCCTCGGGCGCGCCCTGCGTGGTCGATGCCGGAGCCCTCGACCTGGTCGGCGGTCACGCGGGCCCTGCGGTCATCACCCCGCACGCCGGCGAGCTCGCGCGCCTGCTCGCGCAGCTCGGCATCGCGACCGACGACGAAGACGAGCGGATGCGTGGCACGTGCGCCGCCGCCGCGCTCGATGCCGTCGTGGTCGCCAAGGGCGCCGCGACGCGGGTCTTCGCTCCGGGCGGCCGCACCGCCACCGTCGCCGCGGCCACCCATCGGCTCGCCACCGCGGGCACCGGCGATGTGCTGGCCGGCATCCTCGGCGCGATCGTGGCGGCGAACGCCGCTGCGGCGAGCGACGCTTCCGACCTCGCCGCGATGGCAGCCCAGGCGGTCGCGCTGCACGGGGCGGCCGCGGCGCTCGCCGCCGAGGGCGATCGCCCGATCGTGGCGCTCGACGTCGCCGAGCGGCTGCCCGAGGCGGTCGCCGCCGCGCTCAGTCGCTGACGGGCCGCAGGAAGCCGGTGACGACGAGTTCGCGCACGCGCGGGAGCAGGTCGGCGGACAGCACCGCCTCGTCGACCTCGAGCAGGCCCGCGATCGCGCCGATGAGCGCGCCGACGGGCAGCTCGCCGTCGCACGCGCCCACCAGCGCCGCGAGCGCGGTGTCGACCGACAGCGTGCGCCCGAGCGCGCCGCCCTGGCGCAGCTCGATCACGTTGGGCCCGGAGGCGCCGGGCCGCTGGTGACGGGCCTCGGTGACGTCGGCCGCCACGGTCAGGTGCTGCGCGGCGAGCGCGGCGTCGTCGACGCCGTGCAGCCAGGCGGCGTCGTCGAACGCGGCGGCGAGGTGCGCGCCGGCGTGCTCGAGCGCGACGGGCTGCGCGACCGCTTCGAAGCGGCGCGGCGTCGCGGGCTCGGCCCTGCGCGCCGCGAGCCAGCCCATCCCGATCGCATCGACGCCGCGGGCGGAGAAGTCGTCGAGCCAGGCCGTCATCAGTGCGTCATGCTCGGCGTCGCGGGGGAGCGTGCCGCCGTCGCGCAGCCAGAGCTCCGCGTAGCGCACGGGGTCGAGGGCGTCGCGCTCGATGGCCCACGCGGCGAGGCCGTCGCTCCACGCCGCGACGCGCTCGAGCCCCGGCTCGCCGTCGACCGTCTCCCAGTTGCCCAGCAGGCGAGCGTCGCCGCCCGGCTCCAGGTGCGCCGCGAGCCCCCGCACGACCTCCGCCATCAGCGCGTCGCCCGTGCGGCCGCCGTCGCGGTACTCGTACTCGGGCACGCCCTCCGCGCGCGGCGTGATGACGAACGGCGGGTTCGAGGCGATCAGGTCGAAGCGCTCTCCGTCGACGGGCTCGTACAGCGAGCCGAGCCGGGTCTCGATGCCGTCGACGCCGTTCAGCGCGGCGTTGAGGGCGGCGAACCGCAGCGCTCGCTCGGAGATGTCGGTCGCCACGACCGACCGGGCGAGACGACGCAGGTGCAGGGCGATGACCCCGCAGCCCGTGCCCAGGTCGAGCGCCCGTTCGGCCTCGACCGGCGGCAGCAGCTGGGCGAGGGTGCGGGCGGCGCCGCCGACGCCGAGCACGTGGTCGGGGCGCAGCGGCCAGACGCCGGAGAGCTCGTCGAGGTCGCTGGCGATCCACCACTCGCCAGCCCCGACGGCGTCGCGGAACCGGTAGGGGCGGATCGTCAGCAGCGGCGTCGCCGTGCCGTCCGCGACGCGGACGAGGCCGAGCGCGACCGCACCGTCGACGCCCAGCGTCGGCAGCGCATCCGCCACCTCTGCCTCGGGCACCGCGTCGCCGAGCAGCAGCACGCGCACCAGCGTCGCGAGCGCGCCGGGGGAGCGCAGGGCCGCGCGGCGTGCCGGGGCCGCGACCATGCGGTCGATCGCGGCCTGGGCGTCGGCGCCGAGCAGCGCGACGACGCCCTCGCCCGTGAAGCGCGAGGCTCCGAGGTCACGGGCGAGGGCGTCGATGTCGGAGCGCGGCTGCATCGCTCCAGTCTGCCGGAGGATCAGGCGGCGGGGCCCGCGATCCGCGGCTCGTGGAACGCGCCGCCGAAGACCCGCTCGGAGGCGCCGACCCGGTCGAGGTACGGCGTGATGCCGCCCATCTGGAACGGCCAGCCGGCGCCGAGGATCATGCAGAGGTCGATGTCCTCGGCGGCCTCCACGACTCCGTCGTCGAGCATCCGCTTGATCTCGTCGGCCAGGCCGTCCTCGATGCGCAGGCGCAGCGCATCGACCGAGAGCGGCTCGGCGCCGGCGGGCGTGTGCTTCGCGACGATCTTCTTCGCGCGCTTGTCGATGCCCTTCGCCTCGCCCTTGCCGTCCTTGTCGAGCAGCACGCCCGCCTCGGCCAGCTCGTGCAGCGCCTTCGACTCGAAGAAGCGGTCGGGGAACGCGCCGTGGTGCGTGTCGAGCACGTGCGCGCCCACCTTGAGGCCGACCAGATCGAGCAGCACGAACGGGTCCATCGGGAAGCCGAAGCCGCGCTGCGCCTCGACGACCGACTCGAAGGGCGTGCCCTGCTCGACCGCGTGCATGGCCTCGCCGAGCAGCTTCGCGAGCACGCGGTTGACGACGAACCCGGGGGTGTCGCGCGTGATGACGGCGGTCTTCTTGAGGTCCTTCGCGACGCGCATCGCGGTCGCGAGGGTGGCGTCGTCGGTCGACGGGGTCCTGACGACCTCGACGAGCGGCATCACGGCCACCGGGTTGAAGAAGTGGAAGCCGACCAGGCGCTCCGGGTGCTCGAGCGCCGACGCCATCGCCTCGATCGACAGCCCCGACGTGTTCGTCGCCAGCACGGCCTCCGGGCTGAGGTGCGGCTCGACCTCGCGGAAGACCTGCTGCTTGACCGAGAGCTCCTCGAACACCGCCTCGATCACCCAGTCGCAGTCGGCGAAGTCGGCCTTGTCGACCGTGCCCGAGATCAGCGCCGAGAGGCGCTGCTGCTCGTCGGTCGAGATGCGGCCCTTGCCGGCCAGCGCGTCGATCTCGCCGCGGATGCCCGCGACGGCCTTGTCGACCCGCGACTGGTCGAGGTCGGTGATGACGACCGGCACCTGCAGGCGACGCACGAACAGCAGTGCGAACTGGCTGGCCATGAGGCCGGCGCCGATGATGCCGACCTTCGTCACCTTCTTCGCGAGCTCCTTGTCGGGTGCGCCGGCAGGGCGCTTGGCGCGCTTCTGCACGAGGTCGAAGGCGTAGATCGACGCGACGAACTGGTCGCCGGGGATCAGCTCGGCGAGCGCCGCGTCCTCCGCGGCGAAGCCCGCGGCGCGGTCGTTCTTCTTCGCCAGCTCGATCACCTCGAGCGCGCGGTAGGGCGCCAGCGCCACCGTGCCGATCTTCTTCTCGAGCGTCTCGCGCGCGATCTTCAGCGCGATCGGCCACTTCACGGTGCGCTCGAGCGTGCCGGGCACGTGCGGCCGCTCGACCTTCTTGCCGCCCAGCACCGCGTCGGCCCAGGCGAGCGACGACTCGAGGAAGCTCGCCGGGCCGAACATCGCGTCGGCGATGCCCAGCTCGAGCGCCTCCGCCGGCTTCAGCACGCGCTGCTTGAGCGGGTTCTCGATGATCACCTTGAGGGCCCGCTCGATGCCGATCAGGTTCGGCAGGATCGTCGCGCCGCCCCAGCCGGGCACGAGGCCCAGGAACGTCTCGGGCAGCGCGACCGCGGGCGCCGCGGCGCTGATGGTGCGGTAGTCGGCGTTCAGGCCGATCTCGAGGCCGCCGCCGAGCGCGAGGCCGTTGATGAACACGAACGTCGGCACGGGTGCCTGGTGCAGCAGGCCGAGCACGCGGTGGCCGAGGCGCGGCAGCTCCGCGGCGGTCGCGCGGTCGGGCATCGAGCTCACGTTCGACAGGTCGGCGCCGGCGGCCAGGAAGTACGGCTTGCCGGTGACCGCGATCGCGTCGACCTCGCCGTTCGCCGCGCGCTCGCGCTGCGCCTCGAGCGCGTCGCCGAGCTCGAAGAGCGTGACGGGGCCGAGGGTCGACGGGCGCGTGTGGTCTCGCCCGTTGTCGAGCGTGATGAGGGCGAGCGTGCGGCCCGAGGCGAGCGCGATGTCGCGCACCAGGCTGTGCGTGACCACCTCGTCGAACGAGGCGGCAGCGAGCTTCGGGAACTCGTCGCGGATGGCCATCAGTTGCCCTTCCCGTAGCGCTTGTGGTGGGGGTTCTCCCAGATGACCGTGCCGCCCTGGCCGAGGCCGACGCACATGGCGGTGACGCCGTAGCGCACGTCGGGGCGCTGCTCGAACTGGCGGGCCAGCTGCAGCATGAGGCGCACGCCCGACGAGGCGAGCGGGTGGCCGATCGCGATCGCGCCGCCCCACGGGTTGACGCGCGCGTCGTCGTCGGCGATGCCGAAGTGGTCGGTGAACGACAGCACCTGCACCGCGAACGCCTCGTTCAGCTCGAACAGGCCGATGTCGTCGATGCCGAGGCCCGCCTTGCGCAGCGCCTTCTCGGTCGACGGCACGGGACCGATGCCCATGATGTCGGGGTCGACGCCGGCGAAGGCGAACGAGACCATGCGCATCTTGGTGGTCAGGCCGTGCTCCTTCGCGGCTGCGGCCGACGCGATGATCGACATCGTGGCGCCGTCGTTGAGGCCGGATGCGTTGCCCGCGGTCACGCGCCCGTGGTCGCGGAACGGGGTCTTCAGACCCGCCAGGCCCTCCATCGACGTCTCGGGGCGCGGCGCCTCGTCGGCCGTCGCCAGGCCCCAGCCTGCGGCGGACTGCGTGGCGACCGGCACGAGGTCGGGCTGGATGCTGCCCGCGGCGACGGCTGCGGCGTACTTCTGCTGCGAGCCGAGCGCGTAGCGGTCGGCTCGCTCCTTGGTGAGGTGCGGGAAGCGGTCATGGATGCGCTCGGCCGTCTTGCCCATGTTCAGCGCGTCCATCGAGACGAGCTTCTCGGCGACGAAGCGCGGGTTCGGGTCGGCGTCGAGGCCCATCGGGTGGCGGCCCATGTGCTCGACCCCGCCGGCGACGGCGATGTCGTAGGCGCCGAAGGCGATGCCGCCCGCGACGGCGGCGACGGCGGTCATGGCGCCGGCGCACATGCGGTCGATGGCGTAGCCCGGCACCGACACGGGCAGGCCGGCGAGCATGCCGACCGTGCGGCCGAGCGTGAGCCCCTGGTCGCCCTGCTGGGTGGTGGCTGCGATGGCGACCTCGTCGATGCGGTCGAGCGGCAGGCCCGGGTTCCGCTCGAGGAGACCCGTCAGCGCCTTGACCGCCAGGTCATCCGCTCGGGTCTGCCAGTACATGCCCTTCTCGCCCGCGCGCCCGAATGGGGTGCGGACGCCGTCCACGAACACGACGTCGTCGTTGGCCACGATGCCTCCTGATTGGTGATTGCGGCACCAGTGTAGGAAGCCGCCGCAGGCCCGGACTGGGCGGTTGCCGCTTCCTACGAGGCGGACTCGGACGGCTCGGGAGCCGCTTGGTCAGCCTCTACAAATGCGGCGGCGATCTTCTGTGCGGTCGCGGCAACCTGCCACGCGCGGGCATCGCGCTCGCGCAGGAACTCGGCCACCGCATCCGTCGTCGGCTCGACCGACTCCCACGCCACGCGCCGGAGCGTGTCGGGCATGAGCAGGTTCTCGGAGGGCAGCGACAGCTCCTCGGCGACCGCCTGCACCGCGGCGCGCGCATGCTTGAGGCGCGCGTCGGCCTCGGGACGGCGCCCCTTCCAGAAGCGCGGGGGCGGCGGCTCGTCGCTCTTGACGCGGAGCGCGGGCAGGTCGTCGGTCGTGCGGCCGGCCTCGATCGCCGCCCACCAGCGGTCGAGCTCGCTGCGGCTCGCGCGGCCGCTGAAGTCCTTGCGCGCGGCGAGCCTGCCCTTGGCGTCGACGTCGGCCATCGCGGCCGCGAGCAGCGAGCGGTCGGGCACCAGGCGGCCCGGGGCGGTGTCGGTGTCGCGCGCCAGCGCGTCGCGAGCGAGCCAGAGCTCGCGGGCGACCGCGAGCTGCCGCCGGTCGCGGATGGCGTGGATCCCGGAGAGCCGACGCCACGGCTCTGCGGCAGCGGGCTTCGGGCGCCGCTCGAGCGCGTACGCGAACTCCTGCTCGGCGAGCTCCTGCTTGCCCTGCGCGCGCAGCTCGTCGGCGAGCGCGTCCCGGGCATCGGGGAGCACCTCGACGTCGAGGGCTGCGTACTCGAGCCACGAGCGGGGGATCGGCCGGGCCGACCAGTCGCTGGCGCCGTGCTCCTTGCGCAGCCGCAGCCCGACCAGGCGCTCGGTGACGGCGGCGAGCCCGACGCGCTCGAAGCCGGCCAGTCGCGCGCCCAGCTCGGTGTCGAACAGCACCGCCGGCTCGAGACCGATCTCGCGCAGGCTCGGGAGATCCTGGCTGGCGGCGTGGATGATCCACTCCTCGCCGCCGATCGCCTCCTGGATGGGGGAGAGGTCGTCGAGGGCGGTGGGGTCGACCATGACCGTGCCGCTGCCGCGCCGGTGGAGCTGCACGAGGTAGGCGCGGGCGCTGTAGCGGAAGCCGTTGGCGCGCTCGGCGTCGACCGCGACGGGGCCCTCGCCTGCATGGAGGCGATCGGCTGCCCGTCGCAGCGCGTCGGCGTCGACGATCACGTCGAGCGGTCCCTGCGCGACAGCCTCCGGCAGCTGCGGCGCCTCGGCCTCCGGTGCGTCGGGCTCAACCACGGCTACGCCGATGCGCGTCGAGTCCGGCAGCCCCCGGCTGCACCGGCAGCCCCGCGATCGCGCACAGCAGATCGGTCCAGGCCGTCAGGTGGGCGCCGAAGTCGTGCCCGGTGGGCGTCCACGACGCCCGCAGCTCGATCTGCGCGCCGTCGCCCTGCGCGGCGAGCTCGCCGAAGCCGCTGGAGAGGATCTTCGTGGCGGTGCCCGACTCGGAGTGGTGCTCGGCGCCTCGCTGCTCGAGCGCCTCGAGCAGGTAGGTCCAGGTCACCTCGGCGAGGAACGGGTCGACGCCGATCTCCGGATCCTGCGAGGCCTGCGTGAAGCTCACGATGCGGAAGTCGCCGCCCCACGCCTCGGGCTCCTCGGGGTCGTGCATGAGGATGAAGCGGCCGGTGCCGAGGTCGGAGTCGCGACCGTGGCTCGGCGTGCCGACGTCGGCGGCGATCGCGAACGAGAAGGGCGCGATGCGGCCGGGGGCCGGGATCTCGCGCACGGTCAGCTCGGGTCGCAGCTCTGCGCGGCGCAGCTGGTCGATGGCGGCTTCGAAGGCCGCAGGCGCTGGCGCTGGCGCTGCACTGCTGGTGTCCACCTCGCAAGACTACGATTCGAGCGTGACGACCCCAACCAGGCGCGCCGCCGCCGCACAGCGGAGCGACAGCCCTGGCACGAGGGCACGGGCGGAGCGGCGGGCCGGCAAGCTGGCGCTGGCCGCGGGCGGCGTCGCGGCTGCGGGCGTCGCGCTCGCCGTCACCGGCGCCTCGGCGGTGGTGGCCTCGATGCTGGTGACACCGCCGCGCGAGCAGGTCGACGACATCCGGATCCTCGGCATCGACGCGCGAGGCGTGCGCCTCGCGCGCACGCCCGACACCGGGCTGCCCGGCCAGTACGCGCTGTGGGTCGGCGACGAGCTCGTGGTGCTCGGCGGCGTCGTCGCGCAGGACGGCCACAGCGTCACCCGCGCCGTCGACGGCGGGGCGCGCGAGGTGCTCGCGGGCGTCGCCTCCGCGCGCTGGTCGGGCTACGCCGTGCACCGACCGCAGGAGGTGGCGGATGCGGTCGAGCGCGTCGACGTGCCGACCGAGGTCGGGCCCGCACCGGCGTGGATCATGGGCGACCAGTCGGCCGAGACCTGGTGCATCCAGGTGCACGGCCGCGGCGTGACCCGTCGCGAGACCATCAGGGCAGCGCCGATCTACCTCGCCCGCGGCATCCCGGTGATGGCCGTCTCCTACCGCAACGACACGGAGGCACCGCCCAGCCGAGACGGCAAGTTCCGCCTCGGGCTCGACGAGTGGCGCGACGTCGACGACGCGATCGGCTTCGCGCTCGCTCGCGGGGCGCGCCGCGTCGTGCTGCAGGGCTGGTCGATGGGCGGCCAGATCGCGCTGCAGGTCGCCCGCCGGTCGCGACACCGCCGGCGCATCGTCGGCGTCGTGCTCGACTCGCCCGTGGTCGGCTGGCGCCCCACACTGCTGCTGCAGGTGGCGCTCGCGCACATGCCCGCCTGGCTCGCCGACACGGCGGTGCGGCTGCTCGACTCGCCCGCGGCGCTGCTGAGCGGCAGCCGCAGCCTCGACTTCGACGAGCTCGACAACGTGCTGCACGCCGACGCGCTGTCGCAGCCGATCCTGCTGCTCCACTCCGCGGAGGACGGCTTCGTGCCCCCCGACGCGTCGCGCGCGCTGGCGGCGGCCAGGCCCGACATCGTCGAGTACCGCGAGTGGCGCACCGCCCGGCACACGAAGCTGTGGAACCTCGACCGGGCCCGCTACGAGCGCGAGATCGGCGACTGGCTCGACGCGCGGGGGATCACCGCGTTCGCCTGACCGGGCCGATCGCGCTCAGGCCGATCGCTCCCTGACCTGCCGCTGGATGCGGCCGAGCATGCCCGCCATCCCACGCAGCCGCAGCGGCGAGACGACCCGGTCGAGGCCGAGCAGCCGCGGCATGTCGTCGGGCACGGCCAGCGCCTGCTCGACCGTCGCCCCCTCGAGGCCCTGCGCCAGGATCGAGGCGAAGCCGCGCGTGGTGGGCGACTCGGCCGGAGCGGTCGCGTGCACGTGCACGGCGTCGTCGACCTCGACGAAGAGGAAGACGGGCGACTGGCACTCGGCGACGCGCTCGAGCAGATCCGGGTGCTCGGCGTAGCGCGCGGGCAGCTCGGGCAGCTCGTCCGCGAACTCCAGCAGCAGCTCCAGGCGGTCCTGCTCTGCCATCGCCTGGAACGCATCCACCGTCTCCTGCAGCCCTGTCGTGAGGCTCATCGTGCGGGCACCCCACCGCTCTCGGAGCCGGTGACGATCGGCACGCCGACGAGCGAGCCCCACTCCATCCAGGAGCCGTCGTAGTTGCGCACCTTCGGCAGCCCGAGCAGGTGCGTGAGCACGAACCAGCTGTGGCTCGAGCGCTCCCCGATGCGGCAGTAGGCGATCACGTCGTCGGCGTCGCGCAGCCCCGCGCCGTCGAGGTAGAGCGCCTCGAGCTCGGCGCGCGAGCGGAACGTGCCGTCGTCGTTGACCGCCTTGGCCCACGGCACGTTCGACGCACTGGGGATGTGGCCGGCGCGCAGCGCTCCCTCCTCGGGGTAGGCGGGCGCCGTGGTGCGCTCGCCCGAGAACTCCTCCGGGCTGCGCACGTCGAGCAGCGGCTTGCCGAGGTGGGCGAGCACGTCGTCGCGGAAGGCGCGCAGCGTCGAGTCGTCGCGCGGCACGACCGGGTAGTCGACCGCGGCGCGGCCGGCCGGCTCGCGGGTGAGCTCGCGGCCCTCGGCGATCCACTTGTCGCGGCCGCCGTCCATGATCTTCGTGGCGTCGTGGCCGTAGAGCGCGAAGACCCACAGCGCATAGGTGGCCCACCAGTTCGACTTGTCGCCGTAGAGCACGACGGTGGTGTCGCGGCCGATGCCCTTCTCGCCGAGCAGCTTCGCGAACGCCTCGGGGGCGACGTAGTCGCGCACCACCGGGTCGTTGAGGTCGGTGTGCCAGTCGATCTTCACGGCGCCCGGGATGTGGCCGACCTCATAGAGCAGCACGTCCTCGTCGGACTCCACGATGACGACGTCGGGGTCGTCGAGGTGCGCGGCGACCCAGTCGGTCGAGACCAGTCGCTCGGGCGCCGCGTAGTCGGCGAATCGTGCCTCTGCCTCGGTCATGTTCGGTCTCCTTCTGTGCCGGCTGCTGGTGCTCCCCGCGGCCTCTGGGGCTCTGGGCCTCGGTAGGCTCTGCAGGGGAGAACGCCATCCTCCCACCCCGTCTTCCCCATCGACCGTCCCGGGCGCGCGGCGCCCATGAAGGAGCACGCATGTCCGCACCGATCTCGCTCGTCGAGCGGCGCCCCGAGGCGAACGCCGAGCAGATCGTCGCGAGCCTCGTGCCGCCGCCGCAGTTCGACGGCGCCACGTTCGACTCCTACCGGCCCGACCCTGCGCATCCGTCGCAGTCCGAGGCACTGGGGCGGATGCAGGAGCTCGTCACGGCGTGGACGTCGCCGAAGCGCGGCCTCTTCAGGAAGAAGGCGCCGGAGGTCAAGCCGGGCATCTACCTCGACGGCGGCTTCGGCGTCGGGAAGACCCACCTGCTCGCCTCGCTCTGGAAGGCGATGCCGGGGCCGAAGGTGTTCGGCACGTTCATCGAGTACACCGCGCTCGTCGGCGCGCTCGGCTACGCCGAGACCGTGCGGGCGCTGCAGGGCTCGACGATCGTCTGCATCGACGAGTTCGAGCTCGACGACCCGGGCGACACGATGGTGATGACCCGTCTGCTCGGCGAGCTCGTCGCCACCGGCACGAAGCTCGCCGCCACCAGCAACACGCCGCCGAACGCGCTCGGCGAGGGCCGCTTCGCGGCCTCCGACTTCCTGCGCGAGATCCAGGCGATCGCCGACCGCTTCCAGATCATGCGCATCGACGGCGACGACTACCGCCACCGCGACGTCTCCGGCCACGCGCCGGTCACACCGAACGAGCAGCTCGAGCCGGCGCTCGGCGCGATCGACGGGCAGGTCGCGCTCGACGACTTCGACGCGCTCGTCGCCCACCTCTCGCGCGTGCACCCGTCGCGCTACATCGGTCTCATCGACGGGCTCAGCGGCCTCGGGCTGCGCGACGTGCGGGTGCTGACCGACCAGAACGACGCGCTCCGGCTCGTCGCGCTCGTCGACCGCCTCTACGACGCGCAGGTGGCGCTGCGCGCCAGCGGCGTCAGCCTCGACCGGGTGTTCGGCGAGGAGATGCTGGGCGGCGGCTACCGCAAGAAGTACCTGCGGGCGATCTCGCGCCTGCACGCGCTCGCCGCGGAAGGCTGACTCAGCCCTCCGCGTCGATGCGGCGCTCGTACTCCGCGGCGTCGCGGCTGCTGATCGCCGCCGTGTCGACCGGCGGGTACGAGCGGCTCAGCAGCGAGATGTAGACGGCGCCCAGCACCGCCGAGATGAGCGAGCCCGCGAGCACGCCGAGCGTGCCCTCGACGATCAGCTCGGGCGCGGTGCGGTGCGCGAGCTCGTTCATGAGCAGCGAGACGGTGAAGCCGATGCCGCCCAGCAGGCTGATGCCGATCAGCTCGCGCAGCCGCACCCGGTCGGCCTTCGGCACCCGCAGCACGACCTGCCCCAGGTACCCGGCGGCGGTGATGCCGACGAGCTTGCCGACCGGCAGCGCGATGACGATCGCCCAGAAGACGGGGCTCAGCTCGGCGATCGGCACCTGCGGGATCGCCACCGAGGCGGAGACGAACGCGAACAGGGGCAGCACGATGCCGTTCGAGAACGGTTCGAGCTTCTCGCGCGCGGATTCCGCGGGGGCGGGGGAGAGCACGAGGCCCAGCAGCACACCGGCGATCGTCGCGTGGATGCCGCTCGACGCGACCAGCCACCAGGTGATGAGCGCGACGGCCACGAGGGCGATGCGCAGCGGCCAGCTGCCGCGCTTGCCGCGGTAGACGCGGCCCAGCCACCAGAACACGGCGAGGGCGACGGCCGCGAGACCGAGGTGCGGCAGCGAGACCGTCTCGGTGAAGAACACCGCGATGAAGAAGATGCCGATGAGGTCGTCGATGACGGCGAGCGCGAGCAGCAGCGCGCGCACGCTCGTCGGCAGGCGGCGGCCGAACAGCGCCAGCACGCCGAGGGCGAAGGCGATGTCGGTGGCGGTGGGGATCGGCCAGCCCTGCGCGCCGTCGGCGCCGGCGACGTTGAAGTAGATGAGCGCCGGCACCGCGACGCCGCCGAGCGCCGCGATCGTGGGCGCGCCAGCCTTGGCGAACGAGTTCAGGTCGCCCTGCGTGAACTCGTAGCGCAGCTCGACCGCCACCACGAAGAAGAAGACCACCAGCAGGCCGTCGGTCACCCAGTGCGCGGCCGAGAGGTCGAGGCCGAAGATCGTGAACGGCAGGTGGGCGCCCTTGAGGTCCTGCAGACCCGGGCCGAGCGCCGTGTTCGCGATCACCAGTCCCAGGATCGCGGCCCCCAGCAGCAGCATCGCCGAGACTTGCGGGTTCCGGATCCAGGAGAGGTTCATGGTCTCCATCCTGGCATCCGGGCCGATGCGCGGCCGACGCGACGTAACGCATCCGAAACAGGAGTCGCATCCGTTCACGAACTCGAAACGCGCGCGGGCGCACTGCTGAAACGGCGCGGGAGGACATTGGTGCCAAGTCGCCACCGGAGACACCACGGCGGATACCCCCAAGGAGCACCTCATGGATGCAGGCAGCATGGCCTTCGGCGTCGTGGCGACAGCACTCGTGCTGTTCATGACGCCCGGCCTCGCGTTCTTCTACGGCGGCCTCGTGCGCGCCAAGAGCGTCATCAGCATGATGATGATGTCGTTCGGAGCCATCGGACTGGTCGGCACGCTGTGGATCCTGTACGGGTTCAACATGGCGGCCGTCGACAGCCCCTTCGCGTTCTCCGGCAACCCCTTCAGCGACTTCGGCCTCGCCGCGACGGCAGCCGGCGAGAGCGCGAACACCGACCTGATCGGCGTCGCCTACGGCTCGACCTTCGCGATCATCACCGTCGCCCTGATCTCGGGCGCCATCGCCGACCGCGCCAAGTTCGGCGCCTGGATGCTCTTCGCCGGCGTCTTCGCCACGCTCGGCTACTTCCCCGTCGCGGCCTGGGTCTGGGGCGGCGGCTGGGTCTTCTCGCTCGGCGACCTGCTCGGCCTGCCCGCCGTGATCGACTACGCCGGCGGCACCGCGGTGCACATCAACGCGGGCGCCGCGGCCCTCGCGCTCACCTTCGTGCTCGGCAAGCGCATCGGCTTCACCAAGGGCGCCCACAAGCCGCACAACGTGCCCTTCGTGATCCTCGGCGCGAGCATCCTGTGGTTCGGCTGGTTCGGCTTCAACGTCGGCGCTGAGTGGCTGAACGGCCTCGGCAACGCCGGCCTCATCACGCTCAACACGATCGGCGCGACCGCGGCCTCGATCTGCGCCTGGTTGATCGTCGAGAAGCTCAAGGACGGCAAGCCGACCTCCGTCGGCGCCGCCTCGGGCGCCGTCGCCGGCCTCGTCGCCATCACCCCCGCCTGCGCCAACCTGACGCCCGGCTGGGCGCTGCTGCTCGGCGTCATCGCCGGCGCCGTCTGCGCCCTCGCGGTCGAGCTCAAGTGGAAGCTCGGCTTCGACGACTCGCTCGACGTGGTCGGCATCCACCTGGTCGGCGGCCTCATCGGCACGATCTACCTCGGGTTCTTCGCCACCGAGACGGGCCTCCTCCTCGGCGGCGGCCCCGGCCAGCTGGCCGTGCAGGTGATCGCGGCGCTCGGCGTCATGGTCTACGCCTTCGTGATCGCCTTCGCGATCGGCTTCGTGATCGAGAAGACCATGGGCTTCCGCGTCAAGAACGAGGACGAGCTGGCGGGCGTCGACCT
Organism: Agrococcus beijingensis; assembly: GCF_030758955.1. NCBI lineage: Bacteria > Bacillati > Actinomycetota > Actinomycetes > Micrococcales > Microbacteriaceae > Agrococcus > Agrococcus beijingensis. The sequence goes on along the minus strand of NZ_CP132360.1, from coordinate 1,450,849 downwards.
CTCCGTGCACGGCGAGGAGGCGTACGGCGCCGAGCTGGAGTCGAACCGGATCTGACGCACCTCACGCACGAAGGCCCCGAGCAGCGCTCGGGGCCTTCGTCGTGGGTGCGATCAGAGGAAGACGCTGCCGCGCACCTTGTGGCCGATCGCGATCGACTCGCCGCTGACGGCGGCGACGGGGGAGGCGAGGAAGGCGACGAGCGCCGCGATCTGCTGCGGCGACGACTCGCCCGGCTTGCCGGCGGCGACCTCGCTGCTCGGCTGCTCGCTCACGGGGCCGGGATTCACGACGTTCACGGCGACGCCGGATCCGGCCAGCTCGTCGGCGAGGCTCTTCGCCGCGATGATGAGCGCCGCGTTGCGGACGGCACCGGTGATGTTGCCGGTGAGCAGCGCGTTCTGGCCGCTGATCGCGACGATGCGACCGAAGCCCGCCTCGCGCATGTCCGGGATCACCGCATTCGCGACCCGCAGGAACGACATCGCCTTGCCCTCGACCGCCTCGGCGACCTGCGCCGGATCGCTCAGCCGCGAGGCGTCGAGCGTCTGCGCGGCCGGGGCGGCGGTGACGACCACCGCATCCAATCGCCCGTGCTCGGTGCGGACGCGCTCGAGGGCCGAGGCGATGGATGCGTCGTCGGAGGCGTCGAGGACGACATCGGCGCCGTCGCCCCGCGAGGCGGCGAGGACGTTCGCGCCCTCCGCGCGGAGGGCGTCGACGATGGCGGAGCCGATGAAGCCGGTGCCGCCGACGACGAGGACGGTGCGGTCTGAGAACTGGAGATCCATGCTCCGACGCTAGCCGAGCCGACGATCCCACCGGGGCTCGACTCCCAGGTGCCGCTCACCCGCACGCGCGGCGCGGGGCGTAGCGTCGCTGACATTCGATGCGCGGGCATCGGGCCCGCCGGGAGGGACGATCATGCACGACGGCCAGGAGCATGGGGATCAGCACGCACAGGGCGGTGCAGAGGTCGGCAGCTACGCCTCGCACGCTGCCGCGATCGAGGCGTGCGCGGCGGCGTGCCGCGACTGCGCTCGCGCGGATCGCCAGGAGGGCATGGAGGACTGCGCGGTCGTGTGCGAGGCGTGCGCCGACGTCTGCGAGACGGTCGGCCGCATCCTCGCCCGCGAGGTGCCGCTGCCGAAGGAGGCGATCGACGCGCTGCTCGCGGCCTGCGCGGCCGTCTGCCGCGCCTGCGCGGCCGAGTGCAGGAAGCACGACGCCGAGCACTGCCGGGCGTGCGCGGAGGCCTGCGAGCGATGCGCCGAGGCCTGCGAGGCGGCCTGATGGGGCCAGGGACGACGAAGGCCCCGGCAGCTGCCGGGGCCTCGATGGTGGGCGATACCAGACTCGAACTGATGACCTCTTCCGTGTGAAGGAAGCGCGCTACCAACTGCGCCAATCGCCCGTGCAGAGGATCCGAGGATCGGACTGCGACCGGTCAAGTCTGCCACATGCCGTGGGCTGATCGTGACCAGGGCGCCGGGTTCGCGACACAGGCCGGCTCGATTTGGCTTGCGCCGATCGGGTGGGTATAGTCATTCGAGTGCTCAGCGATGAGCCAACGCGGATGTGGCGCAGTGGTAGCGCATCACCTTGCCAAGGTGAGGGTCGCGAGTTCGAATCTCGTCATCCGCTCGACAGCAATGTCAGACGACAGCAATGTCGTCAGTGTGAATCTCACACCACCTGGTGGGGTGGCCGAGTGGTGAGGCAGCGGCCTGCAAAGCCGTCTACGCGGGTTCGAATCCCGTCTCCACCTCGAGCAACCCCGCAAGGGCGATTGGCGCAGCGGTAGCGCGCTTCCCTGACACGGAAGAGGTCACTGGTTCGATCCCAGTATCGCCCACCACGAAACCCCCGGAAATCCGGGGGTTTTCGCATGTCCGGGGGACTGCGTGCAATACCCGTGCAATACCGGGGAGCGCACGCTGAACTTGTGTCGAGCGCGGGTGCATCGTCCGGGCGTGTCGCGCTACGGTTCCACGCATGGCCGACGCGCTCGAAGACCTCGACGACCGCTGCGAGCGGTGCGGCGCACTCGTCTGGGATGAGCGCTGCCGAGCCTGCGGCTACGTCCACGACGGGCCGCCGCATGTTGACAAGCCCGACACTGAGGCCCTACCCGGCATCCGAGGCTGGTAGCTAGGCTCCCACGCATGGAAGCCTCACCCGATCCGATCGAACGCCTGACAGCGATCGCAGACGAGCTAGACGCCGGGGCCGACGCTCACAGCGCTGCACGCGAGCTGCGCACTATCGCTGAGCAACTGAACGCGCAACGCAACCCTCAATGACACTCGCCACCATTCCGCTTAGCGCGCTCAGAGCGGCGCGAACGGCGCTGCCCGGGCAGGAACACACCGACGGCCAGAAAACGCGGCAGGGGGCCGCTGAGAGCGTCCTAGAGGCATACCTGAGTAGTTCTCACCAGATTAGGCGGAGCCGCGACGACTAGTGGCGCGTCGCTGGCGCGTCGCTGACGCTCGAATGTATGTTCGAATGCGTGACGATCAGGCCGTGCGAGTGGGACATATTGCACCCCCTCGACGGGAGCCCGCTCGCCATCGTGCGACTACTGACGCTCGGGCCGAACCGAGAGCCCTACTACCGAGCAGTCTCGCCAGACACCGACCGCACCCAACGTCGGCTCATCGGGTACTGGGGAAGCCTTGAGGACGCCCACGACGGCGTGCTCGCGCTCCATGAGCACCTGAGCGGGCGGTCGCTCGCGGGCGGAGACATGCCGCCATCAAGGCCGCTCGTGCCGCAGAAGCCGCCGCCTGGATGCCCGGAGCCAGGACGGCCAGCACGCCCAAGAAAGCACGCGGCGCGCGCGTGAGTGCCCGTAGCGCGCGCTGTCGTCGACGCGTACGGTGTCGAGCATGACTCAAATCAACTCGTCGCGAACCAACGTCGCGCGCGTGCTCAACCGGCTCGACTCGAACTGGGACGCAGATTGGGGGACTCGCGAGGCGCAGCACAGCAGAGAGAAGGCGCTTGAGTTGGTGGCGGTCTTGCTCGGCGACGAGGAACCGATCTACGCAGAGGCGCGGACGTCCGTGGAGCCGGGTCAGGCATCTGCGCCGGACTCGACGTTCAGCATGGTCGCCTTCACCGACGATCGGATCGCGTACGTCACCGGCGAACTCGACGGGTCATGGCCGACTGGCACTGTCTACCCGCGAGGCGAAGTCAAGGGCTTGGAGTTGCGGCGCACTCGTCTGGACAACTACAGCGGACTGACAAGCCAAACGGCTGCCGTCACGCTGCACTATGAGGGCCTGAGCATCGACCTTCCCCTGAATGTCAGTACAGGCGCGGCACGAGCACTGGCGGATCACATCGCGCCGTTTGTTGACGATCGCGCTCGATCGCCTCGCGACGTCTCGGCCGCCGCTTCCGCCTAGCGGGGACGCACCTCGTCGTAGCCTGCGTGCTTCGCGAGCCGCAGCAGGTACGCGGCCTCGTCGAACGACTCTCCGGCCACAGTGCTGCGCGCTGCACGCACGCGCGCCAACATCTCCTGCACGACCATCGGACGCCAAGCAGTCCGCCCGTCACGTCGGCCCATCACGAACCGGAACGGGTACGGGCGGGACTGCCAGTGATCGCGGGACGACGACAGCCACAGCTCGAGCGCATCGGCCGCCGAGCCAGGCCACTCGACAGGATCGAAGCGCAGCAGCCGCTGATCCTCGCTGTCGACGCTCGGACGCCTCCGCCGCACCATCAGCGACCCCCGACTCGGTACACGCCCCGCACGCCCCGCACAGTCGGCAGTCCGTCGTCGTCGGCGGGGATGCCGAGCGACACGAGCAGACGCGCGAGGGCCAGCCGCTGCTGCCGAGCCTCAGCCACAGCCGGATGCACACGGCTGCCCTGAGAGGACGGAATCATCAGCCCGTCACCCTTCACCGCCGCGTCGAGCTCGACGATCCGATCCCGCACCCGGCACGCCTCTTCGAGCAGCGCCACCTCGTGCACGGCCCAGTCGAACTCGTCGATATTGCCATCCCAGAGGGCGCGGCCCGCCGCATTAAGCCCAGTCGGGCGCTTCCGTTTCGCCTCAGTCATGTCGAGGCCTCCAATCAGATCAAGGGGCAAACGTTTCGGAGCCCGGGGAGGGGCGGATCACCGCCCAGGAGGCTGCCCGCCGGGTTGCTCTAGGGGCTTGCTCCCACCCCCTTGACGTGGCGATGCCGCCCGCTGCCGGTGAGGGCTGAGCGGGCGGCATCGGTGGGGTGGTTCAGTCGGCGGTCACGCGCTGCTGTGCTCGGGTGGCGAGGTGGCGGCGTGCTCGGAGTTCGGTTGCGCCTGCGAGCTTGAGGGTGACGCCGGGGTAGTCGCCGCGTGCGATGGCGAGCAGCGCGTAGTCCTGGTCGCGCTCGAGGGCGGTGGCGAGGGTGCGTGCAGTACGTGCGCCTTCGCTCTCGCGGGGGTTGAGGATCGTCACGTCTGACGCCGAGAGGCTGCGCTGTACCCGCTCTGTCTCGAAGTCGGGGAGGGCGACGATGCCGAGCACTCGGGAGAGCGCGGCGGGCGCGTCGGGTGCGGGCGGCATCATCTCGTGGATGCCGAGGTAGGTGCCGAGGTTGGCGAGGCCGGTGCGGGCGGTGGTGAGTGCTGCGCCGGCGTCGTTGGCGAGTGCCGTCTCCGCGTCGAAGGGTCGGTCGTGGTCGAGCTTGGCTGCCGCATCCTTGAGCTGCTGCACGAGACTGTCGAATGCGGGGGCGAGGTCGGCTGCTGCGGTGTCGACGGACTGCGGCATCGTCTCGATCGCGTGCCGATGCTTCGCGCCGTCCCATGCGCCTCGGAGCGCGTCGGCGGCCTGAGCGCGCTGCAGCTTGTCGAGTGCGCCCTTGAGGAACTGGGCGGGGTTCTTCGCGTCGGGTGCGGCTGCGACGAGATCGCGGACGGTCGTGTCGACTCCGGGCTCGGCGTGGATGAGGGTGTCGACCTCGAGGCGCGAGTCGGGTGCGGGGAGTCCTGCGAGCCGGTAGGCGCGTGCGATGTAGTCGTGCTGGGTCGCCTGGATGACGACGGGTGCCTGGAAGTGGTTGGTGCTGGTCTGGGTCTGCATGGTGTTTCTCCTTGGGTTCAGAATCGGGTGCCGCGGAGCAGGTCAGCGAACTGCTCGGCGGGTGAGGATGGGAAGCCGCCGCCGCGCGCGCCTTGCGAGAAATCGGCGCGGGGGGCAAAGGGCAGAACCTGCGGCTGCTCGGCCTGGTCGGACGTTTCGGGAATGTCCCCGTCGATCCAGGCTTGGAACTCGTCTCGGATGCTCATGGCTGCTGCTCTCGGTTAGAGGGGGTTGAGGGTGTCGTCGGTGCGCGCGGGTGCTCGCTTCGGCCGGCTGCAGGGCTTGCAGCGTCGGGCTGAGGGGCGGGAGCCGCGCGTGTGGAGTCCGCATCCGCCTGCGCAGGCGACGTAGCTGGTGCCGGGTCGGACGCGGGTGCAGAGGTCGTCGAGCGTGTCCGGGGCGGCTGTCGGGTCGACGGCGGGCTGCTCGTCAGGCTCGGTTTCCTCGGCCTGCTCGGCGGGCTGCTGTGCTGGCGCGGATGCTTTCGCGATCCACTCCCGCTCGAGCGCGATGAGCGCCAATGCGCGCCGTTCGGACGGGGTGCCGTTGCGCCAGTCGGCCACGTCGTCGAGCCACTGGTCGAACCAGCGGGGAGGGTTGGGGCGGTTCACGTTGACTGCGCCGGATGCGGTGAGGTTGTCGAACGATCGGAGCGCCTGCTCTCGGGCGCGAACGTCGGGGGCGATCATGCTTTCTCCTTGGTGAGTAGGGCAACCTGCGCTCGCAGCGCGATTGCCTCGGTCTGGTGGTCGTGCGCTTCGCGTTCCCATTCGCGGGCGATGCCTTGCCAGTCGGGGCCGCCGCCTTGCCAGAGCACTGACGCGCTCGCGTGGTTGCTTTCGCAGGCGTTGCCGCATCCGTTGCGGTCGAGCCGGTCTAGCGCGTCTTCTGCCGCGTCCTCGGTGGCGTGCAGGGTGATCGCTTGCCCGCGTCCGCAGTGGTTGAGCACGGCGTAGTCGCCGGCCCCGTCGATGTGTCGGGCGCGCGGGTAGATGCAGGCGAGCATGTCCGCTGCCGAGTCGTGCGGGTCGGTGCATCGGTGCGTCGTGATGAGCTTCACGCGTATGCCTCTCGGTTGAGGTTGATATGGATGATCTGGTGAGCGCCACGGCAGGCGCGTCCGCAACGGGCGGCGGCGAGCACTGAGCCGCGGTCTGCTGCCTCGGTCTCGGTAGGCCAGAGCGTGATCGTCGGGTTGCCGCACCACGCGACGAGCGCCCAGTCGCCGCGGCCCGTGATCCACGCGAGCCCGCGCACCTTGCAGCGCGCGAACCCTCGAGCGGTCGCGTGGCCCTTTCTGCATCGGCAGGCGTCCCACTCGGTCATGCTCGGCCCCGTTTCATGGCGAGTGTCGGGCAGGTGTCGTCGTGGTAGATGCGGAGCGTGTAGAGCCCGTCGTCGACTCGGATGAGCCGCTGGTAGGCGTGGCAGTCGTCACAGCCGCCTGGGATGCGGGACTCGGTGTAGTCGTCGAAGCGGGGGCGAGGGCTGAGCCCGAACGATGCGCCGTTCATGCCGTCACCGCCTTGCACGAGCGGGTGTGCTTGCCGGTCATGCCGCAGTTCGGGCAGTAGCCGGGGTCGGTGAGTGAGTGCGCGGGCCGCGCACTGATTCCTTCCCCCGAGGGCGAGTGAGTGCGCGCGCGCCCTATAGGCGCACTCGCGCACTCAATCTCAGTGCGCGCCGCGAACTCCCGCGCACTCCCGCGCACTCGGTCGGTTGTCTCGCTCAGGCTGTGGAGAATCGCGCGCCGTGGGCCTTCCACTGTCGACACCTGCCCCGACTGCACAGCCGACTTGATTGCGGCCCGGATCGGGTCGCGGTAGTGGCCTTGCTCGGTCAGCGCATCCTCAATCGTCCGCTTGGATACCGGCGCAGACTGATCGGCAAGGAATGCGAGCACGTCGGGCACGAGCGCCGACGACTTCGCTTCCTGCCGGTTGCCGAGCCCGAGCGTCAGCTGCCGAGCGGCCTCGTCCCAGTTGAGGCGCGTCTCGGGCACGTCCACGTCGCGGCCGAACGCGGAGAAGTAGCGCGGCGATGCAGGGTCGTCGCTGTTCTCGCGCACGATCTTCCACGTTGCATCCGGCCAGTCGAGGATGCGGGAGTCGCCTCGAGCGCGCTCGCCGTTGTGCCCCATGTGATGAATGACGACGCCCTCGGAGATGCCCGCCTCGAGCTTGAGCGCGTCGAATGCGACGAGGAATCGGCCAGCGTCCTTGTGCTCGTCGAGGCCGAGCGCGTCGAGCACGGGGCGCAGGCAGTCGAAGATGAGCACGTCGCATCCGCGCAGCGCATCGGCCCACTGCGTGCGTGTTGTCGGGTCGAGCAGGTCGAAGCTCGACACTGCACCGCGGAGCGGCACGACGGTCACCGAGTCCGCGTTGGTGATGCTGTGCTGTCGCATCCATCGCCGCATGGTGCGCTCGTCGAGCTCGTTGTCGATGATCGTCACGCGCCGCTGCCGCGCTTGGTGCTGGCCGAGGAACATGCTGCCGTCCGCGAGCGCCGCGACGAGGTTGTCTCGCATCGTCGACTTGCCGGCCTTATAGGGGGCCGCGAGCACGACGTTTCCGCCCGTGGCGAGTAGCCCGTCGATGATCCATTCCGGGTCGCTGTCTGGCTCGCTGAGGAATGCGGTGAGTGTGCGGGGCTGTGGGAGTGCGACGGCCTCGCGGTTGGCTTCCTGGTGCCGTTTGCGGGCGTCTGCGCGCACGTTCATGCGGTACAGCTCTTGCGCTACTTCGACCTCATAGTTGCCGGCTGTTTCGTCGCCGTAGAGGGCGGTCGGATCGTAGACGGTCGTGGTCATGCTGTGCCGCCGTTCAGGACGCCGGAGAGCGCCCGCTCGAAGTAGTCGGGGGAGTGGGGTGCGATGGCGTCTGGCATCTGATCCAGCGCGGAGTCGAGTCGTCGCTCAATCTCCGCGGCCCGCTCTGCGGGGTGCATCGCCCGGATGAAAAAACGATCGCTGTCGTGTTCGGCTTGCTTGACGCGCTCCGCCTGTGCCGCGATACCGGCGTCAAAGCCGGCCAGGTAGATCGCTGCCGCGTGGGGCGACATGTGGCGGAGCTGATCTAGGCGGAGAGTGCCCGTCACGAGCCCCGACCAAACGGCCTCGAGGGTGTCGTCGACTTCCCGTAGGCGAGTCGCGTGCTCGTTTCGACGGGCGGTAGACTGGTCGGGCGTGATCTTGTGAGCGGCCCCAGAGTTTGACGGCTTGGGGCCGTTCCCCATTTCGTGATGAGTCATGCCTCACCGCCGACGTACTGCAGCGCGCTGCCCCAGCGCTCGAGGCTTGCCGGGTTGATGCGGATGAGGCGCGGCCCGAATCGTCGAGCGTCGAGCGTCCCGTCTGTGATGCGTCGCCGGATCGTCTTTTCGCTCATCCCGTACTGCACGGCTGCGCTTCGGATCGTCGGCCAGGTTTCGGCAGTGGTGTTCATCGCGTTCCCCTTTCGGAAACGGACACAGCTCCGCCGTGAGGGGCGCAAACTTGTGTCCGTGATGGAGCCCGTTGGACGGGCGTACAAGAGCGCCACCTCACTGGTGGCTGTTGGTGCGCGGCGACGTGTCCCGGTTCCACTTCGGGGCGTGCGTCGTCGTGCGGTTGGCCGCTTAGCGCGGGTCGTGCCTGCCCGGAAGCGGGCACAAAAAAAGCCCGGACGCGGGAAGCGTTCGGGCCTTGACTCGCCGCGGGGGCGAGTGGTCTAGGGGCGCGTCATGGCGCGGCGCATGGCCGGCTCAGGGCGTAGAAAAACCCCCGGCGTCTAGCTCGGGGGTACTGTCTGGCTCAGGGCATGGTTATTGAGCGCATCTCATCTTTGCACGCCGTGGCGGCGCTTGTCAACTGCTGTCCGCGGGTGGCCCGCAGAATCAGCGATGCCCCGTCCTGCAGCAGGGGCGGGGCATAGTTCTAGCGCGTAAAGCGAGAATAACTCAACTGATCGGCGCTTGTCAACTCGTGGGGGCGAATGTCCCGAGCGTCCGAGCCAGGGCGCGGCTCGTGAGCATGGTTCCATGATCGCACAAGAGGTGAGAATCTGTCAACTCATGGGAGCGACTGTCTCGCAGGTTGGCGCGGGTGACGTCGATTCGCGTCTGGCCGTCTCGTGCCCCTCATGCGCGTCGATGACTTCCTCGGTTGCGCTCCAAACCGCCAGTTGGCGGTTCTGCCCTCCGCGGTGAACGCGATGTCCGACGCGGTCGGGGCGCAGCTCAACGCCACGAGTCCATGGTCGCACGAGACGTGAGCATCTGTCAACTTCTGGCCAGTCAGCTCAGGCTGAGGGCACAAGAGTGGGAGGCGCCCCATCGTCTCGCCGAAGTGAGCATCTGTCAACCAGGCCGCGCGAATCCGCTGCGGTGACTCGCGCGGCCGGTCGCACAGTCGCTAGGCGGCTGTCGTCTCTCTCGCTGTCATCACGCGATCCCATGCGCGCGCGTGCACCTCGGCGCGGTTGGCAGAGTGGCACGACTCGGCGCGCGGATAGTCGCGACCGCTCGGGGGAGCGATCCACTCCACCGGCTTCACTCCGAAGAACGCCGACACTAGGGCCAGCTCTCGCAGGTTGTAGTCGGCGCGGCCCATGTAGAGAGCGCGCGCGCGACCCGGAGACACCTCGAGGATGTCGCGGAGAGCGCCGGCGTTGGTGAAGTACCAGCCGCCCAAGCAAGAGCGGACTCCCGCTGCGATGCGCTGGCACTCCATTGCGACCTGCTCGTTACGATTGTTCATGGCCGTGATCCTTTCGTTAGTCCGGCCTAGCCCTCGTGAGTGTTTCGTTGCACTCGCGGGGGCGTCCTCGGTTGAGGGCTCAGGTGTCGAGCAACGCCATACGTCTGGCGAGGTCGAAGTCTCGTCCCGCGGTGTGCTGATAGCGCATCGCCGCTGAGACGGTGGAGTGCCCGAGACGCGCCTGCAACTCCTTGAGCGTCGCGCCCGCTTGAGCGGCCCGCGTTGCTCCGAAGTGCCGGAGTGCGTGCCACGGCATATCAGGGCGTCCAGCGGCCTGGCGTGCGGGGTAGTAGTGCTTCACAAGCGACGACTGCGGCAGATGGCTCACGCCGTCAGCGGCGGGGAACAACAGAGCGTCGGGAGAGTGTGCGACGTGCTGCTCAAGATGCCGCGTGAGCGCCGGGGCGATGTTGGGCGGTACGGGCACGACGCGCACGCCAGCGGCGGACTTGGGCATACCCACTATGTATCCCTCGCCGGTGACATGGGTGACCGCGCGCGCGATGCTCACGAGCACGACAGCGCCGGCCGCGTCGTCGATCATGGTCACGTCCTTGCGGCGCAGCTCGGTCAGCTCCCCGTACCGTGCGCCGACCCACGCGGCGAGTAGCACCGCGGCCTGCAGCCGCTCGGGCATCGCAGCGGTGATCTTCGCCAACTCGGTCGCGGTCGGCGGTTCCACCTTGCGGCCCGTCGTCGCGTTCTGCGCGCCTCGGATCATGCAGGGGTTGGACTTGATGCGCCCGTCCGTTACGGCGGTGGAGAGGATTGACTTGAGGAGCCCGTAAGCGCGGGCTGCCAGCGTCTTGCGGCCCGACTTCACCATGCCGGAGTACCAGGCCCGGATCATGTCGGGCGTCAGCGCGCTCATGCGGAGGTCGGCCAGAGGCTCGAGGGCGGTGGCGAGCAGGCGCAGGTACTCGACGCGGGTGCGGTCGCGCAGCGGTTCGCCGTTGCGGTTGGTGCGTGTCTCGACCCACTCGCGGCCGTATGCGCCGAGCGTCGTCGTCGAGGGCCGGGAGCGCGACGGCTCGGCGGCGGTGTGCGCCTGCCATTCGCCGTCGAGCACTTCGATCTGCTTGCGGGCGAGCCAGCCGCGCGCGTCGGTCATGCCGTCGAACGTCGAGGGGGCCGCGTAGCGGTTGCCGTCAGGGCCGGTGTAGGACGCCTGGTAGCGGCCGCTGGGGAGCTTGCGGACGGCTCCCCACGACTCGCGCTGCTTGCGCTTGCGGACGCTCAACGCACGTCCTCGGGGTGGGCGCGCTCGATGTGGCCGTCAGGGAACCGGACGCGGACGCCGGAGCGGGCCACGGTCAGGATCGTGACGCGCGCGCCGAGCACGACGGCGCTGCGATTGCCGTTGGCGATCCGCTGCCGGAGGGCGTCGAGCAGGCCTGCCAGGTAGGTGCTGCGCTCGAGCTGCTGCGTGCTCACCGTGTCTCCGTTCGTGCAATACCGTGCAATATCTCGTGTCTACTGCTGTCCACTTGGGTACAACAGTGACACTACCGCACGACGGCAGGAACCGCAGTAGAACGCGGCAAAACCGGGTGCTTCACGCGCTCCGCGACCAGTCTGCCCAGTAGCGCAAATACCGATTCGATCCCAGTATCGCCCACCACAGGACCCCCGGACCTCCGGGGGTTTCTTCGTCTCTAGGCGCAGCCCTGCGTGCCGATCGCGACGCAGTGGTCGCGCGTCCAGCCGGGAGTGCCGTAGCGATCGAATCCGGTCGTCGCGTGCACGGCGATCGTCGACGCGCCCGCCTCGACGACGGCGAAGCGCACGATCGGATCGCCTTCGACGGTCGGCGACGACCAGGCCAGTGCGGCCGCCTCGCCCGCGGCCAGGGCCGCGTCGACGCACGCGATCGCGGCCGCGGGCAGCTCCTCGCCCTGGTCGAGCTCCAGCTGGCCGCAGGTGGCCTCGGCATGCACACCGTCCGGCGCGTCGCCGAGCGCGCGTGCCGCGACGATCGGCTCCGCGGGCGGCGTGCCGATGGGGAGCACCGTGCCGGCCGGATCGGCCGTGCCGGGCGATGCGCACGCCGAGAGCAGCAGCACAGCCAGTGCGATGCCGGCTGCTGTCGCGGCACGGCGGATCACGGCGCACGCTCCCCGCCCGGCGTGACGACCCACCACAGCCCGCCGTGCGTCGCCACATCGTGGCACCGCACCTCGCCAGGGCCCTCGTTCGCGTAGAAGTACAGCGGATGCCCGCCGTACGTGACCTGCAGCGCCCCGTCGGCGCGCACGGTCGTGCCGAGCAGCGCCGGATCGACGCCGCCGGTGGCGGTCGGCTCCCCATCGGTGAGCACGGGAGGCCATGCCGCCGCGCAGTCGTCATAGCACTGCGACTCGGGCGAGACGTCGCGCTCCCAGATGTAGACCACCTGCTCGCCCGGGCCCCACAGGATCTCGCCGAACTCGCTGGTCGCGGTGGAGATCGCCGTGCCGGCGGCCTGCGGCTCGGGCTCGGACTCGGGCGCGGGCGCCGACGACGGATCGGGCTCGCTCGCCGCAGGCGTCGCAGGAACGGACGGGCTGGCGGTCGAGACGACCGGCTCCGGCGCCGTGCCCGTCGGGAGCACGCCGCCCGAGCCCGAGGCGCACGCCGAGAGCAGCAGCATCGCGAGCGCGATGCCGGCGATCGACGACGACCGGGCCATGTCGCGAGCGTACCGAGCGCGCACCGCGCGAGCCAGGGCATCCCGCGATCTACGATGGACTCGTGACCACTGGATTCGACCTCTTCTCCGACCGTGCCATCGTCGCCATGCGCGTCGACGGCGAGCTGCAGGATCTCGCCCGCGAGGTGACAGCGACGCAGACGGTCGAGCCGGTCACGATCGACAGCCCCGACGGCCTCGACATCCTGCGCCACTCGGCGGCGCACGTGATGGCGCAGGCCGTGCAGCGCAGCAACCCGGAGGCGAGGCTCGGCATCGGCCCGCCCATCCAGGACGGCTTCTACTACGACTTCGACCTGGGCGCGGGCTTCTCGAGCGACGACCTGAAGTCGCTGCAGAAGGAGATGGAGCGCATCGTCAAGGCCGGCCAGCGCTTCGTGCGCCGGGTCGTCACCGACGACGAGGCACGCGCGGAGCTCGCCGACGAGCCCTACAAGCTCGAGCTCATCGGGCTCAAGGGCTCGGCATCGAAGGCCGGCGAGGGCGCATCCGTCGAGGTCGGCGCCGGCGAGCTGACGATCTACGACAACGTCGACCCGAAGACCGGCGAGGTGGCCTGGAAGGACCTCTGCCGCGGCCCGCACCTGCCCTCGACCCGCCTCATCGGCAACGGCTTCGCCCTCACCCGCGTCGCCGGCGCCTACTGGCGCGGCAAGACCGACCAGCCGCAGCTGCAGCGCATCTACGGCACCGCCTGGCCGTCGAAGGACGAGCTGCGCGCCTACCAGCAGCGCCTCGAGGAGGCCGCGAAGCGCGACCACCGCAAGCTCGGCCGCGAGCTCGACCTCTTCTCGTTCCCCGAGGAGATCGGCTCGGGCCTGTCGGTGTGGCACCCGCGCGGCGCGATCGCCCGCGGCGAGATGGAGCAGCACGCCCGCAAGCGCCACATCGCGCAGGGCTACAGCTACGTCTACACGCCGCACATCACGAAGAAGGATCTCTTCGTCACCTCGAACCACCTCGTCACCTACGGCGAGGGCATGTGGCCGCCCATCCACATGGACGAGGAGCGCGACGACGAGGGCAACGTCACCAAGCAGGGCGTCGACTACTACCTGAAGCCGATGAACTGCCCGATGCACATCCTCGTCTACAAGGATCGCTCGCGCTCCTACCGCGACCTGCCGCTGCGGCTGGCCGAGAACGGCACGGTCTACCGCAACGAGCTCTCGGGCGCGCTGCACGGCCTCACGCGCGTGCGCGGCTTCACGCAGGACGACGCGCACCTGTTCGTCACTCCCGAGCAGCTCGAGGAGGAGACCACCAAGGTCCTCGAGTTCGTGCTGTCGCTGCTGAGCGACTTCGGCCTCACCGACTTCCGCCTCGAGCTGTCGATGCGCGACGACGAGAAGTCGAAGTGGATCGGCGACGAGGCCGTCTGGGAGACGGCGACGGATGCGCTGCGTCGCGTCGCGAAGGCATCTGGGCTGGAAGTCGTGGAGCAGCCGGGCGAGGCCGCCTTCTACGGCCCGAAGATCGACCTGAAGGTGACCGACGCGATCGGCCGCTCGTGGCAGCTGTCGACCGTGCAGCTCGACTTCAACCTGCCGGAGCGCTTCGAGCTGGAGTTCACCGCGCCGGACGGCTCGAAGCAGCGCCCGATCATGATCCACCGCGCGCTGTTCGGCTCGATCGAGCGCTTCTTCGCCATCCTGCTCGAGCACTACGCGGGCGCGTTCCCCGTGTGGCTCGCGCCGGTGCAGGTCGTCGGTGTGCCGGTGGCCGAGGACTTCGCCGGCTACCTCGACGAGATCGCCGACAAGCTGCGCGCGAAGGGCGTGCGCGTCGAGGTCGACCGCAGCGACGAGCGCATGCAGAAGAAGATCCGCACGCACACGCTCATGAAGGTGCCGTTCCAGCTCATCGCCGGCGGCCAGGACCGCGATGCGGGCAGCGTCTCGTTCCGCTTCCGCGACGGCACGCAAGACAATGGGGTGCCCGTCGACGAGGCGATCCGCCGCATCGTCGAGGCGATCGAGACCAAGGCGCACGTGTGACCGACGAGCACCCCCGCAACCTCGACGAGCCGGCGGAGCGGGCAGCGGTCAGCCGCGACTCGCTGCCGGTCTTCGACCCGGCCGAGCCGCAGGAGCCGCCGCTCGTCGGCGAGCACGCGTGGGGTGCGCCGACGCAGATGTCGAGCGAGATGCCGGGGGTGCCGGATGCGTTCCAACGGCTCTGGACGCCGTACCGGATGGTCTACATCCAGCAGGGCCAGATGCCCGAGGAGAACGCCTGCCCGTTCTGCCGCGCGCCCGAGCTGCAGGACGACCAGGGCCTCATCGTGCACCGCGGCGAGACCTGCTTCGTGCTGCTGAACCTCTACCCCTACAACACCGGCCACCTGATGGTCTGCCCGTACCGCCACGTCGGCATGTACGACCAGGCGACCACCGACGAGGTCGCCGAGATGGCGGTGCTCACGCAGACCGCCATGCGCGTGCTGTCGCAGGTGACGCGCTGCCAGGGCTTCAACATCGGCATGAACCAGGGCCGCATCGCCGGCGCCGGCATCGCCGACCACCTGCACCAGCACATCGTGCCGCGCTGGTCGCTCGACTCGAACTTCTTCCCGATCATCGCGAAGACGAAGGCGCTGCCGATCCTGCTCGAGGACATGCGCCGCGACATCCAGGCGGCCTGGCCGGCGTGACCGCCGCCCGTGCGCGCCGGGGGCTCCGCACGCGCGTAGCATGATCGGTTGTGACCGACACGAACACCACGTCCAGCACCGGCTCCGCACGCGTGAAGCGCGGCCTCGCCGAGATGCTGAAGGGCGGCGTCATCATGGACGTCGTCACCCCCGACCAGGCCCGCATCGCCGAGGACGCCGGCGCCGTCGCCGTCATGGCGCTCGAGCGCGTGCCGGCCGACATCCGCGCCCAGGGCGGCGTGGCCCGGATGTCGGACCCCGACCTGATCGACGCCATCAAGGCGGAGGTCTCCATCCCCGTGATGGCGAAGGCCCGCATCGGCCACTTCGTCGAGGCGCAGGTGCTCGAGGCGCTCGAGGTCGACTACATCGACGAGTCCGAGGTGCTCAGCCCCGCCGACTACGTCAACCACATCGACAAGTGGCCGTTCACGGTGCCGTTCGTCTGCGGCGCCACGAACCTGGGCGAGGCGCTCCGCCGCATCACCGAGGGTGCCGCGATGATCCGCTCGAAGGGCGAGGCCGGCACCGGTGACGTCTCGGAGGCGACCAAGCACATCCGCACGATCAAGGGCGAGATCCGCCGCCTGCAGACGCTCTCGAAGGACGAGCTGTACGTCGCCGCGAAGGAGCTGCAGGCACCGTACGAGCTGGTCGCCGAGGTCGCCGAGCTGGGCGCCCTGCCCGTCGTGCTCTTCACCGCCGGCGGCGTCGCGACGCCCGCGGACGCGGCCCTGATGATGCAGCTGGGCGCCGACGGCGTCTTCGTCGGCTCGGGCATCTTCAAGTCGGGCGAGCCCGAGAAGCGCGCCGCCGCGATCGTGAAGGCGACCGCCGCGTTCGACGACGCCAAGGCGATCGCGGATGCGTCGCGGGGCCTGGGCGAGGCGATGGTCGGCATCAACGTGGCCGACCTGGCGGCACCGCACCGGCTCGCCGAGCGCGGCTGGTGAGCGCGGGCGCGGCCCGCGTCGGCGTGCTCGCGCTCCAGGGTGACGTGCGCGAGCACGCCGCCGTGCTCGAGTCGCTCGGCGCGCGCGTCGCGCTGGTGCGCACCCCCGCGCAGCTGGCCGAGGTCGACGGGCTCGTGCTGCCCGGCGGGGAGTCGAGCGTGATCGACAAGCTGTCGCGCCTGTTCGCGGTGCGGGAGCCGATCATCGAGCGGATCGCGGCCGGCATGCCCGTCTACGGCACGTGCGCCGGCATGATCCTGCTGGCCGACCGCATCCTCGACGGCCTGCCCACCCAGCTGCCGTTCGGCGGGCTCGACGTCGACGTGCGGCGCAACGCCTTCGGCAGCCAGGTCGACTCCTTCGAGGCCGAGCTCGACGTGCCGGCGCTGGGGGAGCGGCCGGTGCACGCGACGTTCATCCGCGCGCCCGTGGTCGAGCGGGCCGGCGCCGGGGTCGACGTGCTCGCCTCGGTCAAGGGACGCATCGTGGCCGTCGAGCAGGGCCCGCTGCTGGCGACCGCCTTCCACCCCGAGGTCGAGGGCGAGCTGCGCTTCCACCAGCGGTTCCTCGACCGCGTCGCGCGTGTCACCGGCTCGTGATCTGATGCTCCGGTGACCGTACTCAGCCGTGCGCCCTGGCAGGTGCTCTGGATCGGCCTCGCGCTGATCTGGGGCTCGTCGTTCCTGCTCATGAAGCTCGGGCTCGAGGCGCTGCACCCGATGCAGATCGCGACCCTGCGCATCGTCGTGGCGGCTGTCACGCTGCTGCTGCTCTCGATGGCCACGCGCACCCGGCTGCCGGGCGACGCCGGCACCTGGGGGCTGCTTTCCGTCTGCTCCTTCTTCCTGACGGCGCTGCCGTTCACCGCCTTCGTGCTCGCCGAGACCCGCATCTCGTCGAGCCTCGCCGGTCTCGGCAACGCGATCACGCCCGTGGCCACGGTGCTGTTCGCGCTGCTCCTGCTGCCGAGCGATCGGCTCACGCCGCGCAAGCTGGCGGCGGTGCTGCTCGGTCTCGTCGGCGTCGTGGTGATCGCGCAGCCGTGGGCCGCCGGGGCGGGGCCCGACCTGGTCGGCTTCCTCCTCGCCGTCGCCGGCGGCGTGTCGTACGGCATCGGCTGGACCCTGAACCGGCGGCTCCTCGCGCAGCGCGAAGTGCCGGGCCTCGCGCATCCGACGGCGCTGATGATCACCGGCATGCCGATGGTCGTCGTCGCGCTGCTGGTGTGGAGCGCCGTCGAGGGCTGGTCGCCGGTCGGCAGCCACGACGCGTCGCAGCTGCCGCTCGCGCTGCTCGCGGTCGCGGGCCTCGGCGTCGTCGGCACCGGTGTCGCCTACATCCTGCAGTTCGAGGTCGTGCGCGCCGTCGGGCCGACGGTCGCGGCGACGGTCACCTACCTGATCCCGGTGGTCGCGGTGCTGCTGGGCGTGCTCGTGCTGGGGGAGCGGCTCGGCGTCTGGGAGATCGTCGGCGCAGCGATCGTCATCGGCGCCGGCATCCTGGTCGGGCAGAAGCCGAGGGCGAGGGTCGCGGCGCAGCAGCCTGCTTGAATCAGCACCGTGCAGCTCTACTCCAGCCGTCCCGTCGTCGCCGCCTGGCAGGTCGTCAGCGATCTCGCCGCGGTCGGCACCATCGCCGTCGCCGTCTGGATCGCGCAGCTCGTGCGCGACGCGATCGCCTCGCTCGGCGGCTTCGGGCGCCAGATCTCGGATGCCGGCAGCGGCTTCTCGACGACGCTGACCGACGCGGGCGAGTCGCTGGCGGAGGTGCCGCTCGTCGGCGCCGGCATCGCCGAGCCGTTCCGCGGCGCGGCGGGCTCGGCCGACCAGCTCTCGGCCGCGGGCGTCGCGCTGACCGGCGCCGTCGACACCCTCGCCGCCACGGTGGGCACCGCGCTCTGGGTGCTCCCCACTCTGCTCGTGCTGCTCGTGTGGCTGCTGCCGCGGCTGCGCTTCATCACTCGCGCCCGACGCAGCCGGGCGCTCTCGCAGACGCGCGAGGGGCGCGACCTGCTCGCCCTGCGGGCGCTCGTGGGCCAGCCGATGCCGACGCTGCTGACGACGGTGCCCGACCCGGTGGCGGCGCTCCGCGCCGGCGACGAGGCATCGCTGCGCGCCCTCGCCGCGCTGGAGCTGCGCAGCGCGGGGGTGCGCGCGCACGACGCATGAGACGCGGACGGAAGCCGCGCGCCTTGCGATCATGACGCATCCGCCTGCCAGGAACGGCGCGACGGCGAGCGTAAGATGAGGCGTCCCCCGCCCAGCGACCAGGAAGCATCATGTCCGGACATTCCAAGTGGGCGACGACCAAGCACAAGAAGGCCGTCATCGACGCCCGTCGTGCGAAGTCGTTCGCGAAGCTCATCAAGAACATCGAGGTCGCCGCCAAGATCGGCGGCGCTGACCTCTCGGGCAACCCGACCCTCGTCGACGCCGTGCAGAAGGCGAAGAAGACGAGCGTCCCCAACGACAACATCGATCGCGCCATCAAGCGCGGCGCCGGCCTCACCGGCGAGTCGATCGAGTACATCACGATCATGTACGAGGGCTACGCGGGCGGCGGCGTCGCACTGATGGTCGAGTGCCTCACCGACAACAAGAACCGCGCGGCTGCTGAGGTGCGCGTTGCCATGACCCGCAACGGCGGCACGATGGCCGACCCCGGCTCGGTCGCCTACAACTTCAACCGCAAGGGCGTCGTCTCGATCACGAAGGAGCACGGCGTCGACGAGGACGCGATCCTCGAGGCCGTGCTCGACGCGGGCGCTGAAGAGGTCATCGACCAGGGCGGCGGCTTCGAGGTCATCTCGGAGGCCGGCGACCTCGTCGCCGTGCGCACGGCGCTGCAGGAGGCCGGCATCGACTACGACTCGGCCGAGGCGGAGTTCGTGCCGAACCTCAAGGTCGAGGTCGACCTGCCGACCGCGCGCAAGGTGCTGAGCCTCATCGACGCGCTCGACGACCTCGACGACGTGCAGAACATCTACGCCAACTACGACATCCCCGACGACGTGCAGGCGCAGCTCGACGAGGACGAGTAGCGCCCGTGGCGTCGGTGCGCGTGCTCGGCGTCGACCCGGGGCTGACGCGCTGCGGCGTCGGCGTCGTCGACGTCGAGCGGCGCACGCCGACGCTCGTGCACGTCGAGGTCGTGCGGTCTGCGGCGGAGGACCCGATCGAGCTGCGTCTGCTGCGCATCGCGCGCGGCGTCGAGGCGGCCATCGACCTGCACCGGCCCGACGCGATCGCCCTCGAGCGGGTGTTCGCGCAGGCCAACCTGCGCAGCGTCATGGGGGTCGCGCAGATCTCGGGCATCGTGCTGCGCGCCGCGGCCGAGCGCGAGATCCCCGTCTCGCTGCTGACGCCCACCGAGGTGAAGGCGGCGGTCACCGGCTACGGCGCCGCCGACAAGCGACAGGTCGGCGAGATGGTGCGGCGGCTTCTGCGGCTCGATGCGGCGCCGAAGCCGGCGGACGCCGCGGACGCGCTCGCCATCGCGATCGCCGAGGGATGGCGCACCCGCATGGCGCCCAGTGCCGGCGGGTCGGTCACGACCCCGGCTCAGCGCGCGTGGGCGGCAGCCGAGTCGGCGGCGCGGTCAGGGCGAGCGCGGCGCTAGCAGCGCGACCGGAGCGGCTACTGCTGCGAGCGGCGGTTCTCGCGGCCCCAGAGCAGCGCGGGGACAGCGACGGCGAGGAATTCGGCGGTGGCGCCGGCCGTGAAGATCAGGCCCTCCCAGCCCGGCACCTCGAACGAGTAGGCCATGAGCAGCAGGCCACCGACGAGAAGGACCATCGAGAAGAGGAAGGTCAGCACGGTGGTGACGTTCATGGGGCTCCGTTTCGCAGCGCAGGGGTGTCGGTGACCACCGTATCGTGCGGGTGCCGCCTAGGCTGACGTGGTGATCTCACGGCTCGTCGGTACCGTCCTCGCTGCCCGTGGCCAGCGGCTGGTCGTGGGCGTCGGCGGCGTCGGCCTGGCCGTCGCGGTGACGCCGCAGTGCTCGCTCGCCGCCCGCGAGGGTTCCGAGGTGTCGCTGCACACCCACCTCATCGTCCGCGAGGACGAGCTGGCGCTCTTCGGCTTCGAGTCCGAGGCCGAGCTCGACGCGTTCGAGCTGCTCCTCGGCGTCTCGGGGGTCGGCCCGAAGTCGGCGCTCGGCGTGCTCGCGCACCTCACGCCCGACGACCTGGCGCGCGCCGTGGCCGACGAGGACGAGAAGCCGTTCAAGACCGTCAGCGGCATCGGGCCGAAGACCGCGAAGCTCATCATCCTGCAGCTCACCGGCAAGCTCGCCGCGCCGCGCGCCGCCGCGGCGGCACGACCGGGGGCGGATGCGCGTGCCGACGTGCTCACGGCCCTCACGGGGCTCGGGTGGCCGGAGCGCACCGCGGCCGACGCGATCGAGCGGGCGGCCGTCGCCGCACCCGACGCCGCGGGCGCGACCGGCACCCTGCTGCGCGCGGCGCTGGCGATCCTCGGACCGGCGGCACGGCCGTGAACGATCCGCTGACCGACCCGGCCGCGACGCCGGACGAGATCGCCTTCGAGGGCGCCCTGCGCCCCACGAGCCTCGCCGAGTTCGTCGGCCAGCCGAAGGTGCGCGGGCAGCTCGAGGTGCTGCTGCAGGCGGCGAAGCTGCAGGACCGCGCGCCCGACCACATCCTGCTCGCCGGCCCGCCCGGGCTCGGGAAGACCACGCTCGCGACGATCATCGGCGCCGAGACCGGCCGCCCCATCCGCTACTCGTCGGGTCCGGCGATCCAGCACGCGGGCGACCTCGCGGCGGTGCTGTCGGCGCTGGTGCCGGGGGAGGTGCTCTTCGTCGACGAGATCCACCGGATGGCGCGCTCCGCCGAGGAGATGCTGTACCTCGCGATGGAGGACTTCCGCATCGACATCATGGTCGGCAAGGGCGCCGGTGCCGCGTCGATCCCGCTCGAGCTCGCCCCCTTCACGCTGGTGGGCGCCACGACGCGCTCTGGCATGCTGCCGGCGCCGCTGCGCGACCGCTTCGGCTTCACCGCGCACCTCGAGTTCTACGACCCCGCCGACCTCGAGCGGGTGCTGCTGCGGTCGTCGCGCCTCATGGGCCTCGACATCGCAGCGGCGGCGCTGGCGGAGCTCTCGACCCGCTCCCGCGGCACCCCGCGCATCGCGAACCGGCTGCTGCGGCGGGTGCGCGACTGGCTGCTCGTCCACGAGGGGTCGAGCGACCTCGAGGGCGTGCGCGCGGCGCTCGAGCTGTACGACGTCGACGAGGCCGGGCTCGACCGCATCGACCGCGCCGTGCTGCACGCCATCGCGCACCGGTTCCGCGGCGGGCCCGTCGGCCTGTCGACGCTCGCCGCGGCCGTCGGTGAGGAGGCCGACACGATCGAGTCGGTCGTCGAGCCCTTCCTGGTGCGCGAGGGGCTGATCGGCCGCACGCCGCGCGGCAGGATCGCCACGCCCACCGGCATGCGCCACGCGGGTGCGGCCACGGAGGACGCCACGCTCGACGGGGTATGATCGGTTCTTGGTCCAGTGCGCAGATGCGCCGGACGAACCACCCCTGAGAGGCCCCTTCAGACGATGCTGTTCCTGCAGACGACCGCCACCGCCCAGCAAGGGTTCGCACTCGACCCGCTGACGATCATCATGCTGCTCGTCCTCGCGGCGATGATCTTCTTCATGTTCCGCAGCAACAAGAAGCGCAAGGCGCAGGCTGCGGAGCTCCAGACGCAGATGGTGCCCGGCGCCGAGGTGATGACGAACTTCGGCCTCTTCGGCGAGCTGACGGCGATCGACGAGGAGCGCAACGAGGCGCTGATCGAGATCGCCCCCGGCACGATCGTGCGCGTGCACCGCCAGACCCTCGCGCGCGTCGTCGACGACCACGCCGCCGCCGACGCGGATGCCGTCGACGACGGCACGATCGACGACGCGGGCGACGAGCCGCGCGACCGCGCCTGACCCGTGGCGAAGGGTCGTTCGAAGGGGGCTCGCGCCCTCGTCTGGCTGGGAGTGCTCATCGCCGGGCTCATCGGCGTGAACTTCTCGGCCGTGCAGTGGGGCGGCGGCTCGTGGCTGCCGCAGCTCGCGCTCGACCTCGAGGGCGGCACGCAGATCGTGCTCGAGCCGGTGGTCGCTGAGGGCGCCTCGGTCTCGCAGGAGCAGCTCGATCAGGCGGTGGCGATCATCCGCCAGCGCGTCGACGCCTCCGGTGTCTCCGAGGCCGAGATCACCACGCAGGGCGGCCGAAACGTCGTCGTCGCGATCCCGGGCGAGCCCGACGCGGCGACCATGCAGCGCATCCAGGCCAGCGCCAAGATGGAGTTCCGCCCGGTGCTGCAGTCGGCCGCGGCGAACGTGCCCGGTGCCGAGGCGCTGCCGGTCGATCCGGCGCTCGAGAGCGAGCCCGCCACGACCCCCGCGAACGCCTGGGACCAGGCGTGGATCACGCCGGCCTTGCAGGCCGAGTTCGACGCGTTCCAGTGCTCCTCGATCGACACCACGACCGTCGCGCCCGTCGACGAGCCGTTCATCACCTGCTCGACCGACCAGTCGGCCCGCTTCCTGCTCGGCCCGGTCGTCGTCGAGGGCGCCGACATCGCCGACGCGCAGGTGTCGGCCGCGACGAACAGCCAGGGCCAGGCCACCGGCGGCTGGGCCGTCAGCCTCGAGCTCGACGGCCAGGGCCCCGAGGACTTCGAGGCGACGACCCGCGGCATCACCGGGCTGCCCGAGCCGACGAACCAGTTCGCGGTCGTGCTCGACTCGACGGTGCTGATGCCCATCACGTCGAACGCCATCATCACCGACGGCAACGCGCAGATCACCGGCGGCTTCACCCAGGAGGCGGCACAGGGGCTCGCCGACCAGCTGCGCTTCGGCGCGCTGCCGATCGGCTTCCAGGTGCAGTCGAACGAGACGATCTCGGCGACGCTCGGCGACAGCCAGCTGCGCGCGGGCCTGCTCGCTGGTCTCATCGGACTGA
This sequence comes from Agrococcus beijingensis, assembly GCF_030758955.1. NCBI lineage: Bacteria > Bacillati > Actinomycetota > Actinomycetes > Micrococcales > Microbacteriaceae > Agrococcus > Agrococcus beijingensis. Next base: position 1,427,751 of record NZ_CP132360.1, on the reverse strand, counting down.
TCCTCGTGGTGGCCTACTCGGTGTTCCAGTACCGGGCGCTCGGCCTCGTGGTGGTGCTCTCGCTCGGCGTCGCCGCCGTGCTGACCTATCTCGTGGTCACCTTCCTCTCGAGCACCGAGGGCTACCGTCTCTCGCTCGCCGGCATCGCGGGCCTGGTGATCGCGATCGGCATCACCGCCGACTCGTTCATCGTCTACTTCGAGCGCATCCGAGACGAGCTGCGCGAGGGCAAGCACCTCACGAACGCTCTCGAGACGGGCTGGAAGCGCGCGTTCCGCACCATCCTGGTGTCGGATGCGGTGAGCTTCCTCGCCGCCGTGATCCTGTTCCTGCTCTCGGTGGGCAACGTGCGCGGCTTCGCGTACACGCTCGGCATCACGACCTTCATCGACATCGTCGTGGTGGCGCTGTTCACCCACCCGCTGCTGCGGGTGCTGTCGCGCACGCGGTTCTTCTCGCAGGGCCACCCGCTCTCCGGGCTGAACCCCCAGGAGCTGGGTGCCGTCTACCGCGGCCGGGCGAAGTTCCGCGAGCCGGTGGCCGCAGGCAAGGGCGCGACGTCGTCGCGCGAGGCGCAGCGACGCCAGACCATCGCTGAGCGCAAGGCATCCGTCGGCGCATCGACCGGCAAGGAGGACTGATGGCTTCGCTCACCACCATCGGCAACGAGCTCTACACCGGCGAGCGCTCGCTCCCCGTCGTCGCCAAGCGCAAGCTCTGGATGCTGGTCGCGGTCGGCATCCTCATCGTGCTGGCGCTCGGCACCGTCGCCCGCGGCGGCTTCGTGTTCGGCATCGAGTTCACCGGCGGCAGCGAGTTCCGGGTCACCGGGCTCAGCGCGGCGACGATCGATGGGGCCGAGGAGGCCGTGCTCGACGTCGTGCCCGAGGCCGAGGCGCGCGTCGTCACGCTCGGCGCCGACACCGTGCGCGTGCAGACCGACGAGGTCACCGAGGAGCAGGTCGCCGAGATCCGCGCGAACCTCGCCGATACCTATGGCGTCGAGGGCGGCGACGTCGCGTTCTCGTTCATCGGCCCGTCCTGGGGAGCCGACATCTCGCGGCAGGCGCTCCAGGCGCTGGTCGTGTTCCTCGTGCTCGTCTCGATCGTGCTGGCCGTGTACTTCCGCACCTGGAAGATGGCGGTCGCCGCGCTGTCGTCGCTCGCGTTCGACCTGCTGGTGACCGCGGGCGTCTACGGCATCATCGGCTTCGAGGTGACCCCCGCCGCCGTGATCGGCTTCCTGACGATCCTCGGCTACTCGCTCTACGACACCGTGGTCGTCTTCGACAAGGTGCGCGAGAACACGGCGCCCGGCTCGAGCGGCGGCCTGCTCGACAACATCAACCTCGCGGTCAACCAGACCCTGGTGCGCTCGATCAACACGTCGATCGTGGCGACCCTGCCGATCGCGGCGGTGCTGTTCATCGGCGCCTTCCTGCTCGGCGCCGGCACGCTGCGCGACATCTCGCTCGCGCTGTTCATCGGCACGATCGTGGGCACCTGGTCGTCGATCTTCGTCGCGGCACCCGTGTACGCCCAGCTCCGGCAGAACGACTCCATCGCCGAGGAGAAGGTCCGCCCGACGTCGAGCGAGCGCGGCGCGGTCGTCTGAGGCAGGAGGGAGCGGCATGAGCGACATCCAGCAGTCGCCTGGCGGCTTCCGCACGCTCCTGCCCTTCCTGTTCTCGCGCTCGCATCGCGCCGGCGCGGTCGACGAGCTGATCCGCACGGTCAAGTCGCAGCATCCCAAGGGCGACAGCGGGCTGATCCAGCGCGCCTACATCGTCGCCGAGGAGGCGCACCGCGGACAGTACCGCAAGTCGGGCGAGCCCTACATCACGCACCCCGTGGCCGTCGCCCAGATCCTCGCCGATCTCGGCATCGGCGCCATCACGGTCGCCGCCGCGCTGCTGCACGACACCGTCGAGGACACCTCGTACACGCTCGAGCAGTGCCGTGCCGACTTCGGCGACGAGATCGCGATGCTCGTCGACGGCGTCACCAAGCTCGACAAGCTGAAGTACGGCGAGTCGGCGCAGGCCGAGACGGTGCGCAAGATGGTCGTGGCGATGTCGAAGGACATCCGCGTGCTGGTGATCAAGCTCGCCGACCGGCTCCACAACGCGCGCACCTGGGGCTTCGTCTCCGACGAGTCGGCGCAGCGCAAGGCACGGGAGACCATCGAGATCTACGCGCCCCTCGCACACCGCCTCGGCATCCAGACCATCAAGGTCGAGCTCGAGGACCTCTCGTTCGCGGTGCTGCAGCCCAAGGTCTACCTCGAGATCAAGAACCTCGTCGAGGCGCGGGCGCCCGAGCGCGAGCGCTACCTCGAAGACGTCGTCGCGGGCCTCAGCGAAGACATGAAGGCCCAGCGCATCCGCGGTCGCATCGCCGGCCGGCCGAAGCAGTACTACTCGATCTACAACAAGATGCGGGTGCGCGGCCACGACTTCGCCGACATCTACGACCTCGTCGGCGTGCGGGTGATCGTGCCGTCGGTGCGCGACTGCTACGCGGTGCTGGGTGCCATCCACGCGCGCTGGCAGCCGATGCCGGGCCGCCTGAAGGACTACATCGCGACGCCGAAGTTCAACCTCTACCAGTCGCTGCACACGACGGTCATCGGCCCGCGCGGCCACCACGTCGAGATCCAGATCCGCACCGAGGAGATGCACCGGCGGGCCGAGTACGGCGTCGCGGCGCACTGGAAGTACAAGCAGGGCGGCGGGTCGATGTCGACCACCGACATGGCGTGGCTGCAGCACATCAACGACTGGCAGGAGGAGACCACCGACCCCGGTGAGTTCCTCGACTCGCTGCGCTTCGAGATCGGCGCGAAGGAGCTCTACGTCTTCACGCCGAAGGGCAAGGTCATCGGCCTGCCCGCCGGCGGCACCCCGGTCGACTTCGCGTACGCGGTGCACACCGAGGTCGGCCATCGCACGATGGGCGCCAAGGTGAACGGCCGGCTCGTGCCGCTCGACACGAAGCTGCAGACCGGCGACATCGTCGAGGTGCTCACGTCGAAGAACCCCGACGCGGGGCCCAGCCAGGATTGGCAGGGCTTCGTCACCTCGCCGCGCGCGCGCAGCAAGATCCGCCAGTGGTTCCAGCGCGAGCGCCGCGACGAGGCCGTCGAGGTGGGCAAGGAGGCGATCGCGAAGGCGATGCGCCGGCACGACCTGCCGCTGCAGAAGCTGATGGGGCGGGATGCGTTCTCGCAGGTGGCCGCGCAGCTCAAGTACGACGACGTCACGGCGCTGTACGCGGCCGTGGGGGAGGGCCACGTCTCGACCCAGTCGGTGCTCGAGAAGGTCGTCGCGGCGATCCGGGCGGAGGAGTCGACCGACGAGGACGACCAGCCGGTACCGGTGCTGCCCTCGTCGCGCGCCCCGCGACCGGCCTCCAGCGCGTCCGGCGTGCTCGTGCGCGGCGCCGACGACATCCTGGTGAAGCTGTCGAAGTGCTGCACCCCCGTGCCCGACGACGACATCGTCGGCTTCGTCACTCGCGGTCAGGGCGTCAGCGTGCACCAGCGCAGCTGCCCGAACGTCTCGGGGCTGCTCGCCGAGCCCGAGCGCATGATCGAGGTCGAATGGGCGGCGACGTCGAAGGGGCTGTTCCTGGTGAACATCCAGGTCGAGGCGCTCGACCGCTCCGGGCTGCTCAGCGACATCACGCGGGTGCTCACCGAGCACCACGTGAACATCCTCTCGGCGAGCGTGCACACCGGCAACGACCGCCTCGCGATCAGCCGGTTCGCCTTCGAGATGGGCGACGTCACGCACCTCGACAACGTGCTGAACGCCGCGCGTCGCATCGACGGCGTGTACGACGTCTACCGGATCACCACCGGTTGAACGACCGCGCGGCCGCCGCCCGAGGGCGACGACCGCGTGATCGGTGCTGCTGCGCTCAGCCTGCGGCGGCGACGACCTCGAGCCAGGTGCGCTTGGTCTGCAGCTCTGCCTCGAGCTCGGCCTTGCGCTTCGCGTCGCCGGTCTCGGCGATCTCGCCCTCGAGCTTCTCGATGGCGTCCTCGAGCTGGCCGGCGAGGCCCTCGGAGCGCGCCTTGCGCTCGGGGTTGGATGCCTTCCAGTGCTGCTCGTCGAGCTCGCGCACGTGCGTCTCGATCTTGCGCATGCGGTCCTCGACCTCGCGCAGCGCCTCGCGGGGCACGCGGCCGATCTCATCCCAGCGGCGCTGGATGCCGAGGAGCGTCTCGCGAGCCTTGGCGCGGTCGGTGATCTCGAGGATCGGCGCGGCCTCCTCGAGCAGCTCGCGCTTGGCGGCGAGATTGGCCGTGTACTCCTCGTTGTCGACCGAGACCTGCTCGGCCTTCGCGGCGAAGAGCACGTCGCCGGCCTCCTTGAACTGGGCCCAGAGCGCGTCGTCGATCTTGCGCCCTGCGCGGCCCGCGGCCTTCCACTGGTCGAGCAGGCTGCGGTAGGCGGGGATGCCGTCGGAGCCCTTCGGCGCCAGCGCCTGCGCCTGCTCGACGAGGGCCTGCTTGCGGGCGCGGACATCCTTGTGCGAGGCGTCGAGGTCGGCGAAGAAGCGGCGGCGAGCGGTCTCGAGCGTCGCGCGCGCGTCGCGGAAGCGCTTCCAGAGCGTGTCGGCCTGGTGCTTCGAGATGCGCGGGCCGTCCTTCTGCAGTCGCTGCCAGTCGGCGAACAGCAGATCGACCTGCTGCATCATCTGCTTCCACTGCACGTTCTCGAGGTCGGTGGCGGCGAGCTTCTCGATCGACTCGACGACGGCGGTGCGCTCGGCGACCGCGGCCTCGGTCTCGGCCTTGGTGGCGGCCTGCTGCTGCGCCTCGAGCTGGCCGAGCTCCCCGCGGAGCGCGTCGAGACGGGTCAGCAGCGAGGGGATGTCGCCGACGGCGCTGGCCGACTCGACCGACTGGTGCAGGTGCGATGCGGCCTTCGCCACGTCGCGGGCGTTCGCGCCGCCGCGCACGCGCTGCTCGAGCAGGCGCACCTGGCCCTCGAGGTCGGCGTACTTGCGCTCGAAGTAGGCGAGGGCCTCCTCGGCGCTCACGTCGGGGAACTGGCCGACGACGCGCCAGGCGTCGCCCTCCTTCACGGCGACGATGCCGGCGGCGTCGACGCGACCCAGGCCGCGCTCGATCTCGGGCTCGCCCTGCTCGGGGCCGCTGGGCTCCGCGGGAGCCTCGGCCTCCTCGGCGGGCGCCTCTGCGGCATCCGCGGGCGCCGCTGCGCTCAGTGCAGCCTCGGCGGGAGCCTCCTCGTCGGGAGCGACCTCGGCGGGAGCGACCTCCTCGGCGGGCGCCTCGAGCGGCACCTCGTCGGCGGGAAGCTCGGCCACGGCCTGCTCGGCCGGGATCCCGGCTGCCGCGTCGGCGGCTGCCGTCATCTCGGCTGCAGAGGCCTCGGCCGCCGGAGCATCTTCGTCGAGCGCCGGCTCCTCGGCCGCGACCTCGGTGGTCGCGACATCGGCGTCGGCCCCCTGCTCAGCGGGCTGCGCCGGCGTGTCGGGCTGCGTGGCGGCGGCCTCGGCGGCGCGCTCCTCCGTGGCGGCGGTCTCGCCCGCAGCAGCGGGGTCGGTGGGCTGGATGGAATCGGGCATGACGAAGTCTCTCGTACGAGGGAACGGGCAGGTCGAGCCTAACCCTTGGAGTCGGGCAGCGCGGCTACTGCAGCACGAAGTCGTCGATCGCGACCGGCGCTGCGGGCGGGCCGTCGGGCGCGCCGCCCTGGGTGCCGAGCGCGATGACGTCGGTCTGCAACTGGTCGAGGCCCGAGGTGACGCGGCCGATCACCGAGTAGCCGCCAGCGTTGTCGGAGGGGATGGTGGTGTCGCCGTAGACGATGAAGAACTGGTGGCCGTTCGACTCGGCGTTGTTGCTCTGGCGCGCCATGGCGATGGTGCCCTCGACGTAGAGGTCGTCGGCCGGGGCGTTCTCGATCGGCCCGTAGGCGTAGCTCGGGTCGCCGCTGCCCTGGCCGTCGACCGAGCCGCACTGCAGCACGCTGAAGCCGGGGCTGGTGGTGAGGCGGTGGCAGGTCTTGCCGTCGTAGTAGTCGCTCTGGGTGTCGGCCAGCACCGCCGACACCGCCTGCGGTGCTGCCGCGCCGTCGAGCTCGACGCCGAGCTCGACGCCGTTGACCGTCAGCGCGCCCGTCCAGGTGCGTCCCTCGGCGAGCGAGGGGTCGGGCACGAGCGACTCCGCGGCCGGGGTCTCGACGGGCGCCGTGGGCGCGGCGGTCGAGGCCGGGTCGGCGGGCGGCTGCACGGTCGCGATCAGCGCGGCACCGCCGAGCAGCACCACGAGTGCGAGCGCACCGCCGAGCAGCGAGTCGCGGCGCTGCCGCTGCCGCCGTCGCGCGTGCACCGTCTGCCGTGCGCGGTAGTCGCGGACGCGACGCTCCTGCTCCTGCTTGCTGACCACGGGCTCTCCTCTGCCTGCCGCGCACCCGCGCGACCGGCGTTCAGGCTACCGGCACAACGCATCCGCCCCCGTTCGCCCGCACCGTCGGGCGGGGCCGTGTCGGCGGTGCCGCCTAGCATGGAGGCATGGCCATCGGGACGACAGCGCCGCTCGCCGTGCGCATGCGGCCCACCAGCCTCGACGAGGTCGTCGGGCAGCGCCACCTGCTGGGCCCCGGCTCGCCGCTGCGGCGCCTGGCGGGCTCGAGCGAGTCGGCCTCCGGCCAGAGCGTCATCCTCTGGGGCCCGCCCGGCACCGGCAAGACGACCCTCGCGCAGTCGATCGCGCACTCCTCCGACCGCCGCTTCGTCGAGCTGAGCGCGGTCACCGCGGGCGTGAAGGACGTGCGGCAGGTGATGGAGTCGGCGCTCAGCGACCGAGACCTCTACCAGCGCTCGACCGTGCTCTTCCTCGACGAGATCCACCGCTTCAGCAAGGCGCAGCAGGACGCGCTGCTGCCGGGCGTCGAGCAGGGCTGGGTGACGCTCATCGCCGCCACCACCGAGAACCCCTCGTTCAGCGTCATCAGCCCGCTGCTCTCGCGCTCGCTGCTGCTGACGCTCGAGCCGCTCGACGACGACGACATCGCCGAGCTGGTCGAGCGCGCGATCGCCGACCCGCGCGGCTTCGACGGCCGCATCGTGCTCGACGACGACGCACGGGCGCAGCTGATCCGGCTCTCCTCCGGCGACGCCCGTCGTGCCCTGACCGCGCTCGAGGCGGCCGGCGCCCACGCGCTCGAGGCGCGCGCCGTCGACGCGGCGGCCGAGTCCGACGCCGACGACGAAGCGGACGGGGCGGATGCGCCGGCGCGCGTGACCGCGGAGGCCCTGGCGAGCGCGGTCGACCGGGCACTGCTGCGCTACGACCGCCAGGGCGACGAGCACTACGACGTCATCTCGGCCTTCATCAAGTCGGTGCGGGGCTCCGACCCCGACGCCGCGCTGCACTACCTGGCGCGCATGATCGAGGCGGGGGAGGACCCGCGCTTCATCGCCCGCCGCATCATCGTGCTCGCGGCAGAGGACATCGGCATGGCCGACCCGCAGGGGCTCGTCATCGCGACCGCCGCCGCGACGGCGGTGCAGATGATCGGCATGCCCGAGGGGCGCATCCCGCTCGCCGAAGCGGTGGTCTACCTGGCGACCGCCCCCAAGTCGAACCGCTCCTACTCGGGCATCGACAGCGCGATCGCCGACGTGCGCCGCGGCGACTTCGGCCGCGTGCCGATGCACCTGCGCGACGGCCACTACCCGGGCGCCAAGCGCCTCGGCCACGGCAAGGGCTACCGCTACGCCCACGACGCGCCCCACGGCGTCGCCACGCAGCAGTACCTGCCCGACCCGCTCGTCGGGCGCCGCTACTACGAGCCCGGGCAGCACGGCTACGAGCGCGACGTCGCCGCCCGGCTCGAGCGCATCCGCCGCATCCTGGCCGGAGAGGGCTGAGCCCTGGAGCACGGCATCTGGTAGCCTGATCCCTGGTCCACTCGCAGCTCGTCTGCACATCTCGGACCCGCACCCCTCCTTAGGTCCCGGCATTCGGCCGGGACAGCCGCTCACGCGGCAGCGACTCAGCGAAGGAAGTCATGTCCACGAAGTCCCGTACCCGATCGAAGACGCGCCTCTCGCGCGCCCTCGGCATCGCCCTCACCCCGAAGGCCGCTCGCTACCTCGAGAAGCGCCCCTACGGCCCCGGCCAGCACGGCCGCACCAAGCGCAAGGCTGACAGCGACTACGCCGTCCGCCTCCGCGAGAAGCAGCGTCTGCGGGCCCAGTACGGCATCCGCGAGGCGCAGATGCGCACGACGTTCAACGAGGCCCGCCGCCAGGCCGGCCTGACCGGTGAGAACCTGGTCGAGCTGCTCGAGATGCGTCTCGACGCGCTCGTGCTGCGCGCCGGCTTCGCCCGCACCACCTCGCAGGCCCGCCAGATGGTCGTGCACCGCCACATCATGGTCGACGGCCAGCGCGTCGACCGCCCGTCCTTCCGCGTGAAGCCGGGCCAGCTCATCCACGTGCACGAGCGCAGCGAGGGCATGGAGCCGTTCCAGGTCGCGGCCGCAGGCGGCCACGCCGGCGTCCTGCCCCCCGTCCCGCCGTACCTCGACGTGCAGCTCGACCGCCTCCAGGCTCGCCTCGTGCGCCGCCCGAAGCGCGCCGAGGTGCCCGTCACCGCCGAGGTCCAGCTCGTCGTCGAGTACTACGCAGCCCGCTGATCCGAGCGAGTCGCTGAGAGGGGTCGCCGGAAGGCGGCCCCTCTCGTCGTTAGACTGTCCGAGCCCCCGCGCCGATCCGGTGCGGGGCGAAGCGAGCAACGAAGGGGATCCGCTGTGAAGAAGCTCCTGTTCCTGGCCGTCGGTGTCGCGATCGGCATCTTCGCCGCCCGCAGGCTCGAGGAGACCGAGAAGGGCAAGGCGTTCTTCGACAACGTCGACGCACGTGGTCGCGAGTTCACGGATGCCGTCAAGGACGGCTACCAGGCACGCGACCGCGAGCTGCGAGGCGAGTGACGACACCCGATCCGAGCCCGGGCGCGATGCGCCCGGGCTCGTCAGGCCCCGACGGGGCTGGAAAGACCTGACTTCATGCAGACCGCAGAGATCCACGCCCGCTTCCTGAAGTACTTCGAGCGGCGCGATCACGAGATCGTGCCCTCGGCGTCGCTGGTGAGCGACGACCCCGCGATCATGTTCACGATCGCCGGCATGGTGCCGTTCATCCCGTACCTCTCCGGCCGGGTGCCCGCTCCGTGGCCCCGCGCCGCAGACGTGCAGAAGTGCATCCGCACCAATGACATCGAAGAGGTGGGCCGCACCCCGCGCCACGGCACCTTCTTCCAGATGGCGGGCAACTGGTCGTTCGGCGACTACTTCAAGCGCGAGGCCATCGGCTACGCGTGGGAGCTGCTGACCGGCTCGGTCGACGACGGCAACTACGGCTTCGACCCGAAGCGCCTGTGGGCGACGGTCTACCTCACCGACGACGAGGCCGAGCGCCTCTGGCTCGAGACCACCGACATCGACCCGAAGCAGATCCAGCGGCTCGGCCTCGAGGACAACTACTGGATGACCGGGCAGCCCGGCCCCGCCGGCCCCGACTCCGAGATCTTCTACGACCTCGGGCCCGAGTACGGCCCCGAGGGCGGCCCCGCCACGGGCAGCGACCGGTACGTCGAGATCTGGAACCTCGTCTTCATGCAGGACGAGATCGCCGACGTGCGCTCGAAGACCGAGTTCACGATCGTGCGCGAGCTGCCGAGCAAGAACATCGACACCGGCATGGGCCTCGAGCGCATCGCGTTCCTCAAGCAGGGCGTCGAGAACATGTACGAGATCGACCAGGTGCGCCCCGTGCTCGACCTGGCGAGCGAGCTCTCCGGCCGGCGCTACGGCGCCGACCACGAGGACGACGTGCGGATGCGCGTGGTCTCGGACCACGTGCGCTCGTCGCTCATGCTGATGGGCGATGGCGTCACCCCCGGCAACGAGGGCCGCGGCTACATCCTGCGTCGCCTGATGCGCCGCTCGGTGCGGGCGATGCGCCTGCTGGGCGTGCACGAGGCGACCTTCCCGACGCTGTTCCGGGCGAGCTTCGACGCCATGTCGACCGCCTACCCCGAGCTGCAGGAGTCGTTCGGCCGCATCGAGCGCATGGCGATCGCCGAGGAGGAGACCTTCCTCAAGACGCTCGAGTCGGGCTCGACCGTGCTCGACCTCGCGATGGACGGCGTGCGCCGTGACTCCGGCCACGTCGTGCCCGGCAAGACGGCGTTCCTGCTGCACGACACGTACGGGTTCCCGATCGACCTGACGATGGAGATCGCCGAGGAGGCGGGCCTCGAGGTCGACCGCTCGACGTTCGAGACGCTCATGAGCGAGCAGCGCACGCGGGCGAAGGCCGACGCGAAGTCGCGCCGCCGGCAGCTCGCCGACCTCTCGGTCTACTCCGAGCTGCGCGGCAAGGGCGAGACGGCGTTCCTCGGCTACGACGAGCTCGAGGCCGACGGCGAGGTGATCGGCATCATCGCCGACGGCGCGCAGGTCGCCTCGGCCGGCGTCGACCAGGAGGTCGAGGTCATCCTCACCGCCACGCCGCTCTACGCGGAGTCGGGCGGCCAGGACAGCGACCAGGGCCGCCTCGTCGGCCAGGGCTTCGAGGCCGACGTGCTCGACGTGCAGCGCCCCGTGCAGGGGCTCATCAGCCACACCGTGCGGGTGACCGCCGGCTCGATCGCCGTCGGCGACGTCGCGCACGCGGTCGTCGACCCGCTCTACCGCCGCGGCGCCAACAAGGCCCACACCGCGACGCACCTCGTGCACGCGGCGCTGCGCCAGCTGCTCGGCCCCGACGCCGTGCAGGCGGGCTCCTACAACAAGGCCGGCTACATGCGCCTCGACTTCTCGTGGTCGAGCCCGCTCTCGCCCGACATGCGCCAGGAGCTCGAGGGCATCGCGAACAGCGCGATCCGCGACGACCTGCCGGTCGAGACGCGCGTCATGCCGATCGACGAGGCGAAGGCGCTCGGCGCGATGTCGCTGTTCGGCGAGAAGTACGGCTCGACGGTGCGCATGGTCGACATCGGCGGCCCCTGGTCGCGCGAGCTCTGCGGCGGCACGCACGTCGGCGCCTCGAGCCAGATCGGCCTCATCTCGATCACCAGCGAGTCGAGCGTCGGCTCGACCGCCCGACGCGTCGAGGCGGCGGTGGGGGCGGATGCGTTCCAGCAGCTGGTCGCGGAGCGCACGCTGGTGAGCGAGCTCACAGGCATGCTGAAGACGCCGCGCGAGGCGCTGCCCGGCCGCATCGAGGAGCTCGTCTCGTCGCTGAAGGCCGCCGAGAAGCGCATCGCCGAGTTCGAGTCGAAGCAGCTCGCCGGTCGCGTGCAGCCGATCGCCGATGCCGCGGAGCGCGTGGGCGGCACGCGGCTCGCGGCCGTCGACCTCGGCGCGGTCGGATCGCAGGACGACCTGCGGTCGCTCGCCGCCCAGGTGCGCGAGCGCCTCGGCGTCGACGCCGCCGTGGTGGCCATCGGCGGCAGCGTCGACGGCAAGCCCGCGATCGTCGTCGCCACCAACGACGCGGCCCGCAAGGCCGGCATCGCCGCCGGGCCGCTCGCGAAGGCTGCGGCCGGCGTGCTGGGCGGCGGCGGCGGCGGCAAGCCCGACATGGCGCAGGGCGGCGGTCAGGACGCGAGCGCCATGCCCGCGGCGATCGCCGCCGTGCGCGCGGGGATCGGCCGCTGAGCGGGTCGACCGGGATGCGCCCGGGAGTCAGGATCGGCGTCGACGTCGGCCGCGCCCGCGTGGGCGTGGCCCGCAGCGACCGTGACGGGCTGCTGGCGACGCCGGTGGAGACGATCCAGCGCGCGAGCGTCGACCCGGTTGCGAGGCTGCGCGAGATCGCGGCAGAGCTGGGGGCCGTCGAGGCGGTCGTCGGGCTGCCGATCTCGCTCTCGGGCGGCGACACCCCGAGCACGCAGGACGCGCGCGACATGGCGGCGCAGCTCGCGCTGGCGATGCCCGTGCGCCTCGTCGACGAGCGCCTGTCGACCGTGAGCGCCTCCGCCGGCATGCGCGCGGCGGGCAAGAACAGCAAGCAGCAGCGGCAGAGCATCGACCAGGCCGCGGCCGTGGTGATCCTGCAGCACGCGCTGGACAGCGAGCGAGCGGCGGGCCGGGCTCCCGGCGAGCTGCTCGTCGACGGCGGCGCGACCGCCACCGAGGAGGACTGACATGGCTGGACGACGCGCGCGAGAGCGCAAGGCCCGGGGCCGCCGTCGGCTGATCGGCTGGAGCATCGCCCTGGCGGTGGTGATCGCCATCGGCATCGCGGTCGCCTGGGCGCTGCCGCGGGTGCTCGACCGCTTCAGCGGCCCGGAGGACTACGCAGGTCCCGGCACCGGCGAGGTGGTCGTGCAGGTGCAGTCGGGCCAGAACGGCTCCGACGTGGCCGCGACGCTGCGGGAGCAGGATGTCATCGCCAGCACCGAGGCGTTCGTCGACATCCTGGTCGAGGACCCGACGATCCAGTTCCACCCGGGCGCGTACCGCGTGCAGCAGCAGATGTCGGCGCAGGGCGCGCTGGACGCGATGCAGGATCCCGCCAACAAGGTCGAGCTGCGCGTCACCGTGCCCGAGGGCTACACGCTGCCGCAGGTGTACGAGCGGCTCGAGCGCGACCTCGGCATCCCGCAGGCCGACTTCCTGCAGGCGGCGGGCGACCTGACGCAGTTCGACCTGCCGGCCGACGCGCTCACCATCGAGGGCTGGCTGTTCCCCGCCACCTACACGTTCGACGACGGCATCGATGCGCCGACCGTGCTGCAGGCGATGATCGACCGGCAGCGGCAGGCGCTCGACCAGGCGGGCGTGGCGGAGGCCGACCGGCAGCGCGTGCTGACCTTCGCGTCGCTCGTGCAGCGCGAGGCGCGGCTGCCCGACGACTTCGGCCGCGTCGCACGGGTGTTCCAGAACCGCCTCGACATCGGCATGCGCCTGCAGTCCGACGCGACGGTCGCCTACGGCACCGGCAACTTCCACGTGGTCACGACGACGCGCGAGGAGCGCGAGGACGCCGAGAATCCGTACAACACCTACGTGCACACGGGGCTGCCCGTCGGACCGATCGGCGCGCCGGGCGACGTCGCGATCCAGGCGGCGCTCGCCCCCACCGAGGGCGACTGGCTCTACTTCGTGACGGTCGACCCGAACACCGGCGAGACGGTCTTCTCGAACACGCTCGCCGAGCACAACGCGGCGGTGCAGCGGTTCCAGCAGTTCCTGCGCGACAACCCGGGCTGGGGCGGCTGAGATGGCGGGCGCCTCGCCGACCGGCACCAGGCGCCTCGCCGTGCTCGGCTCGCCGATCGAGCACTCGCTCTCGCCGGCGCTCCACGGCGCGGCGGCGCGCACCCTCGGGCTCGACTGGGACTACGGGCGCCGCAGGATCGAGCGCGACGGGCTCGCGGACTTCGTCGACGGCCTCGACGCCTCTTGGCTGGGGCTGTCGGTCACGGCGCCGCTCAAGGAGGCGGCGGCCGCTCGCGCCGACGAGGTCGACCGGCACGCCGAGCTGACCGGGGCAGCCAACACGCTGCTGCTGGGGGAGCGCGTGCGCGGCTGGAACACCGACGTGGGCGGCATCATCCGGGCGTTCGCGGATGCGGGGCTCACGTCGGTCACGGACGTCGCGATCGTGGGCGCCGGCGCCACCGCGCTGTCGTCGCTCGTCGCCTTCGCGCAGCTGGGCGCGGAGCACGTCGCGGTCGCGCTCCGCGACCGCTCCCGCGGCGAGCGTCTCGTGGCCTTGGGGGAGCAGCTGGGGCTGTCGGTGACGCTGCAGGGGCTCGACGAGGCGCTGCCCGCCGTGGACGCGGCGGTCTCCACCCTCCCTGCCGCCGCCACCGTCGTGCCGGCCTTCACGCATCCGCCCACCCGGCTGCTCGACGCCGACTACGCGGGGCCCGCCGGGTCGCGCTACGCGGCCACGGTGCCCCGCGACCGGCTCGTCGACGGGCGCGAGATGCTGCTCGGCCAGGCCGTGCTGCAGGTGCGCATCTTCGTGCTCGGCGACCCCGCCGCGACCCTGCCGCAGGAGGCCGAGGTCGTCGCCGCGATGCGCGGGGCGCTGGCCGCATCAGGAAGTCTGGAAGAATCATGAGCATGCTGCGCTGGCTCACCGCCGGGGAATCCCACGGCCCCGAACTGCTCGCCCTCCTCGAAGGGCTGCCCGCCGGCGTGCCCATCACGGCCGAGCAGATCCAGGCCGACCTGCAGCGGCGCAAGCTGGGAGCCGGCCGCGGCGCCCGCATGAAGTTCGAGCAGGACGCCCTCTCGATCTCGGGCGGCGTGCGCCACGGGCTCACGCAGGGCGGCCCGATCGCGCTGCGCATCGGCAACACCGAGTGGCCGAAGTGGATGGACGTCATGGGCGCCGCGCCGCTCGAGGCGGAGCTCACCGGTGCTCGCGCCGCGAAGCTCACGCGCCCCCGGCCCGGGCACGCCGACCTGGTCGGCATGCAGAAGCACGGCTTCGACGAGGCGCGCCCCGTGCTCGAGCGCGCGAGCGCCCGCGAGACCGCCGCCCGCGTCGCCCTCGGCGCCGTCGCTCGCGCCTTCCTCGGCGAGCTCGGCGTGCGGCTCGTCAGCCACACGCTCTCGATCGGCCCTGTGCGGGTGCCCGAGGACGCCGCGCTGCCCGTGCCCGACGACGTCGACCGCCTCGACGCCGACGAGCTGCGCTGCAACGACCCGGCCACCAGCGCCGCCATGCTCGCCGAGGTCGAGGACGCCCGCCGCGCCGGCGACACGCTCGGCGGCATCGTCGAGGTGCTCGCCTACGGGCTGCCCTCGGGGCTCGGCTCGTACGTGCACTGGGACCGCAGGCTCGACGGCCGCCTCGCCCAGGCGCTCATGAGCATCCAGGCGATCAAGGGCGTCGAGGTCGGCGACGGCTTCGAGACCACCCGCCGCCGCGGCAGCGTCGCGCACGACGAGCTGCTCGTCGGCGACGACGGCACGCACCGCGCGACCGGCCGCGCCGGCGGCATCGAGGGCGGCATGTCGACCGGCGACCCCCTGCGGGTGCGCGCGGGCATGAAGCCGATCGCCACGGTGCCGAGGGCGCTGCGCACCATCGACGTCGCGACCGGGGAGGCCGCGCAGGCGCACCACCAGCGCAGCGACGTCTGCGCCGTGCCGGCCGCCGGCGTCGTCGCCGAGGCGATGGTGGCGCTGGTGCTCGCCGACGCGATGGTCGAGAAGTTCGGCGGCGACTCGGTCGCCGAGACGCGGCGCAACCTCGAGGCCTACACCGCCGCCATCCCCGAGCACCTGCGCACCGTCTCGTGACAGCCGACGGCCCGCGGCCCGGCGACGAGGCGAGCGCGCTGCCGGCGATCGCCTTCATCGGCCCGATGGCGGCCGGCAAGTCGTCGCTCGGCCGCAAGCTGGCCAGCCGCATCGGCCGCACCTTCGCCGACACCGACCGGCTCGTCGCGCTCGAGCACGGCCCGATCCCCGAGATCTTCGCCGAGCACGGCGAGGGCGCGTTCCGGCGCTGGGAGGCCGAGGCCGTGCAGCGCGCGCTGACGCCCGGCGCGGTGGTGGCGCTCGGCGGCGGCGCGGTGCTCGACGAGGGCACGCGGGCGCTGCTCGCGCACGCGACCGTCGTGCTCGTCACGGTCGACGAGCGCGCCGCGCAGCGCCGCATCGGCGGGGGAGACCGCCCGCTCGTCGCCGACGGCATCGAGGCCTGGCGCCGCATCGCCGCCGAGCGCGAGCCCATCTACCGCGAGCTCGCCGACACCGTCGTCGACTCGTCCAGCACCCCCATGGCCCGGCTGGTCGACCAGCTCGAGGCCTGGCTCGCCGAGCGCGGGCTGTGAACGCGAAGGAGAGCGCATGACCACCATCCGCGTCGAGACCGAGGCGCCGTACGACGTGCACGTCGGGCGGGGCATCCTCATCGACCGCATCCGCGAGTCGCTCGGCGACGCCCAGCGGCTGCTGGTCGTGCACCAGCCGGCCATGAGCCGCATCGCCGACCACCTGAAGTCGCAGCTCGGCATCGAGGTGCTGCTCGCCGAGGTGCCCGACGCCGAGGACGCCAAGCGCATCGAGGTCGCGCAGTTCCTCTGGCAGATCATGGGACAGGCGGAGTTCACTCGTACGGATGCGGTGCTGGGCCTGGGCGGCGGGGCCGTCACCGACCTGGCCGGGTTCGTCGCGGCCACCTGGCTGCGCGGCGTGCGCGTCATCCAGGCGCCCACGAGCGTGCTCGGCATCGTCGATGCGGCGGTGGGCGGCAAGACGGGCATCAACACCGAGCAGGGCAAGAACCTGGTCGGTGCTTTCCACCACCCGGCGCTCGTGGTCGCCGACCTGGAGCTCGTCGACTCGCTGCCGCGCAACGAGCTGCTCACCGGCTTCGCCGAGATCGTGAAGGCCGGCTTCATCGCCGACCCGCGCATCCTCGAGCTGCTCGAGGGCTCGCTCGACGCCACCACCGATCCGACGACCCCGGAGTTCGCCGAGGTGATCGCCCGCTCGATCGAGGTCAAGGCGCGCGTGGTCGCGAACGACTTCCGCGAGCACGGCGAGCGCGAGTTCCTGAACTACGGGCACACGCTCGGCCACGCGATCGAGCACACCGAGCGCTACCGCTGGCGCCACGGCGCGGCCGTCGCGATCGGCATGACGTTCGCCGCCGAGCTGTCGCGCCTCGCCGGGCGCCTGCCGGAGTCGGTCGTCGACCGCCACCGCGCGATCCTCGAGTCGCTCGAGCTGCCGACCACCTACCCGGTGGGGCGCTGGAAGACGCTGCTGGGCACGATGCGCAAGGACAAGAAGACGCGCGGCTCGATGCTGCGCTTCGTGGTGCTCGACGACGTGGCGAAGCCGCGGATCCTCGAAGGCCCCGACGACAGCCTGCTGTTCATGGCCTACCAGTCGCTCGCCGACTGACCCTCGCGCATCGCGCCGCCCATTGCGCGTTTGGGCGGTGCTTGCCACCATCGTGCCGAACGCCCGCGCACGGCGGGCGGCAGCGAGAGGGGCGCGACGTGGCGCACGGAGACATCACCCACCTGGAGATCCCGGTCGACGACTTCGACCGGGCGAAGGCCTTCTACTCGACCGTGTTCGGCTGGCAGATCAACGACACCGAGGGCTTCGACGACTACCCGACCTGGCAGGCGCCCAACGGCGTCTCCGGTGGCGCCCTGTCGAAGCGCGGCGAGGGCTTCACGCAGCCGCGCTCGATCGTCGAGGTCGACTCCATCGACGAGTCGCTGCGCCAGGTCGAGGAGCTCGGCGGCACGGTCACGGTGCCCAAGGAGTCGATCACGCCCACGAGCTGGTGGGCGGTGTTCACCGACCCCGAGGGCAACAGCGTCGGCCTGTTCGAGGGCGAGATGTAGTCGGGAGGGGGAGGATGCGCCTGCGCCGGCGGGCGACTGCCAGACTGGCGGCATGCGCATCCTCGTCCTCAACGGCCCCAACCTGGGCAGGCTCGGCTCCCGCGAGCCCGACGTCTACGGCACCGCGACGATCGCCGACATCCAGCCGCTCGTCGAGGCGGCCGGCGCCGCCGACGCGCCGATCGAGGCCGACGTGCGCCAGACCGACGACGAGGCCGAGCTGGTCGGCTGGATCCACGAGGCGGTCGACGCGCGCACCCCGGTGATCCTCAACCCCGCCGCCTTCACGCACTACTCCTACGCGCTGCGCGACGCCTGCGCGCAGCTGCAGGGCGTCGCGCCGCTGGTCGAGGTCCACATCTCCAACCCCCACGCGCGTGAGGCCTTCCGTCACACATCCGTCGTCTCGGGCGTGGCGACCGGCGTCATCGCCGGCTTCGGCCTCGACGGCTACCGCCTGGCCGGACTCGCTGTCGTCGCCCGTATGCGAGGCCAAAGAACCAACCAGGCGGCCGGGAGGCAATCGGATGAGCCGGCACGAGTCACGCCAATGCTCGTCGATCCCAGAGACGTCGTGATCGAGCACCACTTTGCGAAGTTCCGCGTCTGGGTGACTGAGCCGGCGGGCGGCGTATCAGTGTGGGAGTTCGCGAGCGAATCGTTTGACGACGTGCGGGCTTGGGCTGCTGCGCGATCGGGGCGTTACTCCATTGCCTTGGTGACTCCAAGGTTCGAAGGGGTCGAGGCGCTATGGCTCGTCGGCCAGGATCCGAACGACCCCCATGGAGGCGAGCAGCTTCTGTAACGCGCGCAGACCTCGTCTGTGACGAGGAGGCACGCAGTTGCCACGTCACCGGGCTGGTGTCAGTAGAAGACGCGGCCGGATCAAGCCAGAGCGCACCATTGACGTGAACGGAGACGGCGGTCAGCCACGTTGTAGATGGCCGCGGACGGCTGAATCTCAGACTCTCGCTGACCTTGAGCCCCTCGCGTCACCGTTGGTCCTACGACATTGACCTGCACGGGTTGGCCAGATGGGTAGAAGACGGTCCCGTCGACGCCTGGCGTCGGACTCGTCACATCGCGGGGATCAGGGTCCTCAGCGAACACGGCTGGCGTTCGCTCAGCATGCGGCATTGCAGCGGCGCCGGTCGTTCCGGTGGCGACGAACAGCGCAATGGCGATGAGGCTGACGATTCGAAGTTTGCGAGTATCCACGAGGTCTCCTCAGCGTGAGGGTGCTGCCAGGTTCAGGCATGCGAGGTGCGCATGGCTTAGTTCCACGCACTGTGCACCTGACCTTCACTCCTCGTTCAACAGATGACGAGCTTTCGCCGCGCCCGACTCATGGTGAAGCGGGACGGTGTCGCGCCCGTTAGGCTGTCCTGTCGGCCCGCGGCGGCTCGACGGCAAACGGCATCCACGGAAGAGGACCCTGGCATGGCAACCACGAACGACATCAAGAACGGCGCGGTGCTCAACCTCGACGGACAGCTCTGGAGCGTGGTGGAGTTCCAGCACGTGAAGCCCGGCAAGGGCGGCGCGTTCGTGCGCACCAAGCTGCGCAACGCCCGCACGCAGAAGCTCGTCGACAAGACCTTCAACGCCGGCACCAAGGTGGAGTTCGCGACCGTCGACCGCCGCGACTACCAGTTCCTATACAACGACGGCACCGACTTCGTCTTCATGGACAACGAGACCTACGAGCAGCTGCCCATCCCCGCCGGCATCGTCGGCGACGGCGCCAAGTACCTGCTCGAGAACGGCACCGCGACCATCTCGATGCACGAGGGCGAGGCGCTGCAGGTCGAGCTGCCCGCGTCGGTCATCCTCGAGATCACCTACACCGAGCCGGGCCTGCAGGGCGACCGCTCGAGCGCTGGCACCAAGGCCGCGACCGTCGAGACGGGCGCCGAGATCCAGGTGCCGCTGTTCGTCGAGCAGGGCACCCGCGTCAAGGTCGACACCCGCGACGGCAGCTACCTCGGCCGCGTCACCGACTGACGTGCCGACCTCTGACAAGACGGCCGAGACCTACCCCTCCCGGCGCAAGGCTCGCAAGCACGCCGTCGAGGTGCTCTACTCGGCGCAGGCGCGCGACGAGGCTCCCGAGACGGTGCTGCGCGACACGGCCGCGAGCCTCGGCTGGGCGCAGCACCCCTGGTTCGCGTTCGCGCGCGAGATCGTCGCCGGCGTCGCAGACGAGCTCGACGGCATCGACGAGCTGATCGCCTCCTCGAGCGAGCACTGGACCATCGAGCGCATGCCGCGCACCGATCTTGCGATCCTGCGGGTCGGGGTGTGGGAGCTCGAGCACGAGACCGCGCCGGTGAGCGTCGTCGTCTCGGAGGCCGTGCACCTCGCCAACGAGCTCTCGACCGACCGCTCCGGCGCATTCATCAACGGGGTGCTCGGCAGGATCGCGGCGCAGCGGGGCTGAGCGGCTGACGCCGGTCACGATGGGCGGCGGATCCGCGGCGACGCTGCGCCGGCCCTCGAACGGCCCGATCGTCGTCGCGATGCGGAACGGCCGCAGGCGTCGATCGGCGTTCTCCACAGGCTCTCGGGCGTGTCAGTGGCCCGTGGTGTGATGCNACAGGCTCTCGGGCGTGTCAGTGGCCCGTGGTGTGATGCCTGCATGGACGGTTGGGGCATCGATGGCGAGGAGTACGTCGCCGCGGTGCGCGATGGCGCGATCGACCCGCACGGCCGGTCGGCGTCGGAGTTGCAGGATGAGTTGGATGCGTTCGATGCCGATTGGTCGGCGCGTCTGGCGGCGCTGACGGAGGCGGAGCTCGACGAGGTGGTTGCGGGCCGCATGGCGGTGCCGCCGCTCGCGCCGCCGGTCGAGTCGCCGGTCATCGCGGCGCTGCGGGCGGAGGCGGCGTTCGCCGGCCGGGTGAAGGCGCTGCACGCGCAGCGGGCGCGGCTGGAGGCCGAGGAGCGGGAGCTCGCGAATGGCTCATCGCGGCTTGACAGCAATAGGAGCATCACGGGGTGGGGTGGATGCGTGAGCGCACCCAGCAGCGCCCTCCCGTCGGTCACGGAGGGGCGCTGCGGCGCCGCGGCCTCAGCCGCGCTCGGCGAGCACCCGCTGCAGCGGCTGGTAGTGCTCGAGCACCGCGAGGCGGTAGGCATCCGCGTCGCCGGCGACGGCGGCGGCGAGCATGTCGCCGTGCGCCTGCGCGGTGCTGCGGATGTCCTCGGGGACCCCGATGTGCAGCTGCGGCAGCACGGCGGTGTGGACATCCCAGAACGCGCCGATCAGCTGGCCCGCGAGCCGGTTCGAGGTCGACTCGAACAGGCGGGTGTGGAAGGCCCGGTCCTCGTCGAGGAACATCTCGCCGGCCTTCGCCTTCGCGACCATGGTGGCGACGAGCTCCTCGAGCTCCTCGACGCAGGTCTCGTCGAGCTCGGTGCCCACGACGCGGTCGGTGAGCGCCAGGTCGAGCGCGAGCCGCACCTCGACCACCTCGCGCAGCGCCTGCAGCGAGCCGCCGGGGGAGAGCACGCCGCGGAAGACGAGCGCCTCGACCATGGCGTCGAGCGACATCTGGCCGACGAAGGTGCCGTGCCCGTGGCGCACCTCGACGATGTCGAGCGTCGAGAGCGTGCGCATCGCCTCGCGCACCGAGGAGCGCGAGACGTCGAGGATCTCGCACAGCTCGGTCTCGGTCGGCATCGCGTCCCCGGGCTGGAGCTCGCGCGAGATGATCAGCTGCTTGATCTGATCCGCCGTGGTGTTCCGGCGCATCCGGGCGTCGCGCCTGCCGCTGCGGTTCATGGGTCCTCCAGTTCGACGCGGTGACGATCGTGGCTCGTGCACCGCTTCGGTCATTGTGCTGTCTTCGCCGATGTGGTTATAGTACGTCAGACGTCTGATCTTTGGAACAGCGTCCCTTGCACACCTTGGATGGAGCAGACATGACCCGAACCGACTCCCGTCGCCGCGTGGCGATGGCCGTCGCGGGCGCCACCGTCGCTGCGCTGGCCCTCGCGGCCTGCAGCGGCAGCGCAGCACCCGCACCCGAGGACTCCGGCAGCGCTGCCGCGGTCGACCCCAACGCCATCATCGAAGCCGGCATCTCGTACTCGCTCGGCGGCAGCTTCGACCCCATGCTCGCCTCCGGCGCGGTGACGGTCTCGGCGAACTGGCACATCTTCGAGGGGCTCGTCGACCTCGATCCCGTCACCCGCGAGGCCTACCCGGCGCTCGCCGTCGACCTCCCGACAGAGATCGACGAGACCACCTACGAGCTCGACATCCGCGAGGGTGCGACCTTCCACGACGGCTCGCCGGTCACGACCGACGACGTCGTGTTCAGCTTCGAGCGCGTGCTCGACCCCGCGTCGGGCTCGCTCTTCACGAGCATGATCGACTTCATCGACACCGTCGAGGCCGTCGACGAGGACACCGTGCGGATCACCACCGACTACCCGTTCTCGCTCGTCAACGAGCGCCTCGGCATCGTCAAGATCGTGCCCAAGGCGGTCGTCGAGGCCGACGCCGAGGCCTTCGGCACCACGCCGATCGGCACCGGCCCCTACTCGCTCGTCTCGGCAGTGCCCGACGACAAGCTGGTCTTCGAGCGCAACGACGCCTACAACGGCCCGCGCCCCGCGCTCGCGGCCGGCATGAACTGGAACCTGCTCTCCGACCCGGCCGCGCGCGTCACCGCGATGCAGTCGGGCACCATCCAGGCGATGGAGGACGTGCCCTACATCGACGCCGAGGGCCTCTCGGCCACCACCGACGTCGAGGCGGTGCAGTCGTTCGGCCTGCTGTTCATGATGTTCAACACGCAGCAGGCGCCGTTCGACGACCCGCGCGTGCGCCAGGCGTTCTACTACGCGCTCGACATGGACCGCATCATCGAGACCGGCCTGCTCGGCAACGCCGAGGCGGCCACCTCGTTCCTGCCCTCGACGCACCCGAACTACAACGAGGCATCCACCGTGTACTCGTACGACCCGGCGCGCGCCGAGGAGCTGCTCGCCGAGGCGGGCGTCAGCGACCTCGAGATCACGCTGCTCATGACCGACACCGGCTGGGTGCGCGAGCTCGCACCGCTGATCAAGGAGTCGCTGGACGCCGTGGGCATCTCGACGACGCTCGACATCGGCCAGTCGCCCGCGCAGTACGCGAAGGTCGACAGCGGCGGCTTCCAGGTGATGATCGCACCCGGCGACCCCTCGGTCTTCGGCAACGACGCCGACGTGCTCCTGCGCTGGTGGTACGGCGACAACGTGTGGTCGAACACGCGCTACGCGTGGGCCGACTCGCCCGAGTTCGCCCAGCTGACCGAGCTGCTCGACCAGGGCGTGCGCGTCTCGGGCGACGAGCAGCAGCAGGCCTGGAACGATGCGATCGACCTCGTCGCCGAGCAGGTGCCGCTCTACCCTCTGCTGCACCGCCAGCTGCCCAGCGCCTGGGACTCGCAGCAGCTCCTCGGCTTCGAGCCGGTGCCGACCACCGGCCTGTCGTTCCTTGACGTGGGCGTCGCCGGCCAGTAGGCCGGCGCCCCGCACCGGGACTGGGGCGGGTCAGCCCCGCCCCAGTCCCCTCCGGCCGCACCCGCGGCACCCCACTCGAGCTGGAAGGACAACGGTGTCGAACACGCTCCGACTCATCGGACGCAGACTGCTGCAGCTGCCCATCATGATCCTGGGCATCACGTTCCTGGTCTTCTTCGTCATGTCGTTCTCCGACGTCGACCCCGCCATCACGGCGCTCGGCGAAGGCTCCTCGATCGAGGCGCGCGAGGCCTACCGCGCCTCCCTCGGCCTCGACGACCCGCTGCCGGTGCGCTACCTCGGCTTCCTCGGCGGCATGCTGCAGGGCGACCTCGGCACCTACTCGGCGCGCCAGCTGCCCGTCATCGACGACGTGCTGCGGGCCTTCCCCATCACGCTGCAGCTCACGTTCCTCGGCCTGATCATCGCCGTCGTCGTCGCCACCCTGCTCGGCGTCATCGCCGCCCTCTACCGCGACCGCTGGCCCGACCAGGCGATCCGCGTGCTGTCGATCGCGTCGCTCTCGACGCCGTCGTTCTGGCTCGCCGTGCTGCTGATCCAGCTGTTCACCCTGCAGCTGCAGGTGCTGCCCGCCTCGGGCGCCCTGCCCTCGCCCACCGAAGACTTCGGCGGCTGGCTGGCGCGCATGGCGCTGCCGGCGGTCTCGCTCGCGGTGCCGGTGATCGGCCAGCTCTCGCGCGTCGTGCGCACCGCCATGGTCGAGGAGCTCGACCGCGACTACGTGCGCACCGCGCTCGGCGCCGGTGTGCCGCGAGCCGTCGTGATCGGCCGCAACGTGCTGCGCAACGCGCTCATCACGCCCGTCACGGTGCTCGGCCTGCGGGTGGGCTACCTGCTCGGCGGCGCCGTGGTGATCGAGATCATCTTCGCGCTGCCCGGCATGGGCACGCTCATCCTCAACGGCGTCACCAACAACGAGCCGAACCTCGTGCAGGGCGTGACGCTCGCCGTCGCCCTCGCGTTCGTCGTGATCAACATCGTCGTCGACCTCCTGTACGTGCTCATCAACCCCCGCATCAGGACGGTCTGACATGCGACGCGCACTCACCCAGCGGCTCTCCGCTCCCGGCCTCCGCCTCGGCGGCCTCTCGCTCGGCGCGAAGATCGCGCTCTCCTTCCTCGTGCTCGTCATCCTCTTCGCGGCACTGGGGCCGGTCTTCGTGAGCAGCCCCTACGCATCCGGCCCGCCCGTGCTGCCGCCGAGCCCCGAGCACTGGATGGGCACCGACAGGCAGGGCCGCGACATCTTCGCCCGCCTCGTGCACGGCGCCCGCTACTCGCTCGTGATCGGCATCGGCGCGACCGCCGTGGCGCTGGCGATCGCCGCCGTGCTCGGCACGATCGCCGCCACCGCGCCCCGCGCGATCGCCGAGACGCTCATGCGCGTGCTCGACATCGTCATGTCGTTCCCCGGCATCGCCCTCGCGGCCGTGTTCGTGGCGGTCTTCGGCCAGTCGCTGCCGGTGCTCGTGCTCACGATCGCTTTCCTCTACACGCCGCAGCTCACCCGCATCGTGCGCGCCAACGTGCTCGACCAGTACGGCGAGGACTACGTCGCCGCGGTGCGCGTGATGGGCGCCTCGACGCCCCGCATCATCATCAAACACGTCGCGCGCAACTGCATGGCGCCCGTGCTGGTCTTCACCACCGTGCTCGTCGCCGACGCCATCGTCTTCGAGGCGTCGCTGTCGTTCCTGCAGGCGGGCGTGCCCGACCCCGAGCCCTCCTGGGGCAACGTGATCGCCGCCGGCCGCAACCTCGTGATGGGCGGCTTCTGGTGGGCCACCTTCTTCCCCGGCCTCCTCATCATGCTGACCGTGCTGGCGCTCAACCTGCTGGCAGAGGGCATGACGGATGCGATGGTCTCGCCCCGGGCGCGCAGGCTCACCGAGGATGCGGCCGCGACCGAGGAGGCCACGCACGACCTCGAGGCCGCGCAGGCCCCGTTGGCCGAGGGCGCCAGCCCGGCCGAGGTTGCCGCAGGGCTCGACGCCGCCGTCGTCAGCCCCGAGGGCGAGGCGGAGCCCGCGCTCGAGATCGGCGAACCTGCCGGCGCCGCGCTCGACGCGCCGCCCGCGCTGCACGCCACCACCCGCGTCGTGCCGCTCGAGCAGCGCCTCGCCGAGCTGCGTGAGCGCGAGCTCGAGCGCGCCGACCGGCTCGTGCACGACCGGCCCGACGAGCCGCTGCTCGAGGTGCAGGACCTCTCGATCCGCTTCCCGCGCCACGGCGACGTCGCGGTCGTCGACCGCGTCTCGTTCACCGTGCGGCCCTCCGAGACGATGGCGCTGGTGGGCGAGTCGGGCTGCGGCAAGTCGATCACCTCGCTCGCCATCATGGGGCTGCTCGACCCGCGCGCCGAGATCACCGGACGCATCCTCTTCGACGGCAAGGATCTGCTGACGATGCCCGTGAAGGAGCGCCAGGCGCTGCTCGGCCACGACATCGCGATGATCTACCAGGACGCGCTGTCGTCGCTGAACCCCTCGATGACGGTGCGCAGCCAGATGCGGCAGCTCACCCGCCGCGGCGGCACCCGCACGGCCGAGGAGCTGCTCGAGCTGGTCGGCCTCGACCCGCGGCGGACGCTCGCCTCGTACCCGCATGAGCTCTCGGGCGGCCAGCGCCAGCGCGTGCTGATCGCCATGGCGCTCACCCGCGACCCCCGCCTGATCATCGCCGACGAGCCCACCACCGCGCTCGACGTGACGGTGCAGGCGCAGGTGATCGAGCTGCTCAACCGGCTGCGCGAGGAGCTCGGGTTCGCGATGGTGTTCGTCTCGCACGACCTGGCGCTCGTCGCCGAGCTCGCGCACCGCGTCACCGTCATGTACGCCGGCCAGGTCGTCGAGCAGGGCTCGAACCGGGCGCTGCTGACGCAGCCCGTGCACGAGTACACCCGCGGCCTGCTCGGCGCGGTGCTCTCGATCGAGTCGGGCTCCGACCGCCTGCACCAGGTGCCGGGCACGGTGCCGTCGCCGCGCGACTTCCCCGCCGGCGACCGGTTCGCGCCGCGCTCGTCGAACCCGGCGCGCGGCGCCGGCGTCACCCCGGTGATGCGACGTATCGGCGACACCGACCACGTCTACGCGGCGCATCCCGACGATGCGCCGGTCGAGCCCCTGGAGGTCCGAGCATGAGCGAGGCAACCGCGACCGCCGCCCACAGCACCGACGCGGTCATCGAGCTGCGCGACGTGCACGTGCGCTACAAGGCGCGCTCCTCCTCGCTCTTCCGACGGCAGTACGTGGATGCGATGGACGGCGTCTCGCTCACCGTGCGGCGGGGGCAGACCCTCGGCATCGTCGGCGAGTCGGGCTCCGGCAAGTCGACCACCGCGAAGGTGCTCGTGGGCCTCGAGACGCCCACCTCGGGTGAGGTCGTCATCGCGGGCGAGACCGTGCGCGGGTTCACCGCACCGGTGCGCCGGCGACTGGGACGCATCCTCTCGGTCGTGTTCCAGGATCCGGCGACGGCGCTCAACGCCCGCATGACCGTCAGCGATGCGCTCTCCGACCCGATGGAGGTGCACGGCATCGGCGACGCCCGCAGCCGGCGCGCGCGGGTGCGCGAGCTGATCTCGCTCGTGGGCCTGCCGTCGTCGACGCTCGACGCCCTGCCCGGCCAGCTCTCGGGCGGCCAGCGGCAGCGCGTGGCGATCGCTCGGGCGCTCGCGCTCGACCCGCAGGTGATCATCGCCGACGAGCCCACCTCGGCGCTCGACGTGTCGGTGCGCGCGCAGATCCTCAACCTGCTCACCGACCTCAAGAACGAGCTCGGCCTCGGCATGGTCTTCATCTCGCACGACATCCAGACCGTGCGCTACCTCTCCGACGAGATCGCGGTGATGAGCCACGGCCGCGTCGTCGAGCTGGGCAGCGCGCAGCAGGTCTTCGACGAGCCCGAGCACGACTACACGCGCACGCTGCTGGGCGCCGCGCCGTCGCTGCTCGCCCCGCACCTCAGCTGAACCCCCATCAGGAGCCCGCATCATGACCACCCCTTCGCTGCCCGCCCGCCCCTTCGCCGGCGTGGTGCCGCCCGTCGCGACCCCACTGCTCGAGGACGGTTCGCTCGACGTCGCCTCGCTGGAGCGCCTCGTCGAGCGGCTCGTCGCCGACGGCGTCGACGGGCTCTTCGCGCTCGGCTCGACCGGCGAGACCGCCTACTTCACCGACGACCAGCGCGTCGCGATCCTCGAGACGATCGTGCGAGCGAACGCCGGCCGGGTGCCGATCATCGCCGGCGCCATCGAGCTGACGGCGGGCCGCGTCATCGAGACCGCGCGCCGGCTCGCCGCCGCCGGCGCCGACGCGATCGTCACGACCGCGCCGATCTACGCGATCAGCTCTGAGGCCGAGATCGCCGACCACTTCCGTGCCATCGCGGCAGCGATCGACGTGCCGCTGTGGGCCTACGACATCCCGGTGCGGGTGCACAAGAAGCTGTCGGCGGCGCTGCTGGTCGGCCTCGGCGCCGAGGGCGTCGTCGCCGGCGTGAAGGACTCCTCGGGCGACGACGTGGGCTTCCGCCGCCTGCTCGCCGCGAACGCCGCCGCCGGCAGCCCGCTCGTGCTGCTCACCGGCCACGAGATGGTGGTCGACGCGATGGGCCTGGCCGGCGCCGACGGCGTCGTGCCCGGGCTCGGCAACGTCGATGCTGCCGGCTACGTGCGGCTCTGGGCCGCCGTGCGGCGCGGCGACTGGGCTGCCGCCCGCGACGAGCAGGAGCAGCTGAACCGCCTGTTCGAGATCGTCTTCCAGCCGCTCGGCCGCTCGGGCGACGCGGCCGGCGTGGGTGCGTTCAAGACCGCCATGGTCGAGCGCGGCATCATCGACCACGCCACCATGGCGCACCCCGTGCAGCCGCTCGACGGCGAGACGACCGAGCGCATCCGCGGCATCGTGCGCGAGCTCGGGCTCGCCGCGCAGCCGGTGTGATGACCGACGGCCGGCACGGCGACGGTTCGCTGGGCGATCGCAGCCTCGGCGACGGCCGCCACGGCGACGGCTCGCTCGGCGACGCCGTGCTCGCCGTCGACATCGGCGGCACGAAGACCGCGGTCGCACTGCTCGACGGCGAGCACGCCGTGCTGGCCATGGCGCAGGCGCCGACGCCCGGCGCCGACGGACCCGATGCGATCATCGGCACGGTCGTGGCGCTGGCGCAGCAGGTCGTCGAGAGGGCGCCCGGCGCCCGTGTCGTGGCGACCGGCGTCGGCACCGCCGGCACCGTCGACGTCGATCGCGGCGCGATCGTGTGGGCCACCGAGACGCTCGCCGACTGGGCAGGCACGCCGCTCGCAGCCTCGCTGCGCTCGCGGCTCGCGCCCCTGGTCGGCGACGCACCCGTGCAGGTGCAGAACGACGTCGACGCGCACGCGCTCGGCGAGCTGCGCCGCGGCGCGGCCGCCGGCGCGCGCAGCGCCCTGATGGTCGCCGTCGGCACCGGCATCGGCGCCTCCGTCATCGTCGACGGCCGCGTGCTGCGCGGACACCGCCACGTCGCGGGCGCGTTCGCGCACGTGCCCGTCGGCGCCGCGGGCCTGCGGTGCACCTGCGGCCGCGTCGGCCATCTCGAGGCCATCGGCGGCGGCCTGGGCCTGCACCGGCACTACCTCGCGCTCGGCGGCGATCGATCGGTAGCGGATGCGCGGGGCGTGGCAGGGCGCGCACCGCACGACCCGATCGCGCGCCGCGCCGTCGCCGACTCGGCCGCCGCCGTCGGCCGCGCGATCGCGGGCGCGGCGACCCTGCTCGACCCGGAGCTCGTGGTGCTGAGCGGCGGCGTGGTCGCCGCGGGCGCCGTCTGGTGGGCGCCGATGGAGTCGGCGCTGCGGACCGAGCTGATCGAGGTGCTGCACGACCTGCCGGTCGTCGCCGGCAGCCTCGGCGGAGCCGCACCGCTGCACGGCGCGGCCGCAGCGGCGTGGGAGATGGTGGGGGCATGAGGATGCGGACGACGGGCAGCGAGACCCTCGAGCAGCTGCGGGGCGGCATGGTGGTCTCCTGCCAGGCCTACCCGGGCGAGCCCATGCGCGACGCCGAGACGATGGCGCGCATCGCCCGCGCAGCGGTGGCGGGCGGTGCAGCCGGGATCCGGCTGCAGGGCATCGCCGACCTGCGCGCGGCCGCCGACCTCGAGGTGCCCGTGATCGGGCTCTGGAAGGACGGCGCCGACGGCGTCTTCATCACGCCCACGCTGCGGCACGCGCTCGCGGTCGCCGAGGCGGGCGCCGACGTGGTGGCGATCGACGGCACCCGCCGCGAGCGGCCCGACGGGCTGAGCCTCGCCGGCACCATCGCAGCGCTGCGCGCCGAGCACGACGTGCTCGTCATGGCCGACTGCGGCTCGCTCGACGACGCGATCGCCGCAGAGGCCGCCGGCGCCGACATCCTCGGCACGACGCTGGCCGGCTACACCGGCGAGCGGCCGAAGACCGAGGGCCCCGACCTCGCGCTGATCGCCGAGATCGCGGCGCGCTGCGCGCTGCCGATCATGGCCGAGGGCCGCATCCACACCCCGGCGCACGCGGCAGCGGCACTCGCCGCCGGCGCGACGAGCGTCTGCGTCGGCACGGCCATCACGCATCCGACCACCATCACCGGATGGTTCGTCGCCGCCATCGAGGAGGGCAGGCACTGATGGAGATCGTCATCACCGAGGCCGAGCGGATCGGCGCGCTCGTCGCCGACGAGGTGCAGGCGCTGCTCGAGCGGCGGCCCGACGCCGTGCTGGGCCTCGCCACCGGCTCGAGCCCGCTGCGCGCCTACGACGTGCTCGCGGCGCGGGTCGCCGCGGGCACCGTCTCGTTCGCGGGCGCTCGCGGGTTCATGCTCGACGAGTACGTCGGGCTGCCGGCCGACGACCCGCGCTCCTACCGCTCGGTGATCGACGCCGAGCTCGTCTCGCGCGTGGACTTCGCGCCCGGGGCCGTGCTCGGGCCCGACGGCACCGCATCCGACCTCGACGCCGCCTGCGCGGCCTACGAGCGCGAGGTCGCCGCGGCCGGGGGCGTCGACCTGCAGATCCTGGGCGTCGGCACGACCGGGCACATCGCCTTCAACGAGCCGTCGTCGTCGCTCGCGTCGCGCACCCGCGTGAAGACGCTCACCGCCCAGACGCGGCGCGACAACGCCCGCTTCTTCGACGGCGACGTCGACGCGGTGCCCCGCCACTGCCTCACCCAGGGGCTGGGCACGATCCTCGAGTCGCGGCACGCGGTCGTCATCGCGACCGGCTTCGCGAAGGCCGTGGCGGTGCGCGAGATGGTCGAGGGCGCGATCTCGGCGCGGTGGCCGTGCACGGCGCTGCAGCTGCACCCGAAGGTGACGGTGCTCGTCGACCAGGCGGCCGCGTCGGGGCTCGAGCTGACCGACTACTACCGCGAGGTGGCCGAGCACCGGGATGCGGTGCGGTGACCGCCGACCCTGTGCTCCAGGCCGCCGCCGGCGGGCCGCGGCCGGCCGTCGCCCCGCCGCTGCGACCTGCGCTGGTCGAGCTCGCGCGCTCCCTCCCGCCGCTGACCGGTGTCGACGACATCCCTCGCTACCGCGTCGCGGGGAAGGGCCGACGCGTGCCGATCGGGCAGACGGCCGCCGAGCTCGGCCTCGAGGCGGTCGAGCTGCGGCTCGGCGGCATGCCGGCCACCGCGCTGCGCCCCGCGGGCGAGCTGCGCGGCCGGGTGCTCTTCCTGCACGGCGGCGGCATGGTGGGCGGCGACCGCTCCTCCGGGGCCGACCTGCTCGCACGGCACGCCGCCGAGCTCGGCATCGAGGTGCTCGCGCTCGACTACCCGCTCGCGCCCGAGCACTCGCTCGATGCGATGACGGATGCGGTGCTGACGGCCGTGCGCGCCGTGGCCGGGCTGCCGCTCGTGCTCGCCGGGCACAGCGGCGGCGGCGGGCTCGCGGCGGCGGTGGCGCTCACTGCCCGTGACGCCGACGTGCCGCTCGACGGGCTGCTGCTGTCGTGCCCGATGGTCGGCGGCGCCGGCACGCCGTCGCGCGCCCAGTTCGCGGCCGACCCGTCGTGGGGCGCCGGCAGCGACGCGGCGGCATGGTCGGCCGTGCTCGCAGGTGCCGAGCAGGCCCGCCCGGGCGAGCGAGACGACCTGCACGGCCTGCCGCCCACCTACCTCGACGTCGGCGCGGCCGAGCTCTTCCGCGACGACGTGCTGGCCTTCGCCGCCCGCCTGCTGGCGGCGGGCAACCAGGCGGAGCTGCACGTGTGGTCGGGGGCCTTCCACGCATCCGACTGCCTGGTCGAGGAGGCGACGGTGTCGATCGAGGCGCACCGCGCCCGCCGCGAGTGGTTGCGGCGCCTGCTCGAGGGCGGGCTGTAGCCGCGTTCACGGTCTGCCCAGACTCCGCGCGTGCGGTCGATCTGTACCCCAGACACCCAACCGCAAGGAGGAGACATGGCTGACATCACAGGCAAGAAGGTCGCGTTCGTGCTGACGGACGGCTTCGAGGACTCCGAGCTCACCAGCCCCTGGGAGGCCGTGCAGGGCGCCGGCGCGCTGCCGACCCTCATCGCCCCGAAGGACGGTCAGGTCGAGGGCAAGAAGGGCCACACCCAGACGGTGGATGCGGTGGCCAAGCAGGTGAAGGCATCCGACTTCGACGCCCTGGTGCTGCCGGGCGGCGTCGTGAACGCCGACCACCTGCGCATGGACGAGGACGCGGTCGCGCTCGTGCGCGGCTTCGTCGAGCAGGGCAAGCCGATCGGCGTCATCTGCCACGGCGCGTGGATCCTGATCGAGGCCGGCGCCGTCTCGGGCCGCACGATCACCAGCTACCCGAGCCTGAAGACCGACCTCGAGAACGCGGGCGCCACCTGGGTCGACCAGGAGGTCGCGACCGACAACGGGCTGGTGTCGAGCCGCACGCCCGACGACCTGCCGGCGTTCAACGCGAAGATCGTCGAGGAGTTCGCCGAGGGGCTGCACCAGCGCTGACGCGCACTTGCTTGCTGCACGACAGAGCCCGGCACGTCGGACGTGCTGGGCTCTGTCGTGCGTGCTCAGCCGCGCTCGACGGTCGTGCAGCCCGCCGAGCGCCGGCTGGTGGCCCGTCCGCGGCGCACTGCCGAGATCACGCCGCGCTGAACGATCCGACGCGCACGGTGGTCAGCATCCCCACGTCCATCGTGGCCTCGTGCGGCTCGCCGCTGTCGCCGCCCATCATCGACTCGGCGCTGATCGTCGGCGCGACGCGCAGCGGCTCCTGCCCCTGCGCCAGCTGTACGACGAGCAGCGAGATGCGCTCGTCGTGCGCGCCGGCGAGCGCACCCGTCCAGCGGATCGGCGCGCTGGCCGCGGCACCCGGTGCGAGCGTGACGGGCGAGCCGTCGCCCGAGTCGATCGGATCCTGCTCGGCCAGGATGAGGAAGCCGCTGCCCCACTCGCCGCGCGCGCCGACGCCGGGGAAGCCCGCGACGCTGCACGGCTCGGCCGACGTGTTCGTGACCCTCAGCGTCGAGAACCGGCTGCCGGCTGCGACGTCGTAGCCCCACAGCTCGATGTCGACGCCGTCGGCCGCGCAGGTCTCGGGCCGCAGCGCCGCAGTCGCCGGCACGCGCAGCAGCGCGGTCAGCTCGTCGGCGGTCAGCGACGCGTCGGGCACGGCCGCGGTGTCGGGCGGGCTGTCGAAGCCCGGCGCCAGCTCGCTCTCGTGCGGCACGGGCGCCGCGGCGGGAGCGCTGTCCTCGACGATCGCGGCAGACGCGGTGGGCTCGGGCCTCGGGTCGGGCGCGGGCCCGCAGGCGGTCAGCAGCGCGGCCGCGGCGCAGACGAGCGCTGCCATCGGCACCGCCGTTCGGGCGGTGCAGCCGGCGCGCCGGTCGACGGGGGTCGGATCGGCGCGCGTCATAGCTGCGAACCTAGCGTCGCGGTGCGCGAGCGCGCTGGGTGGCGCGCGGCGCGGTCAGCCCTCCTGCCACCCCAGGTCGCGCGCGACCGCGACGAGCGACGTGAGCAGGTGGGCGTTGTAGTCGTAGCCGAGCTGGCTGGGCAGCGCGAAGAGCACCGTGTCGGCCGCCTGCACCGCGTCGTCGGCGAGCAACCGCTTCGCGACGTGCTCGGGCTCGCCCGCGTACGTGGGGCCGCCTCGCACCAGGTCGCCCTCGATGCGCCCCTGCCCGTCGTTGCGCTCGTCGGCGAGCCCGAAGTAGCGCCGGTCGTCGTCGCTGAAGAACGGGAACGCGCTGCGCGTCACGGCGGTGCGGGGGCGGATGCGGTGGCCCGCCCGCGCGTGCACCTCGAGGTAGCCGCGCACCTGGTCGGCCTGCTGCACGTGGAAGGGGCGCCCGTCGTCCTGCGTCAGCAGCGTCGACGAGAGCAGGTTGTAGCCGTGCTCACCCGCCCAAAGCCCGGAGGCGTGGTTGCCGGCACCCCACCAGAGCCGGTCGGCGAGGCCGGGGGAGTGCGGCTCGACGGGCAGGTCGGGCGCCTTGCCGAGGTCGGCGGCCAGCGCCGAGGTGGCCTGCGGCTCGCCCCGCAGGGCCCGACGCACGTGGTCGGCGCGGTCGCGGGCGAGATCAGACCAGCTGACGCCCTCGGGCTGCGGCAGCCCGAACCTCTCCTGGCCGTCGACGGCTCGCTCGGGCGAGCCGCGCGAGATGCCCAGCTGCAGCCGCTCGCCGGCCAGCAGGTCGGTGGCGCTCGCGATCTCGGCCATCGCCAGCGGCTGCTCGTAGCGCAGGTCGATCACGCCGGTGCCGAGCTCGAGCGTCGAGGTGCGGGCGCCCATCGCCGCAAGCAGCGGGTAGGGCGTCGCGAGCGACTGGTCGAAGTGGTGCACGCGCACCCAAGCGCCGTCCATGCCTGCTTCTTCGGCGGCGACCGCGAGGTCGACGTGCATGCGCAGCGAGTCGCCGGGGGTCGGCACGCGCGAGCCGGGCACGTCGCGGTAGTGGCCGAAGGAGAGGAACCCGATCCGTTTGCGCATGCTCTCTCGAACCGGTGCCGCGAGTGCGGCATTCCGCCCGGCACGCAGCAGCGCCCCCGGGGAGGACGGGGGCGCTGCTGCCGTGCGAGGCGATCGGGTCAGTCGTTCGAGCCGGCCGTCATGGGGCTGACCGCCGACGGCACCGATGCCACGGAGACCGGGCTCGGGGTCGCCGGGCTCGGGGTCGCCGGGCTCGGCGTCGCAGGGCTCGGGGTCGCGGGGCTCGGGGTCGCGGGGCTGTCGGGCGTCATCGAGGTGCCGGGGGTCATCGAGGTGTCGGGCGACATCGAGGTGTCGGGCGACATCGAGCTGCCGGGGGTGTTGGCGGTGGCCGTCGACGTGGCCGAGACGACGGATGCGCGGTCGTCGGTGGCGTTGATCGTGACGGTGCCGCGCTCCAGCAGGTCGCCGCGCACCTGCTCCGAGGCGACGGTGCTGCCGTCGGCGTTGCGCAGCTCGACGGCGTTGGCGATGCCGGTGGCGCTGGCGGCGAGGGC
This sequence comes from Agrococcus beijingensis, assembly GCF_030758955.1. Taxonomy (NCBI): domain Bacteria; kingdom Bacillati; phylum Actinomycetota; class Actinomycetes; order Micrococcales; family Microbacteriaceae; genus Agrococcus; species Agrococcus beijingensis. Next base: position 1,393,390 of record NZ_CP132360.1, on the reverse strand, counting down.
ACCGAGTCCGAGCGCTCCGACGGTGCCGATGGCGATCCACTTCGTGTTCATGGTGTGCTCCTGCTTCCTGTGGCCGAGCCTGCCGGCCGCTTCCTGTTGCCATCACTCTCGCCGTCGCCCGTGAGGCCACCAGGAGCGATGGGTGAGAGCCCTCTCATCCATCGCCGCCTTCCCGAGGCCACGCCGACGCATCCGCAGGTCGCGCGCGTGTGACGCCACGTGACAGTTTGGTCAGAACGAGTCCTGATGCCCGATATAAATGAATCGCACCCGGGCGGTACTCGCCCGCCTTCCCTGTCCCACGCATCCACAAGGAGCACCGTGTCCTCCACGTCGACCACAGCCCACCCGCCGGCGCCGCTCTCGCGCGCCCGCCGGATCCTCGGATCGTTCGGTTTCCAGATCACCGCAGCGCTCGTGCTCGGCGTCGTGCTGGGCCTCATCGCCCGACAGCTCGGCCCGAGCGCCGACGGCGCCGACAACGCGCTCGCCGAGACGCTCGCCACGATCGGCTCGAGCTACGTGGCACTGCTGAAGACGGCCGTGGTGCCGCTCATCCTGACCGCGATCATCGCCTCGATCGCGCAGCTCCGCCGCGTGCAGAACGCCGCCAGGCTCGCCGGCCAGACGCTGCTGTGGTTCGCCATCACCGCTGCCGTCGCCGTGACGATCGGCATCCTGCTCGGCGTCACGCTGCAGCCCGGCTCGCGCGTCGACACGGGCGCGCTCGAGACCGCCGAGCCCAGCCGCGTCGGCACCTGGTGGGACTTCCTGATCGGCCTCGTGCCGCAGAACTTCCTCGGCCTGACCGTCTCGACCCGGGCGTCGGCCGAGGGCGACCTCACGTCGACCGTGGGCTTCAACGTGCTGCAGGTGATCGTCGTCGCGATCGCGCTCGGCGTCGCCGCGCTCAAGCTCGGCAAGCGCGCCGCGCCGTTCCTCGAGTTCACCGAGTCGGCGCTCAAGGTGATCCAGAAGGCGCTGTGGTGGATCATCCGCATCGCCCCGATCGGCACCGTCGGCCTGCTCGGCAACGCGGTCGTGCAGTACGGCTGGGAGAAGCTCGGCACCCTCGGCTGGTTCGTGGTCGCGATCTACATCGGCCTCGCGCTCGTGCTGTTCGTCGTCTACCCGACGCTGGTGAAGCTGCACGGGCTCTCGATCCGGCAGTACTTCTCGGGCGTCTGGCCGGCCGTGCAGCTCGGGTTCGTCAGCCGCTCCTCGATGGGCACGCTGCCGCTCACGCAGCGCGTCACCGAGCGCAACCTCGGCGTGCCGCGCGAGTACGCGTCGTTCGCCGTGCCCTTCGGCACCACCACCAAGATGGATGGCTGCGCGGCGATCTACCCCGCGATCTCCGCCATCTTCGTCGCCCAGTTCTTCGGCATCGAGCTGCAGATCGTGCACTTCGTGCTCATCGCGCTCGTCTCGATCGTCGGCTCGGCCGCGACCGCGGGCACCACCGGCGCCACGGTCATGCTCACGCTGACGCTGTCGACCCTGGGCCTGCCGCTCGAGGGAGTCGGCCTGCTCCTGGCCGTCGACCCGATCCTCGACATGGGCCGCACCGCCGTGAACGTGGCCGGCCAGGCGCTCGTGCCGACGATCGTCGCGAAGCGCGAGGGCATCCTCGACCTCGAGCTCTACAACGCCGAGCGCTCGGGGCTGCCGTTCGCCGACGACTCCGACGACGCGGTGGCGGATGCGTCCGCCGGCTCGGGTGCGGACCCCGCCTCGGGCGCGCCCTCCGACGAGCGGCGCGCACCCGTGCCGACCGCCTGACGCGCCCGCCTGCCTGAGGCGCCCGCCTGCCTGGGGTGCTTGAGGCGCCCGCGTGCCTGAGGCGCCCGCGTGCCTGAGCGCCCGCGCGCCTGAGGCGCCCGCGTGCCTGAGCGCCCGCGCGCCTGACACGCCCGCGTGCCTGAGGCGCCCGCGTGCCTGAGGCGCCCGCCTGTCGCAACCCTCAGCATCCGCCCCCCAATAGAACGCGGACCCCTTACACCGAATCCGACCTGGTGCACCAGGTCGGATTCGGTGAACGGGGTCCGCGTCGCGCGTCCGGTCCGCGCCTCCGGTCCGCGCGTCCGGTCCGCGCGTCCGGTCCGCGCGTCCGCGCCGCGCGAGCCGCCGAGCCACCCGAGCAGGATCGGAGAAGCGCGCGAGCGGCCGATCGCGCCATGATCGGGGCAGCGCCGATGCGCGCGACGACGAAGACCGAAGGGAACCCCGCATGGCCACCGAAGACGACGGCACCCTCTCCGCCGAGGAGCGCAAGGCGCTCAAGGAGCGCACCGCAGAGCTGCGCAAGCAGGCGAGCCGCAAGGGCGGCAACAAGAAGGAGAAGGATCTGCAGGACGTGGTCGACACGATCGCCGCCCTGCCCGAGCCCGACAAGCAGATCGCGCAGATGATCCACGAGGTGGTCACCGAGGTCGCCCCGAGCCTCGACCCGAAGACGTGGTACGGCTTCCCCGCCTACGCCCGCGACGGCAAGGTGCTCGTCTTCTACCAGCAGGCCTCGAAGTTCGACGCGCGCTACGGCACCCTCGGGTTCCAGGACAACGCGTCGCTCGACGACGGCCCGATGTGGCCGGCGTCGTTCGCGATCGTCGAGGTGACGGATGCGGTGCGCAAGCAGGTGGGCGAGCTCGTCAAGAAGGCGGTCGGCTGAGCCGCGAACCCACCCGTCGACGCGCCCGCGCTGCCGCAGTACGTTGCGGAGCACGGGCGCTCGTCGTCCGCTCGCCCTGGGCGAACGGGAATGCGCGCACGCCTTCGATGTTCTAACTTGAGTCGAGCACACTCAAGTTCTTGAAGGGATGCACATGGCAGCCATCTACGGACCGGTCGGCGATGGATCGTACGAGGACTTCATCGCCCGGATCCTGCAGGGGCAGCGCGCGCCCGCGCACCGCTCCATCGATCTCTCGCGCCTCGTCTCGCGCCGCATGGGATCGGTCATCGCGACCGCTGTGGAGTACGCGCGCGAGCACAAGCACGCCGAGGTCGACGCGATGCACCTGCTGCACGCGCTGCTCGAGCTGCCGCAGGTCGTCGGCGCCGTCCACGGCGCCGGCGCCGACCTCGAGGCGCTCCGCTCGACGGTCGAGGATCACCTCCCGGCCGACGGCGAACGCGAGGTCGAAGGACCGCCGTCACTCACCGCATCCGCCCAGCGCGCTCTGCGCGACGCCTACCAGCTGGCGCGCGCCAACGGCTCGAGCTACATCGACCCCGAGCACCTGTTCTTCGCCTTCCTGCTCGCCGGCGACAGCGCCGTCAACCGCGTGCTCACCGAGGCGGGCATCACGCAGGAGTCGCTGCAGCGCGCCCAGGTCGAGGCGCAGCGCGAGGCTGCCGAGCAGCGCGCGATCGCGGCCGGCAAGCCCAGCAGCAAGGTCGACCCCGACTCGACCACGCCGACGCTCGACGAGTTCGGCTCCGACCTCACGCAGCGCGCCCGCGACGGCAAGCTCGATCCCGTGATCGGCCGCGCCGACGAGATCGAGCAGACCATCGAGATCCTCTCCCGCCGCACCAAGAACAACCCGGTGCTGATCGGCGAGGCCGGCGTCGGCAAGACCGCCATCGTCGAGGGGCTCGCCCGCGCGATCGTCGAGGGCGGCGTGCCGAAGTCGCTGCACGGCAAGCGCGTCGTGGCGCTCGACCTCACGGCCATGGTCGCCGGCACGCGCTTCCGCGGCGACTTCGAGGAGCGCATCACCAAGGCGATGGACGAGATCACCGAGCACAAGGACGAGCTGATCGTCTTCATCGACGAGCTGCACTCGATCCTCGGCGCCGGCGGTGGCGGCGACAGCGGCATGGACGCAGCGAACATCCTCAAGCCCCGCCTCGCCCGCGGCGAGCTGCACATGATCGGCGCGACCACGCTCGCCGAGTTCCGCCGCATCGAGAAGGATGCCGCGCTCACCCGCCGCTTCCAGCCGGTGCTGGTGTCGGAGCCGAGCGAGGAGGACGCCGTGCTGATCCTCGAGGGGCTGAAGAGCGCCTACGAGGAGCACCACCGCGTCTCGTACTCGCCCCAGGCGATCCGCGCCGCCGTCGAGCTGTCGCACCGGTACATCAGCGACCGCTTCCTGCCCGACAAGGCGATCGACCTGATCGACCAGGCCGGTGCGCGCCTGCGCCTGCGGCTCGGCGCGAAGGTCGATGTGGATGCGCTGGCGAAGGAGCGCGAGCACCTCCTGGACGAGAAGCGGCAGGCCGTCGAGGCCGAGGAGTTCGAGGAGGCGACGCGCCTGCGCGACCGGATCGCCGCCATCGACGCGTCGATCGAGTCGGGCTCCGGCGATGACGGCGAGGTCGGCGAGGAGGAGATCGCCGAGGTGGTCGCGCGGGCGACCGGCATCCCCGCGTCGCGCCTCACCGAGGGCGACCGGCAGCGGCTGGGCCGCCTCGAGGAGGAGCTGCACGAGCGCGTCGTCGGTCAGGAGGATGCGGTCACGGCAGTCGCGAAGGCCGTGCGGCGCTCGCGGTCGGGGCTCGGCGACGCCGGCCGCCCGATCGGCTCGTTCCTGTTCCTCGGCCCGACCGGCGTCGGCAAGACCGAGCTGGCGAAGACGCTCGCGTCGAGCCTGTTCGGCTCGGAGTCGGCGCTGGTGCGCTTCGACATGTCGGAGTTCGGCGAGCGCCACACGGTCGCACGCCTGATCGGCGCCCCTCCCGGCTACGTCGGCTACGACGAGGCCGGTCAGCTCACCGAGAAGGTGCGCCGCCAGCCCTACTCGGTGGTGCTGCTGGACGAGATCGAGAAGGCGCACCCCGACGTCTTCAACCTGCTGCTGCAGGTGCTCGAGGACGGCCGCCTCACCGACGGCCAGGGCCGCACGGTCGACTTCCGCAACACGGTCGTGATCATGACCTCGAACGTCGGCGGCGAGTTCCTCGCGTCGAAGTCGGGCCCCATCGGCTTCCAGGCCGGCGACGGCGCGGGCTCCCAGGAGGAGCTGCGCGCGAAGGTGATGGGCAGGCTGCGCGAGCAGATGCGCCCCGAGCTGATCAACCGCATCGACGAGATCGTGCTGTTCCAGAAGCTCGAGCCCGAGCAGCTGCGGCAGATCGTCACGCTGCTGCTCGACCGCGTGGGCGACCGGCTCGCGGCGCAGGACGTGAAGCTCGACGTGACGGATGCGGCGCTCGCGTGGCTCGCGGAGCACGGCTACGAGCCCGAGTACGGCGCGCGGCCGCTGCGCAGGCTCATCCAGCGCGAGGTCGAGGATCGGGTCGCCGATCTCATCGTCGGCGGGCTCGAGACCGGCACCGTGCGGGTCGACGTCGACGACGCCCAGCTGCGGGTCACGGCGGTCGACGAGCAGCCGACGGTCGCGATGTAGCGGCGCCGCAGCGAACCCCCGACGGCCGATCGTCGGGGGTTCGCTCTTGTGCGGTCCCGACCGCCCCGCCATGCTCAGTGGCCAAGGCGCTCATGCACCGAGCTGAGGAGGCGTCATGGCAGATCTCTCCCCGCGACTCGCGGCGGTGCTCGACGCGCTGCCGCTGCGACCGGGCATGCGGGTGCTCGAGGTGGGCTGCGGCCCGGGCGCGCTCGCGCGGGCGATGGCCGCGCGCGTCGGCGCCGAGGGCTACGTGCTGGGCGTCGATCGCTCGCCGACGGCGATCCAGGCCGCCGAGCGGGCTTCCGACCACGGCAGCCTCGACTTCCGCGTCTCGACCGCCGAGACCTTCCGGCTCAAGCGCGACGAGCAGCCGTTCGACCTCGTCGTCGCCATCCGCGTCGGCGCGCTCGACGGCCGCCACCCCGAGCTCGAGGCCGCCGCGCTGGCGCAGCTCGCGGCAGCGACCGCGCCCGGCGCATCCCTCTACGTCGACCGCGGCGATCCGCTCGAGGCGATCCCGCTCCACTGATCTCAACGTGCCAGGTGCGTGCACGACGAGATAATCGCGTCGAGCGAGCACCTGACACGTTGAGGAGGCAGCATGGGCGAGCGCATCGCGGTGGTGGGCGCCGGCGTCATCGGGCTGTCGATCGCGCACGAGCTCGCGACGGCCGGTCGGCGCGTCACCGTGCTGGCAGACCTCGAGCCCCTCGAGACGACGTCGGCGATCGCCGGCGCCGTCTGGTTCCCGTACGCCGCCGAGCGCTCCGCCGCCGTCGACACCATGCTCGCCACCACGCTCGCGCGCCTCACCGCGCTCGCGACGCACGAGCCCGACGCGGGCATCGACCTGCGCCGCGGCCTCATCATCGAGCGGTCGCCCGACCCCGACCGCTCCTGGACGACCATGCTGCGCGCGACCGAGGTCCACGCATCCGACCTGCCCGCCTTCGGCGTCGCGGCCGCTGCGCTGGGCGCCGGTGCGACCGCGATGAGCACGACCGCGCCGCTCGCCACGATGTCGCTGTACCTGCCGTGGCTGCGGGCGCGGTGCGCGGCGCTCGGCGTGCGGTTCGAGCGCCGGGTCGTCGACGACGTGGATGCGCTGGCGCACGACTTCGACGTCGTCGTCGTGGCCGCCGGGGCGCGCGGGGGAGCGCTGCTCGGCGACGACGCGAACGTGGTGCCCGTGCGCGGGCAGGTGGTGCGGGTCGAGCACCCCGGCGTCGACGGGTTCGGCATCGACGGGTTCGGCATCGACGGGTTCGGCATCGACGGGTTGGGCATCGACGCGTTCGTGATCGACGACGAGAACCCGGCAGGGCTCACCTACGTGCTGCCGCGTCGCGATTGCGTGGTGCTGGGCGGCACGCACGATGTGGGCGCGACGTCGCTCGAGCCCGACCCGGCGACCGAGGCGGCCATCATCGAGCGCTGCGAGGCGCTGGTGCCGGCGGTCGCCGGGCAGCGGATCCTGTCGCGGGCGGTCGGGCTGCGGCCCGGCCGTGCCACGCTGCGCATCGAGGAGGTGCCGAGGCGGGCGCTGCGCGTGATCGCCGCCTACGGCCACGGCGGCTCAGGCATGACGCTCTCGTGGGGCACCGCCGAGCGCGTGGCGGCGCTGCTCGGGTGAGCGCCGCCGTTGGCTCCTGCACGGATCGGGCCGACGGAGGTCGCCATGGAGCAGCGGCTGCCCAGGAGCGGCGCCGCGCCGGCGCCCCGGTCAGGGCTGCTGCGGCTGCTGCCCGTAGGGCTGGCCGCCGTACGACTGGCCGCCGTAGGACTGCGCTCCGTACTGTGGCTCGCCGTACTGCTGCTCGCCGGAGGGCTGTCCGTAGGCGGGGCTGACCGCGGGCTGGCCGTAGGCCGGGCTGCTCGTCGGCTGCCCGTAGGCCGGGCTGCTCGACTGCTGCGGCGCCTGGCCGTAGGCCTGCTGCCCATACGGGTCCTGCGCCCAGGCCTGCTGCTGCCCGTACGCGCCGTAGCCGCTCGCGAGCTGCGCCCGCGCACCGGGGTCGTACTGCACTCCGGCCGGGTTCGAGGGCAGGATGCACATGATGATCGGCACGATGCCGAAGCCGACCAGGCTCAGCAGCGCGAGGGCACCGTGGAAGTTCGCGTCCTGCAGCCGCCGCCACATGACCGCGTAGGTCGGCAGCACGATCGCGAGCGACACCAGCGACAGCAGCACGACGAAGATCATCATCGTGCCCAGCGAGCCGAGCATCTCCGCCTCCGCCGACGCGAAGCCGGCCGAGCCCGGGTTCAAGGAGTCGGCTCGGAACGTCGACGCCATCACCGCGGCCCAGGCGATCCAGAACGGCACCTGCACCACGAGCGAGATGAGGAAGGTGAACAGCATCGCCCACCAGAACTCGCTGCGGCTCGCCCGGCCCGAGAACTTCACGTAGCCGCGGAAGAAGCGCCTGATCGACGCCCCGAACGACGCGCCGTAGAGCGGCTGGCCGACGGGGATCTGCGCGGTGGTGCTGGTCACGCGATCATTGTCCCCCACCGCGGAGCTCGATCCCGCCGCGTTCACCGGATGTTCGCGCGCGAGTCGCCTACGGCGTCAGGCCGGCATCCAGCACGGCTGCAGCCAGGTCGCGGTCGCCGCGCACCTCGATGCCCTCCGCAGCGAGCCCGAGGCGACCCCAGGCCAGCAGCGCCAGCGACCGTGCCGGCCCGGCGATGACGATCTCGGCGGCGCCGTCGGGTGCCCCGGTGAGTGCGAGGGAGGCATCCGCCCCTGCAGGTCGGAAGACGAGCCGGGCCGCGGGCGGCGGCACGCGCTCGAGCCGCAGCTGCCGCGGGTGCATGACGGTGACGACCTCGTCGAGGCAGTCGAGCCAGAGCGCCTCATCGGCGGCGAACGCGTCGTCGGCACCGAGCGCGTCGTCGGCACTGAGCGTTCCGTCGGCACTGAGCGTTCCGTCGACACCGAGCGGCTCGCCGACAGCGGTGCGCAGATCCCACAGGTGCACGAGCGTCTCGTGCAGCTGCCGGCGGTGCCAGAAGCGCACGGTGCCGGTCTGCTCGCCGCGGGGCACGCCGTCGTCGACGAGGGCCCAGGCGCGCGCGTCGGGGTCGAGCTCGGCGAGCGTCGCCCGCAGCTCGGCCGCGCACTCGGCGTAGAGCCCGGGCAGGTCGGCGAACGGCCCGCGTCCGAGCGGCCTCTCCTGCTCGCATCGCGCCTGCGCCGCCGCCCAGTGGTGGATGCGCGCCAGGTGCACCACCAGCTGCTCGACCTTCCAGCGGCCGAGCCACGGGATCGGCGTGGCCGGGTCAGCGCGCCGGGTCGTGTCGAGGAACCGCTGCTGCAGGTCGGCGAGCGCGGCGAGGTGATCGATGCGGGTCATGGGCGAGGGCGGATGCGTCGTGTCGGGTCGACCGGCAGGGCTCAGTCGCGTCCGGTGAAGGTGGGCGTGCGCTTCTGCTGGAACGCCGCGAAGCCCTCGCGGTAGTCGACGGTCTCGGCCAGCGCTGCCTGCGCCGCGCTCTCGCCGCCCATCGACTGCCACAGCCCCAGCCGCTCGTCGCGGAGGCCCCGGATCAGCTCCTTCGACGCGATGAACGCCAGCGTCGGGCCCTGCGCCGCGTGCGCCGCGGCGGCCCGCGTCGTCTCGAGCAGCGACACGTCGGGCAGCGCCTGCGAGAACAGGCCGGCGGCGACCGCCTCGGCGCCGGTCATCAGCCGGCCCGAGTAGATCAGGTCGAGCGTGCGGTGCGCGCCCAGCCGCTCGAAGAGGAGCGCGTGGCCGCCCGAGTCGAGCGTGGCGCCGAGCGCCGCGAACGGGCTGCCGAACTTCGCGGTCTCGGCGACGTAGACCACGTCGGTAGCGATCAGCAGTCCGAGGCCGACCCCGAGCGCCGCGCCCTGCACGGCCGCGAAGGTGGGCGCCGGGAACGCGGCGATCTGCTGCAGCAGCGGCTGCAGGCCGTCGCGCAGGTACCCGATCGTGTCGTCGGTGCGCGGGTCGACCTGCGAGATGTCGCGGCCGGCGCAGAACACCTTGCCCTCGCCGCGCAGGACGAGCGCGCGCACGCCCGCCCGCTCGGCGCGAGTGAACGCATCCGCCAATTCAGTGAGAGCGGATGCGTCGAGCGCGTTGCGCTTCTCGGGCGCGTTCAGCACGACCTCGGCGATGCCGTCGGTGATCTGCAGCTCGATCATGGGAACCCCTTCACTCGGACACAGGTCTCGAGTATGCCCGCAGGGCCGTAGCGAGATGCGTGACCGGATCTCGATACGCCGCCTGCGGCGGCTACTCGATCTTGAGCCCTACAGACTCACCACAAGGGTGAGTCCTCCGGGCTCAAATGTCGTAGTCGACGACCACCCTGGTCGTGTCGCCCTTCGGGTGCGACTGGCAGGTGAGGACGTAGCCGCGCTCGAGCTCGTCGGGCTCGAGCGCGTAGTTCTCGGTCATGCTCACGCTGCCCGACACGACCTTCGCGCGGCAGGTGCCGCAGACGCCGCCCGCGCAGGCGAACGGCACGTCGGGCCGCACCCGCAGCGCCGCGTTCAGGATCGACTCGCGCGCCGACGTGGGCGACTCCACCTGCGACGACTGCCCGTCGAGGGTGAAGTCGAGCGTCCAGGTGCCTTCGCCCGCCGCCACCTGCACGGGCCGCCCGCGGTCGCCACCGGCGGCATCCGGCTTGCCTGTGGTGAAGAGCTCGAAGCGCACGTGCGCCGGGTCGACGCCCTTCGCCCCCAGCACGTCGCGGCACAGCTGCACGAGCTCGAACGGCCCGCAGAGGAACCACTCGTCGACCGACTCGGGGCGGATCAGCTGCGCGAGGATCGTCTCGAGCCGCTCCTGGTCGAGCCGGCCCGACATCAGCGGCGACGCGCGCTGCTCGCGCGAGAGCACGTGGTGCAGCGCGAGGCGCGCGGGGTAGCGGTCCTTGAGGTCGGCGAGCTCCTCGATGAACATCACGTCGAGCGTCGAGCGGTTCGAGAACAGCAGCGAGAAGGTCGAGGTGTCGGAGCGCGAGAGCACCTCGTGCGCGAGCGCCATCATGGGCGTGATGCCCGAGCCCGCGGCGATGCCCACGACGTGCGCGCCGTCGACGTCGTCGAGCGCCGAGGTGAAGGTGCCCTGCGGGCTCATCACGTCGATGCGGTCGCCCGCCTGCAGCTCGGTGTTCGCCCAGGTCGAGAAGCGGCCGCCGAGGTCGCGCTTGATGGCCACCGAGATCGCGCCAGGGCTGGGTGGCCGGCAGATCGAGTACGAGCGGCGCATCTCCTGCCCGTCGATGGTCGCGCGCAGCGCCAGGTGCTGGCCGGCGACGTAGCCGAACGCATCCTCCAGCTCGTCGGGCACCGCGAAGGTGACCTCGACCGACTCGGCGGTCAGCGGCCGCACGTCGGCGACCTCGAGCGCGTGGAACTGCCCGCGCCGGCGCGCCGCGCCCATCCCCAGCCCGGTCGAGCCCAAGTTGATCGCCGCCATGTCAATGCACCTTGAAGTGGTCGAAGGGCTCGAGGCACGCGAGGCACTCGAAGTGGCTCTTGCAGGCGGTCGAGCCGAAGCGCGACACCTCGCGCGTGCGCAGGCTGCCGCAGCGCGGGCACTTGACGCCCAGCGACAGCGGGATCGGGCCCGAGCGCTCGCCCGCGCGGTGCGTGGGCGGGGCGATGCCGTACTGCTCGAGCTTCTGCTTGCCGGCCTCGCTCATCCAGTCGGTCGTCCACGCGGGGCTGAGCGTGAAGTCGACCCGCACGTGCGTGAAGCCCTCCGCGGTGAGCGTCAGCAGCACGTCGTCGCGCATCTGGTCGATCGCCGGGCAGCCCGAGTAGGTGGGGGTGAGGGTGACGACGACCGTCTGGCCGTCGAGCCGCACGTCGCGCAGCACGCCGAGGTCGTCGATGGTGAGCACCGGCACCTCGGGGTCGACGACGGTCGCCGCGATGCGACGGGCTTCGACGACCGAGGGGGCGGATGCGGTGGTGCTGTTCACCAGGAGGCTCCCGGGTGCGCTCGGGCCAGCACCTGCATCTCGGCCAGCAACGGCCCCAGGTGCGTGGAGTGGTTGCCGTGGCGGCCGCCGCCCGACGACTGGCCGATCTTCGAGTTCGTGAAGTCGGCCTCGGTGATCTCGGCCTCGGCGAGCACCGCGCTCCAGATCTCATCGAATCCCGCGCGCAGGCCCGACGGCCGCGGCGCGACGCCCTCCAGGCGCTCGTGCAGCTCGTCGTCGCGGAACAGCTCGTCGGTGTACGGCCACAGGTCGGTCAGCGCCACCAGCAGGCGGCGGCGCGACTCGTCGGTGCCGCCGGCCAGGCGCAGCGTCCACTGCACGGCGTGGTCGCGGTGGTAGGCCACCTCCTTGACCGACTTCGCCCCGATGGCCGCCAGCGACGCATCCGTCGACTGCGACAGCGCCGTGTAGAGCTCCTGCATCCAGATCGACGCGATGAGTCCGCGCGCGATCGTGTGCGCGAAGTCGCCGTTCGGCTGCTCGAAGAGCCACGCGCAGCGGAACTCGGGCTCGTCGCGCCAGTAGGCCAGGTCGTCCTCGGAACGGCCGGATGCGCTGCCCGCGTAGTGCAGGAGGCTGCGGGCGTGCCCGAGCAGGTCGAGCGCGATGTTGCCGAGCGCCATGTCCTCCTCGAGCTCGGGGGCCCGCGAGATCCACCAGCCGAGGCGCTGCGAGAGGATCAGCGCGTCGTCGCCGAGCCGCATCGCGTACTCCGCGACGTCCGCGCTCGCCGTCGCCGACGCATCCGCCCCCGCCAGCTCTGCCGAGAGGGTCGTCTCGTCGACGCTCACGTCGCCGTGCACGGCTTCGGTGTCGGCCTGGTGCTCTGCGGCGATGGCTGCGGCATCGCGCTGCGGCTGCGCGTTCACAGGTGGGGCACCTCCGCGCTCTTCTCGTAGTACTTCGCGTGGCGGTAGTTCTTGCCCGCGGGGCTCTCGAAGAAGGCGCCCTTCATGTCGGGGTCGCTCGTGGTGATGGCGGTCGAGCGGGCCACCCACACCGAGACGCCCTCGTTGCGGCGGGTGTAGAGGTCGCGCGCGTTGCGCAGCGCCATGTCGTCGTCGGGCGCGTGCAGCGAGCCGACGTGCACGTGGCTCAGGCCGCGGTTGGCGCGCACGAACACCTCGTACAGGGGCCAGCCCTCGCCGGCGACGTCTCCGGGTGTCGACATCTTCGTCTCCCTCATGATCGATTGCTCTGCAGGACCGGGGCCCGGGACGGACCCCGGCGCTAGCCGTGGCGGTGAAGGCCAGAAATGGCCTTCACCCTCAGCCACGGCGCGCATACGCGGCGGCCGCCTCGCGCACCCAGGCGCCGTCCTCGTGCGCCTCGCGGCGGTGCTGGATGCGCTGCGCGTTCGCGGGGCCGCGGCCGGCGAGCACCTCGTTGAACTCGGTCCAGTCGATCTCCGACATGTCCCAGCTCTTCGTCTCGTCGTTCCAGCGCAGGTTCGGGTCGGGCAGCGTGAGGCCCAGCACCTCGGCCTGCGGCACGAGCATGCCGACGAAGCGCTGCCGCAGCTCGTCGTTCGAGAAGCGCTTGATCTTCCACGCCATCGACTGCGCCGAGTTCGGCGACTCGTCGTCGGGCGGGCCGAACATCATGAGCGCCGGCCAGTACCAGCGGTCCACCGACTCCTGCGCCATGCGGTGCTGCGCCTCGGTGCCCTGGCTGAGCTCGAGCAGGATCTCGAAGCCCTGCCGCTGGTGGAACGACTCCTCCTTGCAGATGCGCACCATCGCGCGGCCGTAGGGGCCGTACGAGGCGCGGCACAGCGGCACCTGGTTGCAGATCGCGGCGCCGTCGACGAGCCAGCCGATCGCGCCCATGTCGGCCCAGGTGGGCGTGGGGTAGTTGAAGATCGACGAGTAGCGGGCGCGCGACTCGATGAGCTGCTCGGTCATCTCGTCGCGGCTGATGCCGAGCGTCTGGGCGGCCGAGTAGAGGTAGAGCCCGTGGCCCGCCTCGTCCTGCACCTTGGCCATCAGGATGGCCTTGCGCTTCAGGCTGGGCGCGCGCGAGATCCAGTTGCCCTCGGGCTGCATGCCGATGATCTCGGAGTGCGCGTGCTGCGAGATCTGCCTGATCAGCGTCTTGCGGTACGCGTCGGGCATCCAGTCGCGCGGCTCGATGCGCTGGTCCGCCTCGATGATCGCGTCGAAGCGGGCCTGCAGCTCGGCGAGCTCCTCGCCGCTCGGGCCCGCAGGGTGGCGGGCGGCGGATGCGTCGGGTGCGGTGAGCGTCATCGTCGACTCCTCCAGGTGGTAGCGCCCGGAAATGAATTAGTGACCGAACGTTCAGTAAGTATAGACTCGGCGCTGGCGAGACCGCAACGAGCGCAATGGAGCGTGCATGACGACCAGAGACGACACCTGGCTGGCCACGGTGATGGCCGAGACCGATCGCGCGAAGGAGACCTTCGGCATCGAGATCGCCGAGCTCGAGCGCGGCCGCGCCGTGCTCACCATGGACATCACCGAAGGCATGGTGAACGGCTTCGGCATCACCCACGGCGGGCTGGTCTTCACGCTCGCCGACACCGCCTTCGCCTACGCCTGCAACGAGGACGCGCACGTGACCGTCGCCTCGGGCGCCGACATCACCTTCGCGAAGGCCACGCACGCCGGCCAGACGCTGACCGCGACCGCCGAGCGGCGCTGGAAGAGCGGGCGCAACGGCATCTACGACGTCTCCATCGTCGACGAGACCGGCGAGACGGTCGCCGAGTTCCGCGGCCGCTCCTTCTCCACCAACCGCACCGCGCCGTCCATCGACCCCGCGGCCACCCCGGCGGGCGCCGGCGGCCCCGCCTGATCCCCATGCACACGACAGGAGCGACGATGCTCGACCAGCCCACCGCATCCGATCACCTCCGCGACAGCGGCGAGCGGCTGTCGCTCGACGAGCTGCGCGCCCTGCAGCTCGAGCGGCTGCAGCAGACCGTGCGGCACGCCTACGCGAACGTGCCCACCTACACGCAGAAGCTCGACCAGGCCGGCGTGCACCCCGACGACATCCGCACGCTCGACGACATCGCGAAGCTGCCCTTCACCACGAAGGAGGACCTGCGCCAGTCGTACCCCTTCGGCATGTTCGCGGTGCCGATGGAGCAGGTGGTGCGCATCCACGCCTCCTCCGGCACCACCGGCCGCCCGACGGTCGTCGGCTACACGCAGGCCGACCTCGACCACTGGGCCGACCTCGTCGCCCGTTCGCTGCGCGCCGCCGGCGTGCGCCCGGGCATGAAGGTGCACAACGCCTACGGCTACGGCCTGTTCACCGGCGGCCTCGGCGCCCACGCGGGCATCGAGCGCCTCGGCGCGACGGTCATCCCCGTCTCGGGCGGCGGCACGACGCGGCAGGTGCAGCTGATCAACGACTTCAAGCCCGACGCGATCATGTGCACGCCCTCGTACCTGCTGACGATCGCCGACGCCTTCGAGGACGCCGGGCTCGACCCTCGCGAGTCGTCGCTGAAGATCGCCATCTGCGGCGCCGAGCCGTGGACCAACGAGATGCGGGCAGAGCTCGAACGGCGGATGGGTCTGGTCGCGGTCGACATCTACGGCCTGTCCGAGGTCATGGGCCCGGGCGTCGCGAGCGAGTCGGCGATCACGAAGGACGGCCCGACCATCTGGGAGGACCACTTCCTGCCCGAGGTCATCGACGGCGACACGGGCGAGGTGCTGCCCGACGGCCAGATGGGCGAGCTGGTCTTCACGTCGCTGACGAAGACGGCGTTCCCGGTGCTGCGCTACCGCACCCGCGATCTGACGCGGCTGCTGCCGGGCACCGCGCAGCCCACGATGCGGCGCATCGAGAAGATCACCGGCCGCAACGACGACATGATCATCCTGCGCGGCGTGAACCTCTTCCCGACGCAGATCGAGGAGATCGCGCTCGAGATCGAGCACCTGACGCCGCACTTCATCCTCGAGCTCGTGAAGCGCGGGCAGATGGACGGGCTCGTCGTCAAGATCGAGTGCACCCCGGGCGTGAAGCCGGTGGTGTCGACCGCGGCCGCCGAGATCCTGAAGCTGCGCATCAAGGAGCGCATCGGCACGACCGTCGACGTCGAGATCGTGCCGGCCGGCTCGCTGCCGCGCTCCGAGGGCAAGTACAAGCGCGTCTACGACTTCCGCACCACCCCGCCGGTCGAGTAGCTGCCGGGCGCAGCCCGGCCGCGTATCGAGACCAACACCCCATGCGTGAGGATTGATCGATGACCACCACCGCCGACCCCACCCGCCGCGGCCGCCCCGGCTACGACCGCGACTCGATGCTCGAGGTGGTCGTCGGCGTGTTCAACGAGCGCGGCTACGACGCCGCATCGCTCGGCTCGATCGCCGAGAAGCTGGGGCTGTCGAAGTCGGCGATCTACCACCACTTCGCCTCGAAGGAGCAGATGCTCGAGGTCGCGCTCGGCCGGGCGCTCGACGCCCTCGAGGCCGTCTTCGACGCACCGGAGGCGACGACGGGGGCCGTCGTGAGCCGCATCCGCTTCGTCGTGCGCGGTGCGGTGCTCGTGCTCTGCGAGCAGCTGCCGTTCGTGACGCTGCTGCTGCGGCTGCGCGGCAACACCCCGATCGAGCTCGAGGCGATGCGGCGGCGGCGCGACATCGACCGCAAGCTGCGCGCGCTGTTCGAGCTGTCGCGCGACGAGGGCACGCTGCGGCCCGACATGGAGCCGCGCATCGCCGAGCGGCTTACCTTCGGCATGGTCAACTCGATCGTCGAGTGGTACCGGCCCGACGGTCCCGTGAGCCCGGAGCAGCTGGCCGACTCGGTGCTCGAGCTGATCCGTACGGGGCTGCGCGAGCCCTCGTCGCTGTAGGCCGCTCGTGCAGGGCTCCGAGGTCGCGCGCGTCGTCGCCTGGCTCGAGGCGCGCGGCGTCGTCTACCAGTGCAACGGCGGCTGGGCGGTCGATGCGCTGGTCGGCAGGCAGACGCGGCCGCACGCCGACCTCGACGTGTTCCTCGACGAGACGGCGATGGCGGATGCGGTGGGCTGGCTCGAGCGCGACGGCTACCGGGTGGCGGTCGACTGGCTGCCCGTTCGGGTCGAGCTGCGCGCCGGGGAGGGTGCTGCGAGTCGGGCGGTCGACCTGCACCCCATGCGCATCGTGCCGGGCGGCGACGGCGTGCAGGCGCTGCTCGACGGCGGCTCGATCGTGCATCCGGCGGCGTCGCGGGCGGTCGGCTCGGTCGCGGGGCAGCGGGTGGTCGTCGCCGATGCCGCTCGGCTGATCTCGCTGCGCGAGGGGTACGAGCTGCGGCCGGTCGACTCGCACGACCTCGCGCTACTGCGAGGGCTGCTCGCCTGACATTTCGCCACGCCGATTGTTATCGAATCGTGATCTGGGGTAGTGTCGGCGACTTGAACCGCGAAGGACGGCCGTCGCATCCGCCCCAAGAGTCCTTCGCTCCATGGAATCGAGACATTCCGGTCGGGCGGTCGGATGCGCGGGAGACGCGCGCTGAGACGGGGCTGTGGAGTTCACCGTGATGCAGAAGCAGAACACCACCGGCGTGCGCCGTTCGAAGCGGATCGTCCGCGGAGGCCTCGTGACCTCCGTCGGCGTCGGCGTCTTCGCCGCCGCCATGCTCGTGCCGACGGCGGCCAACGCGGCCGACGGCGCCACGTGGGATGCGCTCGCCGAGTGCGAGTCGGGCGGCAACTGGTCGATCAACACCGGCAACGGCTACTACGGCGGCCTGCAGTTCTCGCAGTCGACGTGGGAGGCCTACGGCGGCTCGGGCAACCCGGCGGCCGCGTCGCGCGCGGAGCAGATCCGCGTGGCCGAGAACACGCTCGCCGGCCAGGGCTGGGGCGCTTGGCCCACGTGCTCGGCGCGGATCGGCGCGAGCGGCTCGGCGTCGCCGAGCAGCACGCCCGTCGATGCGGCGCCCGCCCAGCAGGCGGCCCCCGCCCCGCAGCAGGCTGCGCCCGCGGCGCAGCAGGCCGCGCCCGCGGCGCGTCAGGCGCCGGCCGCGCCGGCTGCCGCTGCAGCCGAGCCGGCGCAGCTGCAGCTGCCCGACGTGGAGCCCTCCGACGTGACCTACACGGTCGTGGCCGGCGACACGCTCTTCGAGATCGCTGAGGCGCAGGGCGTCGACAGCGGCTGGCTCGGCATCTTCGCCGTCAACCAGGAGACGGTCGAGGACCCCGACCTGATCGAGGTCGGCCAGGAGCTCGTGCTGCCCGCCGAGTGACCTCGGCTGCTCCGAGCAGCACGTCGGCCCGCGCGATCGATCGGTCGCGCGGGCCGACGCCCGCGTGTGCGGTAGGCGTCGCCAGAGGCAGCCGCCGGGCTCGCTCCTGGCGACCCGCCGATGCACAGCCGCATCGATGACCGCCGATGGCCGAGACTCGTCACTCCAGGTTCGGCCAATCGCTCGTCAGGAATGCCTCGAGCGCACGATGGCGGAACGTGTACTGGGTGCCTCGTTCGATGATGCCGCGAACGGTATCGAGCCGTCGCGACGTCGTTCCGGCATCGGAGGGCTTGGCGAATCCTGCCTCGGCTGCGATTCGAGTGAGGCGACGCTCCTGCGCTGGTATTCGCGCCATCGCTTCCACGAATTCGCGCTCGCGCTGCGGCAGTCGTCCGAGGATTCGTTCAACGTGCGCCACTGCCTCGCGTTGCGCGCTGCGCCACCCTCGGGCGACCTGCTCGCGCGTCACCGTGTCAGTGGTGTCAGCGTTCCAGGCGTGCTGTCCAGCAAGTTGGAAGAGGAAAGGCTCGCCTCGGCAGAGGTCGATGACCGCGGACACTGCGTCCTGTTCGAAGCGGACGAGCTGCACACCGCCAGACTCATCGGAGACTTCCCAGCCGGGGTCGACGAAATCTTGCAGTGCGCCCGCAAGGTCATCGTCGCCGATCGGCGCGAGGAGCGTCGTCTTGAAGCGGCGTGCGAAGGTCGCGCCCTTGTGCGCTCCTGCTCTGTCTTCGAAGTCCGGGAGGCCCGTGAGGTAGACGGCGATGGGTAGTGTGCGCCTGATCTGAGCACCGCCCGGAAGCGTCACTTCTGTCTCAAAGGTGATCGCGTCACCCAGCGCGATCAGCAGCTGAGACAGCGCTCTCTCGTCGGTCACGTTCTGGACCTCATCGACGTGAATCAACGCAACCTTGCGCGCCTCGATCGCTGCACGCCCGACTTCGACGAGGAGCTCAGTCAACGCAGTGTGAGGCTCTGGGCCTTCGCTTCCGCGCACGCTCAGAGATGCACCGCTGACGGCGACAGCCTCGACGCGCTGCAGGAGCTGCTTGAGCCGACGCTCTCGCGACGACGCGAGTCCAGCCGAGTCGGCGAGCTGCAAGGTGGCAGCCGCGACGAGCTTCATGGGGTCCGCACCCAACGGAATCCGGAGCTGCGGCGTCACCCAATCACCCGAGCGCTCGGCATGTTGGGCGATCCGCCGTACGAGGGAGGACTTGCCCAGTCCCGGCTCCCCGAGGATCGTGCGCCCTCGTTCTGGGAGCCCCTTCAGGAGGCGCGGGCGCATGGCGTCGCGCCAATCGCTCAATTGCTCTGTGCGACCGGCCCAGACCTCGGGCACGGTGTCCGAGCCAGGCGTGAATGGGTTGTCCACCGGATTGCGCATGGCGGTAACTTTACCACTCAATCGGGTGCTGATAAAGTTACCAACGGCCGAGGGCTCGATGGGGAAGGGCGTGCTCCTTCGACCCGCTGCGCCCTCGCCCGATCCGCGTTCGTGATCGAGCGCTCAGTCGACCTGATCGGGCGCGATGACCCACTGCGAGCGCCACTCGGGCGGGTCGAACGGCTCGCTCCAGTAGGCGGTCTCGCGGATGATGCGGTCGCCGCGGAACTCGAAGATGAAGACCGTCTTGTAGGGCGTGCCGCCGCCGTAGTCGAGCGACGCCTCGGCGATCACCAGGTCGCCTGCGCTCACCAGGCGGCGCGGCGTGATGGTCGGCAGCTGCGGGAAGGCGCCGTAGATGCCGCGCCGGTTGTCGCCGCCCACGACGAGCTCGCCCGACTGCGGCCAGTCCATCACCGCATCCTCGTGGAAGAGCTCGTCCATCACCGCGATGTCGCGGTCGTTGATGCACGCGATCAGCCGCTCGACCACTGCCTCGTGCTGCGCGTTCCTGTCGGCGTCGGCCATGACGCACCTCCTGCGGGAGCCGCGCGCCGTCGATCGGCGGCACCCGACGATCCGCGCGCTGAGCGCATTCTCGCCCCGCTGCGCGGCGCGCGCCAGAGGCGGGAAGGCGCGGCTCGGTCGGGCCGCGGCCGCCGCCCCCCAGCTCCGAGCCCCAGCCCCAGTCCGACCCGCAGCCCCCAGCCCCCAGCCCCAGCCCCAGCCGTCGTCACGAAAGGCGGAGCAATTCGCCGAACGTCATGAAAGGCGGAGCAGCTCACCGCGTCCGGTGGAATCTCCGCCTCTCGTGACCGCGCGACCTACCAGCCGGGCTCGAGCTCCTTCGCGACGTACGTCAGCAGGTCGTACTGCGCGACCGTCTCGTCGTCCTGGTTCGTGAGCACCGCATCCCACCGCACCTCGCCGTACGGGTCGGTCTCGCGCGGCGTGATCTGCTTCGCGGTGAGCGTCACCCGCAGCGAATCGCCGGGCGAGACCGGCGTCATGAAGCGCAGGTTGTCGAGGCCGGTGTTCGCCAGCACGGGGCCCGCCGCCGGCTCGACGAACAGCCCGGCCGCGAACGACAGCAGCAGGTAGCCGTGCGCGACGCGGCCCGGGAAGAACGGGTTCGCCTCGGCCGCCTCCTGATCCATGTGCGCGTAGAACGTGTCGCCCGTGAACTCGGCGAAGTGCTCGATGTCGTCGAGCGTGATCTCGCGCCGCTCCGAGACGACCTGGTCGCCGATCTGCAGCTCGGCGAGCGACTTCCTGAACGGATGCGGTGCCGCCGTCGACGCCGGAGCCCCCGGGTGCCAGACACCCGTGAGCGCGGTGAGCATGGCGGGCGACCCCTGCACGGCCGTGCGCTGCATGTGGTGCAGCACCGAGCGGATGCCGCCCAGCTCCTCGCCGCCGCCGGCGCGGCCCGGGCCGCCGTGCACGAGCATCGGCAGCGGAGAGCCGTGGCCGGTCGATGCGCGCATGTCGTCGCGGTCGAGCAGCAGGATGCGGCCGTTGTGCGGGGCGATGCGGCGTGCGAGCTCGCTCACGAACGCCGGGTCGTGCGAGGCGACGGAGGTGACGAGCGATCCGCCGCCGCGGGCGACGATCTCGGCCGCCTGCTCCGGCGAGCCGTACTCGACGAGCGACGCGACGGGGCCGAACGCCTCGACGCTGTGCAGCGCATCCGCCTCTGCGTCCTTGAACGCGAGCAGCGTCGGGGCCACGAACGCGCCGCCCTCGGCCTCGCCGAGCGAGCCGTCGGCGAGGGTGACGTGGCCGGCGTCGCCGCCGACGACGATCTCGCCGCCGCCCTCGCGCAGCTTCATCACCTGCTGCAGCACCTCGTCGCGCTGCTCGACCGAGGCGAGCGGCCCCATCGTGACGCCCTCGGCGCGCGGATCGCCGACGACCACCTTCGCGGCGATCCGATCGCGCACGGCGGCGGCGACCGCATCCGTCATGCCCGTCGGCACGATCGCGCGCCGGATCGCCGTGCACTTCTGGCCGGCCTTCGCGGTCATCTCGGCGACCACGCCGCGCACGAACGCGTCGAACTCGGGCGTGCCCGGGGTGGCGTCGGGGCCGAGCACCGAGGCGTTGATCGAGTCGGTCTCGGCGGTGAAGCGCACGCCGCGCGCCTGTACGGCCTCGTGGCGGCGCAGCGCGTCGGCGGTCGAGGCGCTGCCGGTGAAGCCGACCGTGTCGCCGAGGCCCAGGTGGTCGAGCAGGTCGCGGGCCGAGCCGTTGACGATCTGGATCGCGCCCGCGGGGAGCAGGCCCGACTCGGCGAGGATCCGCACCATGTGCTCGGCGACGTAGCCGGTGGGCGTCGCGGGCTTGATGAGCGTCGGCATGCCGGCGAGGAACGCGGGCGCGAGCTTCTCGAGCGCGCCCCAGACGGGGAAGTTGAACGCGTTGATCTGCACCGCGACGCCCGGCAGCGTCGTGCAGATGTGGCGGGCGAGGAACGAGCCGTCCTTCGACAGCGGCTCGACCGCCCCGTCGAGGTAGATCGTCGACTGCGGCATCTCGCGCCGCCCCTTCGACGAGTAGGTGAAGAGCACGCCGATGCCGCCGTCGATGTCGACCCACGAGTCGTTCTTCGTCGCGCCGGTGCGGCTCGAGAGCTCGTAGAGCTCGCTCTTGCGCTCGGTGAGGGCGAGCGCGAACTGCTTCAGCAGGATCGCCCGCTGGTGGAACGTCAGCGGCGCCAGGCTGTGCTGCCCGACCGTGCGGGCGTGGTCGAGGGCGGCGGCGACGTCGAGGCCGCTGGTCGAGACGCGCACGACCTCGTCGCCGGTGGAGGCGTCGCGCACTACGGTCGCGTCGCTCGCGTCGGCCTCGGTGGGCTCCCACCAGGCATCCCGCACGTAGCTGGGCAGCAGTCGGGCGCGGGTGATCGTCGTGTCAGTCATCGTCGTCTCCATGGTTCGGTCAGCGGTCGCGCACAACGCAAGCCCGTGCGGCGCGCTGATGGGCGGATGCGTCGGGTCGGCCCGGTCGGGCGGGGATCGTGGCGCTGCGGCTTGCGTTGTGCGGCGCGGGGCGGCGGGTCAGCCGGAGCTTGGTCACTCGGCGCTCCAGTCGTAGAAGCCGCGGCCGCTCTTCTTGCCGAGCCGGCCCTCGGCGACCATGTCGCGCAGCAGCTGCGGCGGCGCGAAGCGGTCGCCCAGCTCGCGGTGCAGCTGCTCGGCGATGCCGAGGCGCACGTCGAGGCCGACGATGTCGGTCGTGCGCAGCGGCCCCACCGGGTGCTTGTAGCCGAGCTCCATGGCCAGGTCGATGTCGCCGGGGCTCGCGACGCCCTCCTCGACCATGCGGATCGCCTCGAGCCCGATCGCGACGCCCAGCCGGCTGCTCGCGAAGCCCGGCGCGTCGTGCACGGTCACCGGCGTCTTGCCGATCGCCTCGACCCACGTGCGTGCGCTGTTGGCGAGCTGGGGGGCGGTGGCCTCCCCGAGCACGATCTCCACCAGGGCGGATGCCGGCACCGGGTTGAAGAAGTGCAGGCCCAGGAACCGCTCGGGGCGCGAGAGCACCGCGGCGAGCCGGTCGATCGAGATCGACGACGTGTTGGAGGCGAGCGACGCGGCAGGGGAGAGGACCGCCTCGACGCGAGCCAGCGCATCCGCCTTCAGTGCTTCGTCCTCGGGCACGGCCTCAACCACCAGGTCGCAATCGACGAACGCGGCGACGTCGACGGCGACGCGCAGGCGGCCGGCGAGCTCGTCGAGGGGCTCGGCCCAGCCGCGCTCGACGCTGCGGCGCAGGCTGTCGACCACCCGCTGCTCGGCGGCGCTCGCGGCGGCGGCGTCGCGCTCGACGACCACCACCTGGCTGCCGGCCAGCACGAAGGCGTGCGCGATGCCCGCGCCCATGCGGCCGCCCCCGAGCACGCCCACGCGCTCGGGTGCGCCGGCGCCGACCTGGGCGTCGGTGTCGTCGGCGGGGCGGGCGGCGGAGCGGGCGGCGGAGCGCGTGCCGTCGGGGGCCACCGCGTCGGTCAGGTCGGTCACGGGGTCTCCTCGCGTCGGGGCTCGCGGACGGCGGCCGCATCGCCGTGCTCGGCGTCGGCCGGTGCGCTCGATGCCGCCGGTCGGTCGCCGCGCCCGGCGTCGGTATCTGCTGCAGCGCGGCTGCGGCGCTCGAGGAACGCCGTCATGCGGCGATGCTTCTCGGGGCTCTCGAACAGCACCGCCTGCTCGGCGAGGTCGATCTCGGGGTGCGCGCTCGCGGGTGCCTGCAGCGCGCGCTTCGTCGCCTGCGTCGCCGCCGGGTCGAGCCCCGCGATGCGCTCGGCCAGCTCGACCGCCTTCGCGAGCGCCGCCTCGGGCTCGAGCACCGCGGTGACGAGCCCTGCCGCCAGCGCCTCGTCAGCACCCAGCAGCCGCCCGGTCAGCAGCATCTCGGCGGCGAGGGCGTCGCCGACGATCTCCTGCAGGCGCCACGTCGCGCCGGCCGCGGCGATGATGCCGAGCCCGGTCTCGGGGTTGCCGATCCTCAGGGTCGGCGTGGCGATGCGGATGTCGGCCGCGTAGGCGAGCTCGGCGCCGCCGCCCAGCGCGTAGCCGTCGAGCACCGCGATCACGGGCATCGGCAGCGCGCGCACCCGCTGGAACGCGCGCGTGTTGATGCCCGCGAGCGCCTCGGTCGCGCCCCGCTCGCGCAGCTGGGCGATGTCGGCGCCGGCCGCGAAGTCGCCGCCCGACCCGGTGAGCACGAGCGTGCGCCGCTCGACCTCGAGCCGCGCGCACAGCAGGTGCAGCGAGTCGATGAGGTCGCGGTCGATCGCGTTGCGCTTCTCGGGCCGGTTGAGGGTCGCGAGCAGGTGGCTGCCGCGGTCGACGACCCACAGCGAGGCGCCGGTCATGCCGTCGCCCCGATCTCAACGTGCCAGGTGTGCGTTCGATCGATATATCGCGCCGAGCACGCACCTGGCACGTTGAGAACCTTGCGCGGCGGCATTACACCCGCTCCAGCAGGATCGCGGTGCCCTGGCCGACGCCCACGCACATGGTCGCGAGGCCGACAGAGGCCTGCTCGCGCTCCATGCGCCCCAGCAGCGTCACGATCAGCCGCGAGCCCGACGAGCCGAGCGGGTGGCCGAGCGCGATCGCGCCGCCGTCGGCGTTGACGATCGACTCGTCGAGCCCGAGTCGTCGGATCGTGCCGAGCGACTGGGTCGCGAACGCCTCGTTCAGCTCGACGGCGCCGATGTCATCGATCGACAGCCCGGTGCGCGCCAGCAGCTTCTCGGTCGCCGGCACGGGCCCGAGCCCCATGATCTCCGGCGCGATGCCGGCGCTGGTGCCGCCCACGATGCGGGCGCGCGGCGTGAGGCCGAAGCGCGCGACGGCCGTCTCGCTCGCGACGACGATCGCCGACGCTCCGTCGTTGAGGCTGGATGCGTTGCCCGCGGTGACCACGGACCCTCCGGCCACGACGGGGCGGAGGCGAGCGAGCGCATCCATCGTCGTCTCCCGTCGGGGGCCCTCGTCGACCGACACCTCGCCGGCCTTGGTGGGCACGGCGACGATCTCGTCGGCGAAGCGGCCGCCGTCGATCGCCGCGATCGCCCGCTCGTGCGAGCGGAGCGCGAAGGCGTCGGCCTCGTCGCGGGTGATGCCGTCGACGCGGGCGACCTCCTCGGCGGTCTCGGGCATCGAGTAGGTGGCCTTGTCGCGGGCGAGCAGGCGGGCGTTCGGGAAGCGCCAGCCGATCGACGTGTCGTAGGCCTCGCCGGGCTTCGCCCACGCCCGCTCGGGCTTGGCCTGCACCCAGGGCGCGCGGGTCATCGACTCGACGCCGCCGGCGATCACGACGTCGGCGTCGCCGGCCCGGATCATCTGCGACGCCATGATCACGGCCGACATGCCGGATGCGCAGAGGCGGTTCACGGTGATGCCCGGCACGTCGTCGGGCAGGCCCGCGAGCAGCACCGACATGCGGGCGACGTTGCGGTTGTCCTCGCCGGCCTGGTTGGCGGCGCCGAGGATCACCTCGTCGATCGCGTGCCCGGGGAGGTCGGCGCGGCGGAGGGCCTCACCGACGACCAGCGCTGCCAGGTCGTCGGGGCGGATGCCGGCGAGCGAGCCGCCGTAGCGGCCGACCGGGGTGCGCGCGCCACCGATGAGGTACGCCTCGGGCATGGTGCTCCTGACTCCGTCGTCGCTCCGATCGCGGCGTCACCGAATTAGTGACCGATCGTTCAGGAATACACTATGGCGAGCCACCGTCTCATGCAAACGGGATGGCGGCGTCTTGAGAGCGTCGGGCGCTCGACGCAGACGGCAGGACCGCCATCGCGCGGAGCGCGACGCATTCCACGAACATGACAGCTGCCGCGCTCGCAGGAGTGAGCCCGGTGAATGTCAGAGGTAGCTGCAGATCGACTCAGGTGTGCACGCCTCCGGCTGCACCTGTTCCGCGCGGGCGCTGAGTTCGGCGATGCTCGCGCGCAGCAGCGCGAGCTGCGCGAGCTGCTCATCGATCTCGACGATTCGGCGATCGAGGAGACCCTGCACATGCGCGCACGGCGAAGCGCCTGAGTCGCGAATGCCGAGGATCTGCGCGATCTGTGTGAGCGTGAGTCCGGCGGCGCGAGCCCGCTCGATGAACTCCAAGCGCTGCGCCGCCTCGTCGCCGTAGCTGCGGTACCCCGCCGGTGTGCGCTCGGGTGGGCGCAGCAGTCCGCGCTGCTCGTAGTACCGCAGCGTCGATGGCGCCATCCGCGTCCTCGCTGCCAGCTCTCCGATCCGCATCCTGCACCTCCGACGACGCCCTTGACCTTCAACCGTACTTCAAGGTCCATGCTGGCGGTCAGGCCGCACACGGGCGGTCGGGCTGAGGAGGAGACCGCGATGACTGATGGCAACGCACTCGACCTGGCGGTGATCGGCACGGGCGGGGCAGCGATGTCCGCGGCGATCCATGCTCGGCTCGAAGGAGCGAGCGTGGTCGCGATCGAGTCGGGCGTCCTGGGCGGCACCTGCGTGAACGTCGGCTGCGTGCCCTCGAAGACTCTGCTCGCTGCCGCGCATGCGCGCCATGCCGCACTCGCGAGTCCGTTCCCCGGCGCACCGACCTCGGCCTCGATGGTCGATGTCAGCGCACTCGTGCAGCAGAAGGACGAGCTGGTCGGCGTGCTCCGCCAGACGAAGTACGCCGACATCGCCGACGCGTACGGCTTCGGCGTCCTCCATGGAGCAGCGAGGTTCGCAGACCCCCGGACCCTGCACGTCGACGGGCAGCCGCTTCGCGCCAGCTCGTATCTGATCGCCACCGGAGCCGCTCCGCACATTCCCGCGCTACCGGGCATCGAGGAGGTCGACCATCTCACCTCCACCACGGCGATGGAGCTCACCGAGCTCCCCACCTCGCTGGTCGTGATCGGCGGCGGCTACGTCGGCATGGAGCAGGCGCAGCTCTTCGCTCGTCTCGGCGTCGCCGTGTCGATCGTCGGGCGGCTGGCCCCGCACGCCGAGCCCGAGCTCTCCTCCGAGCTTCGCGATGCCTTCCGCTCCGAGGGCATCACCGTCATCGAGGATCGCGCCATCAGTTTCGCGCGGCGTCACAGCGCAGTGGAGGTGAGCACTCGATCGGGCAGGACTGTCGTCGCAGAACGCGTCCTCGTCGCGACCGGGCGCGTGCCTCGCAGCGACCAGCTCGATCTCGTCGCTGCAGGCATTGCGACCGATGACCGCGGCTTCATCCGCGTCGACGATCGGCAGCGGACGACGAACCCGGCCGTGTTCGCAGCCGGCGATGTCACCGCTGCGCCGCAGTACGTCTACGTCGCGGCGATGGCCGGCAGGGTCGCGGCCCGCAACGCGCTGGGCCATCGTGATCGCGTCGACTGCACCGGTCTTCCGCAAGTGCTGTTCACGTCACCACAGCTCGCCTCCGCCGGCCTCACCGAAGCCCAAGCGATCGCGGCGGGTCACCGGTGCGCATGCCGCTACCTGAGCCTGGCGGACGTGCCACGAGCCATCGCCAACCACGACACCCGCGGCGGCATCAAGATCGTCGCCGATGCCGACAGCGGCAAGGTGCTCGGCGTCCACGCCCTGGCCGAGACTGCCGGTGAGCTGATGCTGGCGGCGACCTACGCGATCACCGCGGGATTCACCGTCACGCAGCTCGCGGACATCTGGGCGCCGTACCTCACCATGGCCGAAGGCATCCGCCTCACCGCGAATCTCTTCCGCAACGAGTTGCCCACCTCGTGCTGCGCCTGACGGCGCCGCATCGACGTATCGCTGCAGCTCGACCCTGCTCAGCTCCGCCGGTCGCCTTCGCTGTCCTGAGCGCGCTGCTGCATCTGCAGCAGGTACTCGTTGTACGCGTCCGTCTCGGCATCGGAGCTGTCCTGGGCCGCCCTCGCCCGCGTCCTGTCGCGGCGCTGCCATCGCGCCAGCGTCACGACCAGCAATGCGAGCAGCGGCAGCTCCCCGAAGGTCCACGCCAGGATCCCCGCTATTCCCTGGTCGCGAACCGGATCCACCTCCCACGACTCTGGAGGCGCCGTGGCGAAGTAGCGGACGATCGGCGTGGCGGAGAACAGCGTCACGAGCCCGAACGCGGCGTGCACCTGCATCTCGAGGAAGATGCCGAACATCCGACTCGGGTAGGAGGTTCGCCGCGGAAGCGGATCGGATGAGACCAGTGGCGCGGTGATCAGGATCCCGACGACGAGGAACACGACTTCGAGGACGATGTGGCCGATCGGGGAGCGCAGCAGCACATCCGCGACTCCACCGGCGTAGAGCCCGAAGAAGCACAGCAGCATCAACGGGATGACCAGCGCCGGATGCAGCGCGAACCGAGCCGCTCTCGATCGCAGTCCGCACAGCGCGACCCGGAGCACCGTCCTTCCGAAGCCGCGGCGTGGCGTGGCTCGCAGCAGCAGGGTCCCCGGAGATCCGAGGACGAGCAGCGGGGCGATCACCATCATCAGCGCGAGCTGCTGGAACATGAAGATCGAGAACATGAGCTGGCCATACGCGTCGATCTGCGCCCCGGTGACCACTGCCATCAGCAGGCAAGCGAGCAGGAAGCACGCGGTGCGCCACCACGGCCAGCGCTGTCCCTGCCGCCGCAACCGCATGATCCCCGCGGTGTAGGCGATGGCGAGCAGCACCGAGACCACCGGCAGCAGAGACACGGTCGAAGGCCCCGGGAGCAGGAACTGCTCGAAGCTGGGGGGCAGCAGCTGCCCGGCGTCGGAGGAGCTCATCGCTCAGGCTCGCGGTTCGGTGCGACAGCCCGACGACGGCTTGCAGCCCGAGGCTGGTGCCGGGTGCATCGGGGGCGGCTCACGGCGCCCGCCACATGCGACATGGTTCTGCTCCTGGTTCGATGGCCTCGGGCTGCCGCACGCTGTCCGATCCGTCCCGGCGCGCATCGGTCGGGCGCTGGGCTCGCTCGGGGCTGCTGGGCAAGCCCGGTCGGCATGTGCAGGCCTGCAACCCAAGCCATCATAGGACAGCCGCGCGCGCTCTCCCGGCGAGGGGCACGCGGTCGTCAGCGACCGCTGTGCAGCCGCCGCAGCCGCGCCGTGCGGCTTTTCGCGGGCGTGGCAGAGTGGAGCCATGCCGATCGAGCCCGACACCAAGGACTGGACCTGGGTGCTCCACGAGCGCTGCCCCGAGTGCGGCTTCGACCCGCTCGAGGTCGACCGCGACGATCTCGGCAGGCGCATCCGCCATGCCGCCGCCGCCATGCACCAGCGCATGCACGGCGAGCGCGTGACCGAGCGCCCCGACGACGCGACCTGGTCGCCGCTCGAGTACGCGGCGCACGTGCGCGACGTGTGCCGCGTGATGCAGGGCCGGCTCGAGCAGCTGCTCGCCGCCGACGATCCCGAGTTCGCGAGCTGGGACCAGGATCAGGCGGCGGTCGACGGCGACTACGCCAGCCAGCGGCCCGAGCACGTGGCCGCCGAGGTCGACCTCGCCGCCACCAGCCTCGCGAATGCGGCGGATGCGGTGCCGTCAGACGCGTGGGAACGGCCCGGCAGGCGCTCCAACGGTTCGGTCTTCACGGTCGAGACGCTGCTCGTCTACGCGCTGCACGACCTCGAGCACCATGTGTGGGACATCCGCTCGAGCTAGGAGCGCAAGCCCTCGCGCGTCTGCCGGAACAGGCTTTTCCCAAGGCCCGCCCCCCATGGTGACCGCATGGCCCTCCCTGCCGCCGGATCGACGCTTCCGAACGACACCGAGCCTCAGGAGCGCGACGCCGCGCCGGCTCGACCCACCCTGATCGAGCGGCTGCGCCGCCCGCGAGTCCTGCTCGCCATCGCCCTCACCGTGCTGATCGGCGCGGGCCTGGCGGTGTACGCCGACCTCTCGGCCAAGAGCGAGCCGATCGCCCTGCTCGGGGCCGTGACCGAGCTGCCGGGCGGCGTGGCGCGCGTCAACGGGATCATCCCGCTCGAGACCGACGGCTGGCTGCCGGACGACGCGCCTGCGGTGCTCACGGATGCCCCGGCAGAAGGCTCGCACCGGGTCCGCATCCTGCTGGAGCTGACGGCGCTCGGCGAGGACGGCAT
Source organism: Agrococcus beijingensis (assembly GCF_030758955.1). Classification (NCBI taxonomy): domain Bacteria; kingdom Bacillati; phylum Actinomycetota; class Actinomycetes; order Micrococcales; family Microbacteriaceae; genus Agrococcus; species Agrococcus beijingensis. Next base: position 1,363,878 of record NZ_CP132360.1, on the reverse strand, counting down.
CGCGTTCTCCGCCGACGACTACACGATCCTCGGGCTGGGGGCCGGCCGTGTCAGCCCGCTGTGGGCCTCGCCGGGGGTCTATGAGGCTCGGCAGGGCGAGGTGCTCGCCGCGACGCTCGTCTTCGAGATCCCCAACCAGGCGGTGGAGCTCACGCTCGAGGGCGAGGACGGCGGCCGGCTGGCCTTGGGCGTCAAGCACCACACCGCCGACCGTTGACCCAATTCTTGGGCCGCTGGCGGCCCTCGTACTGAGCCTTTCCTGACGCCGGGAGCCTTTGCCGACGCCGAGCAGCCCGGAAGAATGTGTTCATCAGACCTCACCCCCAGGGGGCACGATGAACACCCGTCCCGTCGACGAACCGGCTCGACTGTCGGTCAGCATGATCGGCCCGCTCGTGGTGCGCCGCGACGGCATCGCACTGGGTGCCCATCTGGGCGGACCCAAGCCGCGCCAGATCCTCGAGATCCTGCTGCTCCGACGCGGCGCCCCGGTCTCGAAGGACGTGCTGATCGAGCTGCTGTGGGGCGACAGGGCGCCCAAGGAGGCGCGGTCGACCCTCGAGAGCTATGTGAGCGTGCTGCGGCGGCACCTGCAGCCCGCCCGGGGAAAGTCCGGGCCGCTGCGCACCACCACGGGCGGCTACCTGATCGACATCTCGCTGGTCGATCTCGACCTGGCGCGCTTCGACTCCCTGCTGCGCTGCGCCCAACGCGCCGAGCCGGCCGTCGCCTACCCGCTGGTCGTCGAGGCGCTTGCCCTGGCGACCGGGCCGCTGCTGGGCGACGAGCTGCGCCCGTCCTGGGCCGCGGAGGAGCGCACCCGTCACGCGGATGACGTCACGGCGGCACGCGTGCTCGCGGCGGAGTCGGCGCTCGCCATCGGCGCCCATGCCGACGCGGCCGACTGGGCCAACCAGGCCCTCATGGACGACCCGCTGCACGAAGGCGCGTGGACGGCGCTGATCGTCGCGCTCGAGCGGAGCGGGCAGTGCGCCGAGGGGCTGCGGGCCTACGATCGCTGCCGGCAGCGCTTCGACAGCGAGCTCGGCTGCGAGCCGAGCTCCGCGCTGCGCGCGGCGCACGCCCGGCTGCTGAACGCCACTGCCGCAGGCCAGGGCGAGCTGTCCTATGCGGTGTCGGCGCTGCTCGTGCTGAACGACCAGCTGGTGCGCAGCGCCGAGCCCGACTTCGACGCAGAGCCGCTGGAGGCTCGCATCGGCGAAGCGGTCCGGCAGGCGGGCGATGTGCTGACGGCGTTCCTGCGCCGCGCCACTCAGGCCGCCTGACTCCGACAGGTCGGCGCTCGGCCGACCCGTCGATCCTGCCTGCAGACCGGCGAGGACGGCGAGATCGCGGATGCCGTGGGCCGGCTCGCGGGCGCGTCCCGTCGCGCCTGTACCCCGGCCGCGGAAGCTCTGAACCCGACGCCGCGCCATCCACTTTCGTAACAGGGTTTTTCCAAGCACCGCACGTCATCCTCTGGGTGTTCCCAGGTGCGAGGAGGCACCCCATGTCAGTTTCACGACGCCAGTTCCTGGCACTCGGCGGGCTCGGCGTGATCGGCGCGGCCGGCGCGCTGGCGCTGCCGCTCAGCACCGTCGGCGCGAGTTCTGCGAGCCGCCTGAGCGATCGCGACATGCCGCGGCCGTACCAGACGGCCTTCTCTCAAGCGCCCCTGCTGCAGCCCTATCAGACGGGCATCGACCCGGCGGACGGCGCCCCCGTCAACTCGTACCTGGTGACCGCGATGGCGGCGAGCGCCGCAATCCTGCCGCGCCTCAGGACGCCGATCCTGTCGTACAACGGCACCTTCCCGGGCCCGACCATCAAGGTCGAGCGGGGCACGAAGGCCGTGCTGCGGATGCGCAACCAGCTGCCCGCGAAGCATCCGATCGACGACCACCTGCTGTCGATCTCGACCCACCTGCACGGCTCGGCCTCGCTGCCGCAGTTCGACGGCTACGCGAGCGACGTCTCCCAGCAGGGGTTCAGGAAGGACTACAAGTACCCGAACTTCCAGGCGGCGAGAACGCTCTGGTACCACGACCACGCCGTGCACAACACGGCGCTGAACGTCTATGCCGGGCTCGCGGCGCAGTACCACATCCACGACCCGCAGGAGCGCCAGCTGCTGCCGCAGGGCGCCTTCGACGTGGCGATGACGGTCAGCGATGCCATCTTCGCCGCGAACGGCACCCTCGCCTACGACGACCGTGAGCAGTCGGGGCTCTGGGGCGACGTGATGCTGGTCAACGGCAAGCCGTGGCCGGTGATGAAGGTGCAGCGGCGCATCTACCGCTTCCGCATCCTCAACGCCTGCATCTCGCGCTCGCTGCGACCGATGCTGAGCACCGGTGACGCCGTCACGATCGTGGCGACCGACGGCGGCCTGATGCCGAAGGCGCAGAGCGTGGTCAGCTGGCGGCACGCCAGCGCAGAGCGCTACGAGGTGCTGATCGACTTCCGCAAGTACGCGGTCGGCAAGCGGATCGAGCTGCGCAACCTCTCCAACGAGAACAACCGCGACTTCGACAACACGAACAAGATCATGGCGTTCGACGTCGTCGGTGCCCCGGTGGACACCAGCGACCCCACCTGGAACACCATCCCCACCACGCTGGCGGCCAGCGAGGTGATGTCGCTGACGCAGGCGCAGTCGACCAAGACCCGCAGGTGGCGCGTGAAGCGCGACGATGTCACCAACGTCTGGAGGATCGGCGAGACCGCCGCCGCCGGCACCTGGGCGGGGGTGGTGGCGAGCGGGTTCCGCAACGTGATCGCCAATCCCGAGCTCGGCGCCACGGAGATCTGGGAGTTCGAGAACAGCTCGGGCGGCTGGTTCCACCCGATCCACACCCACCTGGTCGACTTCCAGATCCTCAGTCGCAACGGCAGAGCGCCGTTCCCGTACGAGGTCGGGCCCAAGGACGTCGTGTACGTGGGCGAGGGGGAGACCGTGCGGCTGTTGATGAAGTTCGGTCCGCACCGCGGCAAGTACATGGTGCACTGCCACAACCTGCCGCACGAGGACCACGACATGATGGTGCAGTTCAGCGTCGGCCTGGCCGACGGCGCGGTCGACGCGAACGACCCGATCAACGCGGCGAAGCCGACATGGGACGACGGCCTCTGACCCGGTCGGCACTCATCCGGGTCGTTGCTGCGGCGCTGCTCGGCGCCGGCGTCGTGCTGGGCCTGCGGCTGTGGGTCGTGGAGCCGGTCACGGTCGTCTCCGACAGCATGGCGCCGACGGTGCTGCCGGGCAGCACGCTGCTGGTCTCGCGCCTCGAGGTGCCGGCGAGCCCCGCTGACGTCGGCCGGCTGGTGGTCTTCCGCAGCCCCGACGACGGGCAGAGCACGCTCAAGCGCGTCATCGCCGTCGCCGGCCAGACGCTGGCCGTGCGCGACGGGGTGCTGTATGTCGACGAGGTCGTCGTTCCCGAGCCGCACGTCGACTTCCGTCAGGTCGACGCCACGTTCTTCGGCCTTACGCTGATCCCCGCCGGGCACGTCTTCGTCATGGGCGACAACCGGGAGGCGTCCATCGACTCGCGCGACTACGGGCCGGTGCCGGTCGACGACGTCGTCGGGATGGTGCTCTGGCATTGACGCGCGCCGATGCCGGCGACTTCCGCGGTCTGGGCCAGCGCGCTCAGCCGCGGAACGCCGCCAGGCCGGTGAGCGCCTGGCCGATGACGAGCGTGTGCACCTCGTCGGTGCCCTCATAGGTGCGCACGCTCTCGAGGTTGGCCGCGTGCCGCATCGGCGAGTGCTCGAGCGAGACGCCGTTGCCGCCCAGCAGCGCCCGCGCCTCGCGGGCAACGTCGATCGCCGCCCGCACCGAGGCGAGCTTGCCCATCGAGATCTCGTGCGGACGCAGCAGCCCCGCCTCCTTGCGGCGGCCCAGGTGCAGCGCGAGCAGCTGGGCCTGCTGCAGCGACAGCGCCATCTCGGCCAGCCGCGACTGCGTCAGCTGCATCGCCGCCAGTGGCCGCCGGAACACCTCGCGCTCGCCCGCGTAGGCGAGGGCCGTCTCGAGCGCGTCGCGCCCGGCGCCGAGCGCGCCCCAGGCGATGCCGAAGCGGGCCTCGTTCAGGCACTCGAACGGTGCTCGCAGGCCTCGCGCCCCCGGCAGCCGGGCCGACTCCGGCACCCGCACGCCGTCGAGCGCGATGTCGCACTGGATCGACGCGCGCATCGAGAGCTTCGGCTCGATCGGGGTCGCCGTGAATCCCTTGGTCGGCACGCCCTCTGACGAGGTCTCCACCAGGAAGCCGCGCACCCCATCCGTCGTCTGCGCCCAGATCACGGCGACGTCGGCGATCGAGGCGAGGCCGATCCAGCGCTTCGCCCCGTCGATCACCCAATCGTCGCCGTCGCGACGCGCGAACGTGGTCATCGCGCCGGGGTCGCTGCCGGCGTTCGGCTCGGTGAGCCCGAAGCAGCCGATCGCCTCGCCGCGCGCCATGCGCGGCAGCCACTGCTCGCGCTGCGCCTCGGAGCCGTGCTCGGCGATCGCCGTCATCGCGAGCGACCCCTGCACCGACACGAAGGTGCGGATGCCGCTGTCGCCCGCCTCGAGCTCCTGCATCGCGACGCCGTACTCGACCGCTCCGGCGCCCGCGCATCCATAGCCCTGCAGGTGCATGCCGAGCAGCCCGGCCTCGCCCAGCACCGGCGCCAGCTCGCGCGGGAAGACGGCGCGCTCGAACCAGTCGGCGATGTGCGGGCGGATCTCGCGGTCGACGAGCGCCCGCACCCGAGCACGCGTGGCCCGCTCGTCGTCGGTCAGCAGCGACTCGATGTCGAGCAGGTCGGTGGTCATGCGGTCATCCTGGCAGGCGGTCGATCGCCGGCGGGCGGACGGGAGGCGCCAGTCAGGTGCGGGAGGCGCCAGTCGCCTGCGGGAGGCGCCGCTCAGGTGCGGGAGGCGCCACTCGCCTGCGGGAGGCGCCGCTCAGGTGCGGGAGGCGCCACTCAGGCACGGGAGCCGCCACTCAGGCACGGGAGCCGCCAGTCAGGTGCGGGGGGCGCCAGTCAGGTGCGGGGGGCGCCAGTCAGGTGCGGGAGGCGCCAGTCAGGTGGGGGAGGGGCGGTCAGTCGGGGCGCAGGTCGGCGAGCGCCTTGTCGTGGCGCAGGCCCCGCCAGACCGGGTGCCGCAGCGCACCCGACTCGGTCTGCTCGGTGTGCGCCACCTCGGCCACCACGGCACGGACCCAGTGGATGCGTCGGCTCACGTCCGCGGGAACCCCGCTGACCGACGGCGCGGTCCGGCGAGCCACGAGCCGCTCGCGCAGCCGCTTGCGCTCCGCCTCCGAGAATCCGGTGCCCACCCGGCCGGCGTAGCGCATCCGCCCCTCGTCGTCCGGCAGCGCCAGCACCAGCGAGCCGACGGTGCCGGCGAGCGATCCCTTGCCCTCGAGCCAGCCGATCACCACCGCCTCGCGGGTCTGCGCGTGCTTGAGCTTCAGCCAGTCGCCCGAGCGCTTGCCCGGGCGGTAGCGGCTGTCGTGGCGCTTCGCCATCACGCCCTCGATGCCGCCCTCGGCGGTCGCCGCGAGGATCCGCTCGAGCGAGCCGCGCAGCGGCTTCGACACGCGCACGCGGGCGCTCTCGTGCACGAGCGCGTCGAGCCGCGACTGGCGCCGGTCGAGCGGCTCGTCGATGAGGCGGGAGCCCTCGTGCTCGAGCAGGTCGAAGAGCATCAGCGTCGCCGGCGTCGCGGCAGCGGCCTTCTTGGCGGGGCGCCCGGTGAGGCCAGCGCGCTGCTGCAGTGCGGCGAAGTCGGCCGCCCCGCGCCGCAGCACGACGATCTCGCCGTCGAGCACCGCATCGGCCGTGCCGACCGCCGCCGGCAGCGCCTCGACCAGCTCGGGGAAGCCCGCAGACAGCTCCTGCCCGCCGCGGCTGACGAGCCGCACCGGGTCGCCCAGCTGCACGAGCACGCGCCAGCCATCCCACTTCACCTCGAACGACCACTCGCGCTCGTCGTCGATGTCGGATGCCTCGGCCTGCGTCGCGAGCATCGGCCGCAGGTCGGTCCTCCGGTCGCCCTTGCGGCGCCCGGTCGCCTTCGAGAGCACGATCGGCGGCTCGTCCTTCGGCGCCAGCTTCGCGCGGGTCGCGGTGCCGGTCGTCGCTGACCCCTTCGCGGCGCTCTTCGCGGCGCCCTTGCCAGCGGCCTGCACCGGCGCCGCAGCGGCCCGCGCGCCGCGCTTCGCGGGTGCCTTCGCGCCGGTCTTCACCGAAGCGCTCGCCCCCTCAGCAGCCGCCGCCGGCTCGGGGTCGCCCGCGCCACCCTCGGCATCGGCCCCCGCGGCACCCCGCTTCGGCGCGTAGCCCTTCAGCCGCGCGTCGCGCTCGGCATCCTGCTCCTTCATGCGGTGCAGCAGCCACGACCGCTGCTCGGCGTCGGTGCGGATCAGCGCGAAGCGGTAGGGGTCGCCGCCCAGCCCGCCGTCGGGCCTGCCGTGCAGCGTCGCGATCACCTCGTCGTCGCGGAACTTCTCGAGCTCATAGGTGCCGGCATCCCAGATCTCCACGACGCCGGCGCCGTACTCGCCCTTCGGGATCGTGCCCTCGAACGAGCCGTACTCGAGCGGGTGATCCTCGACGTGCACCGCGAGCCGGTTCTGCTTCGGCGTCGACGGCGGCCCCTTCGGCACCGCCCACGAGACGAGCACGCCGTCGCGCTCGAGCCTGAAGTCGTAGTGCAGCCGGCTCGCCCGGTGCTTCTGGATCACGAACGACTGCCCGTCGGTCGGCACCGGCGGCTCGGCCGGCACCGGCTCGGGCGTCCTGTGCGCCGAGCGCATGCCGCGGTACTTCGCGAGCCGGTCGGGCGGCGGGTCGAGCGCGGCGATCAGGTCGCCGTCGCGCTCGAGCCGCTCGAGCACCTCGGTGTACTCGAGCTGCTCGAGCCCGCCCGCCTCGACCTCGTCCCAGGTGCGGGGCGCGGCGACAGTCGGCCGCGGCCGCCCGCGCAGCGAGTACGGCGCGACGGTCGTCTTCGAGCCGGAGTTCTGGCTCCAGTCGATCAGCACCTTGCCCTGCCGCTTCGCCTTCGCCATGTCGCTCACGATCAGCTCGGGGTGCAGCTGCTCGAGCGAGCGGGCGAGCTGGTGGGCGACCTCGCTCGCCTGCTCCGAGCTGACCGTGCCGTCGAGCCGGGCATAGAGGTGGATGCCCTTGCTGCCGCTCGTCAGCGGCACCGGGTCGAGCCCGATGTCGACGAGCAGCTCGCGCACCCACAGCGCCACCTGCGCGCAGTCGTCGAGGTCGGCGCCGGGGCCCGGGTCGAGGTCGAGCACGAGCCGGTCGGGCGGCTGCCGCTCGCCGTCGTGCATGCGCCACTGCGGCACGTGCAGCTCGAGCGCGCCCATCTGCGCCATCCAGGCGAGCGCGGCCGGCTCCGACAGCACCGGGTACGACTTCGGGCCGGTGCTGTGCTCCAGCTCGACCGTCTCGATCCAGTCGGGCGCGCCCCGCTCGAGCTGCTTCTGGAAGAACAGGTCGCCGGGCTTCCGCTCGGTGCCGACCCCCTCCGGCCAGCGCTTGCGCGTGACGGGGCGCCCGCCGCCGTGGGCGATGATGGCGGCGGATGCGCGCAGCACGTACTCGAGCACGTCGCGCTTGGTCGTGCCGGTCGACGGGTACAGCACCTTGTCGGGGTTCGTGAAGCGCAGGCTCCGGCCCCCGACGACGATCCGGTCGGCGGCCGCCATCTCAGGCCGACCGCTTCTTCGCGGCGGGCTTCTTGGCCGGCTTCTCGTCTCCGTCCGCTTCGGCCTTCGCGGTGCCGCTCTTCGCCGCGGCCTTCTTCGCGGGCGACTTCGCCGCCGCCTTCTTGGCGGCCGGCTTCGCGGCGGCCTTCGCGGGCGCCCGCTCGGCCGAGCCGCCGGACGACGCGCCACCGGAGGCATCCGCCTTCTTCTTGTCGACCGACCGCTGCAGCGCCTCGAGCAGGTCGATGACCTCGGCGCCCTCGCCCTCGTCGGTCTCGCCGAAGGTGGCGGCGGTGTCGAGCGCGTCGCCCTGCTCGAGCTTCGCCTCGACCAGCGTGCGCAGCTGCTGCTGGTACTCGTCGACGTGCTGCTCGAGGTCGAAGTCGGCCTCGAGCTCGCGCACGATCGAGCGGGCCAGCTCGAGCTCGCGCTTGCCGACCGCGATGTCGGTGTCGAGGCTCGCGAACTCGGCCGCGCGCACCTCGTCGGCCCAGCGCATCGTCTGCACCAGCAGCACGTCGTCGCGCACCCGCATCGTCGCGAGCCGCGTGCGCTGCCGCAGCGACATGCGCACCACGGCGGTGCGGGCGGTGTCCTCGAGCACGGTGCGCAGCAGCACGTAGGCCTTCGGGCTCTTCGAGTCGGGCTCGAGGTAGTAGCTGCGATCGAGCAGGATCGGGTCGATCTGCTCGTTCGGCACGAACTCGAGCACCTCGATCTCGCGGCTGCGCTCGGCGGGCAGCGCGGCGAAGTCGTCGTCGGTGAGCACGACGGTCTGCTCGCCGTCGTCGTAGGCCTTGTCGATGTGCTCGTAGGCGACCTTCTTGCCGCACACCTCGCACTTGCGCTCGTAGCGGATGCGCCCGCCGTCGGCGTCGTGCACCTGGTGCAGCTGCAGGTCGTGCTCCTCGGTCGCGGAGTACAGCTTCACCGGCACGTTCACCAGGCCGAAGGTGATGGAACCCTTCCAGATCGCTCGCATGGGCCTACTGTCCCCCGAAGGCGCCTTGCACGCCAGTGCTGCCCTCGAAGTCGGAGCAGATGCTCAGCACGGTGGGGGACAATCCGGGCCATGACGCTGCTGCAGCCGACTCGGCGCTCGCTCCGCACGTTCGGGGTCGAGGAGGAGGTCATCCTGCTCGAGCCCGAGCGGCTGTCGCCGGTCGACGTGGCCGACGCGGTGATCGCCGAGCTGGTCGAGAGCGACGCCGCCGTCGACTGGGTGGGGCACGAGTACCTGCGCGCCCAGGTGGAGTTCTCGTCGCCGGTGCTCGTCGACGCGGCGACCGCCGACCGGGTGGTGGGGGTGTTCCGTCGCGGCCTCGCGCAGGCCGCGGGGCGCCGGGGCCTGATCGCCGCGAGCGTCGGCACCACGCACGGCTGCGGCGGCTCGCGCACCGCCGAGGGCGATCGCTACCTGCGCTTCGACGAGGAGCTGGGCGCGGTGCGGGTCGACCACCGCATCCAGGGCCTGCACGTGCACGTCGGCATCGACTCGCGCGACGAGGGCGTCGCGGCCATGCGGGCGCTGCGGCCGTGGCTCGCGCCGCTCATCGCGCTGACGGCGAACTCGCCCTTCTTCGACGCCGCCGACACCGGCTTCGCCAGCTGGCGCACGATCGTCGGGCGGCGGTTCACGACCGCGTCGGTGCCGCCCGCGTTCGCCGACGCCGCCGACTACGACCGCCGCACGCGCGCGCTCGTGGGGCTCGGCACGACCCTCGACACCGGGTCGCTCGCCTGGATGATGCGGCTCGCCGAGCGCTACCCGACCATCGAGCTGCGGCTGTTCGACGCGCAGCTCACCGCCGACGAGACCGTCGCGATCGCGCTGCTCAGCCGCGCGCTCGTCGAAGCGGCGATCGCCGGCGAGCTGCCGCACGCCCGCGCCGCGACCCACGCGGAGCATGTCGACGCCGCGGTGTGGCACGCGGCCCGGCACGGGCTGGCAGACGACCTCGTCGACCCGACCACCGCATCCGCAGCCCCCGCCTGGATCGTCATCGAGCGGATGCTGACGGTCGCGCGAGCGGCGCTGGAGACGTCGGGAGACTGGTCGCGCGTGGCAGCGGTGGTGGAGCGCATCCGTGCGGAGGGCACCGGCGCCGCACGGCAGCGCGCCGCGCTCGCGCAGGGCGTGCCGGCGCTCGCGAAGCTGCTGCGCACCACCTTCACGGCCTGACCCCGCGCGCCCGGAGCGCTCACCAGCGGGCCAGCGCGGCCGCGACCCGCTGCCGCTCGCCGTCGGGCAGCGCGAGCGCGATCGCCTCCGCGACCGAGAGCTCGTCGCCGCGCCGCTCGCCGGCGGCGACGGCCTCCGGGTCGGCGGCGCGCATGGCGTCGAGCTGCGGGGTGTGCACCGAGAAGACCTCGGCGTCGAAGACGCCGATGCGACGCCGGATCGCCGATGCGGCAGCTGCCAGCGTGCCTGCCCGCTCGCCGTCGCCGCGCGCGGCCGCGACCGCGCACAGCCCCTCGAGGGCGTAGGCGACCCCCTCCTCGAAGTGCAACCGCACCGACACGAGCAGCGTGCGGACGCATCCGCCTTCCGCCGCATCGATCTCGCCCCGCACCAGCTGCAGCCGGCTCTGGTGGTTGCCGGCGACCGAGAGGGTGAACAGGTCGCCGCTGGCCCCGGCAACCTGCGTGGCGCGGTCGAAGCGCGCCTGTGCGTCGCCGGTGCGGCCGCGCAGCCACGCGAGCCGTCCGCGCGAGACCTCGGTGATCGCCTCGGCCCAGGCGTTGCCCTGGCCGCGCAGCAGCTCGACCGCCTCGCCCAGCTCGCGCTCGGCGGTGTCGAGGTCGGGCAGCGGCAGCTGCAGCCGGGCGGTGGCGCGCGCGGCCGTGCTCATGGCGACCGCGTCGTCGTCGCCGCTCTCGGCGAAGAGCCGCACGCACTCGCCGAGCCCTGCGACGACGCTCTCGGTGGGGCGCTGCCACATCTCGCTCCAGAGCGAGAAGAACCAGGCGACCGCGCGCGTGTGGGCGCTGATCGGCTGATCCTTGTCGAGCAGCTCGAGCATCCACACGCGCACCTCGCCGAAGAACCCGGCGATCCACCAGTAGATGAGCAGCCGCCAGGCGAAGTCACCCGCCTCGTCGAGGCGGTCGGTGTGCACGAGGTGCCGCACCGCGGCGCGCAGGTTGGGCAGCTCGAGCCCGAGCTGCAGCACCGCCTCGCCCTGCCCGGGGCCGCTCGCGCCGGCGCCGCGCAGCCCTGGGGCCACCCGTGCCACGAGCGCGCTGTAGTAGTCGGCGTGCGCGGCGCGCATGCGGGCCGCCTCGCCGCGCTCCTTGAGCCGGCCGATCGCGTACTCGCGCACGATCGACAGGAGCGACAGCACGGCGCCGCCGCCCGCCTCGGTCTGCTTCACGAGCGAGCCGTCGATGAGCGCGGTGATCGCCTCGAGCGCCCGGCCCTCCCACGAGCGGCCGACGCCCACCGCCTCGACCGCCTCGAGCGAGAACTGCCGGGCGAAGACGCCGAGATCCTCGAGCAGGTCGCGCTGCTCGTCGGGCAGCAGGCTCACGCTCCAGTCGATGGTCGCGCGCATCGTGCGGTGCCGCTCTGGCAGGTCGCGCACCGCCGCGGTCAGCAGCGGCAGGCTCTGCTCGAGCCGCTGGGCGATGCCCTGCGCGCTCAGCAGCCGCACCTTCGCCGCGGCCAGCTCGATCGCCAGCGGCAGCCCCTCGAGGCTGCGGCAGATGTCGGCGACCGCGGCCGCGTTCTCGTCGGTCAGCGCGAAGCCGGGCTTCACCGCCTGCGCGCGGTCGACGAAGAGCGCCGCGGCCGTCGAGCGCAGCACCCGGTCGACGCTGTCGACGGCGTCGTCGGCCGGCACGGTCAGCGAGCCCACCTCGAACACGCGCTCGCCGCGGATGCGGAGCACCGCGCGGCTGGTGACGAGGAACGCGGTCGTCGGCGCCACGTCGTAGAGCCGCACGAGCAGCGGCGCCGCCTCGACGATCTGCTCGAAGTTGTCGAGCACCAGCAGCACGCGGCGGTCGGCGAGGGCGCGCGCGATGCGCTCCTCGAGCGCCGCCTCGCCGTTGTCGCGGATGCCCAGCACGTACGCGATCGTCGGCAGCAGCAGCGCCGGCTCGAGCACGCCCTCGAGGGGCACGAAGTAGCGGCCGTCGGGGAAGAGGTCGTCGCTCGCGCGCGCCACCTCGATGGCGAGGCGGCTCTTGCCGACCCCGCCAGGGCCGATGAGGCTCACCACCCGGTCGGCGCGGCGCTCGAGCAGCGCCCGCACCTCGGCGATCTCGCGCTCGCGACCGATCGTCGTCGTGTACGGCACCGGCACGCGCGAGTCGGGCGTCGGCGGGATCTCGGCGGCGCCGCCGTCGGGCGGCCGCTGCGACTCGTCGAAGCGCTCGGCGAGCAGGGTCGCGAGGTCGTCGGCGACCCGCTCCTCGAGCTCCTCGGCGGTGCGGAACGGCAGGTAGGCGGCGGTGTCGTCGGCCTGGATGCGCGCGATCAGCTCCTGCAGCCGGGCATCGCGCTGCCCGGCCTCGCGGATGTAGATGAGCTTCGGCATGCGCGCCGGCGCGAGCCGGTACTCGTCCTCGAGCCCCGAGATCTCCTCGTCGGGCGCGACCCAGCCGTAGCTGTCGCCGTAGATGCCGACGAAGACATCGCTCTGCGCGAGGTACGAGCGATACAGCGCGCGGGGCGGATGCGGCCGCGCACCCAGCTCGAACATGACCGGCGCGAGGCGCAGCCGCTCGACCGCCGCGCGCACCGCGCGGCGCTCATCGGCGAGCTCGCGCAGCGTCGAGCTCACGAACACCCGGATCCGCTGGTCTGGGGTGCGGATCACGGGTCGATCCGACCCTGCCATGCGGATATCTTGACGCTCGACCGCACGGAGTTCCAGGATCCGGCGCCCAACGTTTCCGCAGGGCTCGCCTCAGATCACGGCGCTCGGCATCCGACCGCCCTCGGGGTCAGCCCTCGCCGTCGGCACTGGGGCGTCGGCCCTGGGCCCTCGGCACTGGGCCTCAGCCGGCCGTGCCCAGGTGGTCGCGCAGGAACGCGACCGTCACCGGCCAGGCCGCCGCCGACGCATCCGCGCTGTACTTGGCGACGTCGGCGTTATGGAACCCGTGGATCGCGCCCGCGTAGTGATGCAGCTGCACGTCGTCGTAGCCCTCGGCGGCGAGCCGGGCGCGGTAGTCCTCGGGGGCCTCGCGGCCGCTCCAGTCGTCGCTCTCGGCGAGCTGGAAGAGCACCGGCACGCGCGGGCCCGCGGCGATGCCGGGGAAGGGGGCGCCGTAGTAGGCGACGATCGCGTCGAGCGAGGGGCTCTCGGCGGCGTAGCCGAGCGCGATCGTCGAGCCCATCGAGAAGCCGACGACCGCGGCGCGTTCGCTGCCGAGGGCGCGGGCCTCGCCGATCGTCTCGCTGACGATGTGCATCGCCCCCGGCAGGTCGGCGTAGCGCTCGCCGAGCAGCTGCCCGGCCTCGCCGTCGTCACGGGTCGAGCGGCCGCCGTAGAAGTCGGGCACCGCGACCCGGAAGCCCTCGTCGGCCAGGCGCGCGCCGAGCGCGTCGATCCAGGGCAGGCGGCCGTTCCAGTCGTGCGCGAGCACGACCACGGGGTCGCCCTCGGTGCCGTGCCAGCGGGTGGCGGTGTCGTCGGTGGTCTCGATGGCCATGGACTGCTCCTTCGCTCGTGCGTCAACGCTAACCGTTGGCACTACGGTTGCTCCATGGTCGATGGCGATAGCGCACGCATGCATGCCTCTGAAGCAGTGGATGCCGCCGGTCGCGCGAAGTCGAAGGCGCAGGACGTCGCGGCGAGAGCCGAGCGGCACCCCGCCATGCGCTGGGTGACCGGGGCGGGGCAGGTCGCCAACGGCGTCGTGCACATCATCATCGGCGCGATCGCGCTGGGCGTGGCATTCGGCGCCGGCGGATCGGCCGACCAGTCGGGCGCGATGCAGGCGCTCAAGGAGACGCCGGTGGGCGGCTTCGCGCTCTGGTTCGTCGCGATCGCGCTGCTGGCGCTCGCGCTGCTCGCCTTCGTCACCGCGATCGCGGCGTCGCGCCGCGACTGGAAGGACGCGCTGAAGGAGGCGGGTCGCGGCATCGCCTACGCGGCCATCGGGGCGACCGCGCTCGTCGCGGCGACCGGCGGCAGCACCGACGGCGAGTCGCAGACCGAGACGTTCTCGAGCCAGCTGATGTCGAACCCGTTCGGCACCGTGCTCGTCGGCCTGATCGGTGTGGGCATCGTGGGCGTCGGCATCTACTTCGTGATGAAGGGCGTCAAGCGCAAGTTCCGCGAGGACGTCGCCCCGCCCGCACGCTGGAAGCGCGCCGTCGACGGCCTCGGCACCGCCGGCTACGTCGCCAAGGGCGTCGCGATCGTCGTCGTCGGCGCGCTGTTCGTCGTCGCCGCGATCCAGCACGACCCCGAGGAGGCCGGCGGGTTCGACGGCGCGCTGCAGTCGCTCACGACCGTGCCGGGCGGCGTGATCGCGCTGATCGCGATCGCCCTCGGCCTGATGCTCTACGGCGTCTACTGCTTCGCGCGCGGCATCTGGACCCGCTGAACCGGCGGCTCCCCTGGACGACGACCGGGCGCATTTCGACGCGGGGCCCGAGGCGGGGCCCGAACCGGGGGCGGATGCCTCCGGTCCCGTCGCGCGCGCCGGTCACGGCTCGCGCGGCGCGCGTCGCGCGGCTCGGAAGGCGCAGCGCGCGGCGGTCGAGTTCGAGCAGCACCGCGCCGCCACCTGGGTGGAGGCGGTCGGGCAGTCGGCGAACGGCGTGGTGCACGTGCTGATCGGCGGGATCGCGCTGGGCATCGCCTTCGGTGCCGGCGGCTCGGCCGACCAGTCGGGCGCGATGCGCGCGCTCGGCGGCACCGTGCTCGGCGGCATCGCGCTGTGGGTGGTCGGGATCGCCCTGGTCGCGCTGGCCCTGCACGCCTTCGTGGTCGCGATCGCCGCCTCGCGCGGCCACCGCCGCGACGCGCTGCGCGCGGCCGGGCGAGGCGTCGGGCACGCCGTCGTCGGCGGCACCGCGCTGGTGTTCGCGACCGGCGGCTCCATCGACGGCGAGGCCGCGACCGAGTCGGTGTCGGCAGCGGTCATCGCGCATCCGCTCGGCCCCTGGCTGCTGGGAGCCGTCGGCCTGGTGATCGCGGGCGTCGGCATCGCGTTCGTGCTCCGTGGATTGCGGCGGAAGTTCTTCGAGGACGTCGCGCCGCCCCGCCGTTTCCGGCGCCTGGTCGAGGCGCTCGGCATGCCGGGCTTCGTCGCGAAGGGCCTCGCCGTGCTCATCGTCGGAGGGCTGTTCGTGGTCGGTGCGGTGCGCGACGAGCCGCGGCAGACGGGCGGCCTCGACGGCGCGCTGCAGTCGCTGACGACCGTGCCGGGCGGCGTGCTCTCGCTCGTCGCGATCGCGGCGGGGCTGATCGTCTACGGCGTCTACTGCGTCACGCGCGGCATCTGGGCGCGCTGACCGCGGTCGGGGCAGGCGTCAGCGTGCCCGGCCGCGACGCGGGTGCGGCAGGATCGGGTTGCGCAGCCGCGCCAGCTGCTTCGCAACCTCCATCGGGCTGAGCGAGCCGCGCTCGTCGATCGGCAGGTCGTCGAGCGTCGCCTGCGCGGTCTTGTCGGGCCTGTCGGTCTCTGAGGCCGGGCCGCGCTCGGCGGCGAGCTCGCTCGTCGCGGCTGGCGCCTCCTCGGGCACCTCCGGCACGTGCGGATGCGGTTCCACGTGCCCGCGGAGCCTCGCGTCGAGCGCGCTGAGATCGGGCGCGGAGGCCTGCAGATCGCGGCCCATGGTGCGCAGCACGCGGACGGTCGTCTCGTAGTCCTCGTCGGAGACCGACGCCTCGACGCGGCGGGCGACCTCCTGGTCGCCGAGCGACCGCTTGGCGCGCTCGACGGCTGCTGCAGCCAGCTCGACCCAGTCCTCCAGTCGGCGTCCTCGATGCACGCTCACGGCGCCCTCCATCTCGTAATGCCCATCGTCCACCATTCCGCCCCTGACTGCACCACAGCATCCGCCATGACTTCTGCTCAACAGCGACCCGGCCCCTCGGACGACGGCACGTCGCGGCCGATACGCTCGGGCCGTGCTGCTCAGCGATCGCGACATCCGTGCCCGGCTCGACTCGGGCTCCCTCGGCCTCGACCCGCTCGACCTGGCGATGCTGCAGCCGTCGAGCGTCGACGTGCGGCTCGACCGCGGCTTCCGGCTCTTCGACAACCACAAGTACCCGTTCATCGACCCCGCAGAGGATCAGCCCGAACTCACCCGGCTGGTCGAGGTGGGCGCCGACGAGGCGTTCATCCTGCACCCGGGCGAGTTCGTGCTCGGCGCCACCTACGAGCGCATCACGCTGCCCGACGACGTCGCCGCGCGGCTCGAGGGCAAGTCGTCGCTCGGGCGCCTGGGGCTGCTGACGCACTCGACCGCGGGCTTCATCGACCCGGGCTTCTCGGGCCACGTGACGCTCGAGCTGTCGAACGTGTCGACGCTGCCGATCAAGCTGTGGCCGGGCATGAAGATCGGGCAGGTCTGCTACTTCCAGCTCTCGTCGCCCTCGGAGCACCCCTACGGCCAGGGTCCCAACCTCAACCGCTACCAGGGGCAGCGCGGGCCGACGGCGTCGCGCTCGTTCCAGTCGTTCCACCGCACGCGCATCGATGCGGCGCCGAGCGACGGCGTGCCGGCGGTGCCCGCCGAGGTGGAGCAGGCCGAGCCCTGATGGCCGGGCGGCTGCGCGTCGAGCACGACGTCTCGAGCGCGCGCTGGGTGCAGGCGGCGCTCGCCGACCTCGGCTCGATCGCCGCGGTCGTGCCGCCGATCTTCGAGGCCTACGCGCGCATCCTGCATCCGGCGACGCTCGAGACGCCCACAGGGGAGACGGATGCGTGGGGCACGCCCGTCTACGGATCTCGCCAGATCTCGTGGGCCGAGGCGGCGGTGCTGATCGGCGACCGGCTGGGGGAGCCGCAGCCGTGGTCGGTGTGGCTGCGGCGCTTCGGCGAGATCGGCCGCGACCTCCCGGACGGCTCGCGGCTCACGGAGCGCCATGCGCTGCCGGACGGCAGCCGCATCGGCGAGCCGCACGACGGCGACATCCCGCGGCCGCTGCTCGCGACCCTCGCCTCGCTGCTGCTCGAGGAGCACGGCGATGCCGAAGTGCTGAGCGCGGTGTGGGAAGGGCGCGAGCTCGACCCGCGCGGCTCGAGCGCCTTCGCCGCCTTCCCCGCGGGCACGAGCTGGTGGGTGCGGCGGCGCGAGACGCGGCGGCTGCAGGCGGAGCACCGGGCCGAGCAGGTCGCGGCGGTCGACCCCGAGGTGCTGGCCGCCATGCGGGCGCAGCGGGTGCTCGGCCTGCCGCGCGAGCAGCAGGGCCGCGGGCACGTGCTGCTGCGCTCGCCGCTGTCGGTCTTCCTCGACCCGCGCTGGGTGGAGACCGCGGGGCTGGGCTGGCGGCACGACCGGCCGTACCCCGGCCGGACGCCCAACGCGATCTGGCCGGTCGAGCCGCATGCTGCGCCCGCCTGGTTCGTCGCGACCGACCTCGACCTCGACGTGACGCTGGTCGGCGGCAGTGCCCGACTGATCGACCGCATCCTGGGCCATCCCGCGATCGAGGCCGAGCGCATCCGCCCCACCGACCCCCTCGTCTGAGCCGCCCCGCGCCGTACCGCCGCACTTCCGGTACCCGGATGCCGTCTGCGCGCCCCGGCGCCGGTCACCGGGTACCGCAAAGCCCACGCTCGCCGGCAGGAGAGCGATGCGCCGGCGTCAGTCGGCGGTGCTGCGGCGAGCGACGGCGGCGCGCACGCGCTGGGTCAGGGCGGCCGCGTCGCCGGTCAGATCCGACTTGGTGACGCGGATCACGATCCAGCCGAGGGCTTCGAGCCGCTCGTAGCGGCGGATGTCCTTCGCCCATTGCGCGGGATCCTTCAGGTGGCCTTCGCCCTCGTACTCGATGGCGATGCGCCAGTGCGGGTAGGCGAGATCGACGACGGCGATCCGACGGCCATCGGCCCGGATCGGGTGCTGCAGCACCGGCTCCGGCAGCCCGGCAGCCACGATGACCAGCCTGGTGCGCGTCTCCTGCGGAGAGTCGGCGCCCGCCCGGGCGTCGTCGACCGCTGCGCTGAACGCGGCTGCGCCGTGCAGCCCTCGGCACCGCCGGGCGAAGGCCGCCAGCGCCGCGATGTCGGCGTAGGCGCGCTTCGGCAGCCGCAGGTCGGGGTACCACCGCGATGGCGTCACGAGCGCGTCGACGAGCGCGACCAGATCGCGGTGCTCGGTGTCGCGGGCGAGGCTCATGACGGTCGCAGCGGGCGCGAGGATCGGCAGGCCGTCGAGCTCGGTCGGTCCGAGCCGCCGCGGATCGAACTCGCGGGTGCGCACGCCGGTCACGCGGGTGCGCGGCGTCCCCGCGGGCACGCCGACGACCAAGGGCTCCTCGGGCTTCCACAGGGATGCGACCGGCATCCCCCACAGCCGGGCCGCGGTCACGCCCGCGAAGACGTGGCCGGTGCGCATGCGCTGGGCGAAGGCAGCGGCGTGCGACGGCAGGTCGTGGGGTGCGACGGTGCTGCGCACGCCGATCCAGGGCCGCACGAGGTCGGCCCTGCGCAGGCGCGACGCCGGCACCCCTGCCGACCTCGCTGCGGCGATGGAGAACGGGCCGTCGGCGAGTGACTCGGGCAGCGGTGCGGCAGCGGGCATGCGCGCATCGTGCGCCATCCTGCGCGGCGCCGGCGCCGCATCCGCCCCGTCCTGTGGAGGGCAGAGCCGCGCACGCCGACCGCGGCCCCCGCAGCCCATGCCGAGCAATGCCTCGGGAGCCGGCAATTCGCTACCGGAAACCGGTACCCCATGACGAGCGGATGCGTCGGGCAGCGGCAAGGAGGTACCGGAAGCGGGCGCGCACAGGGCTGGGCGGCCGGTCGGCAGCCGGCGCAGGCCAGGGTGCCGCCGGCGCCGCGGCTCAGTCGGTGTCGTCGATGCGCGTGGGCTTCGGCGAGACCGGGAGCACGAGCAGCAGGCCGGCGATCAGCACGACGACGATCGCGAGGATGCCGAAGCGCGTCTCGCCCGAGATCGAGACGAACAGCGCGAACAGCGTCGCCGTGAGGAACGACACCGAGCGGCCGGTGGTGGCGTAGAGGCCGAACATCTCGCCCTCGCGGCCCTCGGGCGTGATGCGCGCCATGAAGGAGCGCGACGCCGACTGCACCGGGCCGACGAAGGTGGCGAGCGCCAGGCCGAACACCCAGAACAGGCTCTTGGGCTCGATGAACAGCACCGCGGAGCCCGAGATCGACAGCGCGATGAGCGAGACGATGATCACGATCTTCGGCCCGAAGCGGTCGTCGGCCCAGCCGCCCACGAAGGTGCCGATGCCGGCGGTGACGTTGGCGGCGATGGCGAAGAGGATGACCTCGGTGGAGGTGAAGTCGAACACCTGCGCCGCGATGATGGCGCCAAAGGTGAAGACGCCCGAGAGCCCGTCGCGGAACACCGCCGAGGCGATGAGGAACAGCAGCGTCTTCGGCGCGCGGCGGCCGATGCGGCCGATGGTGCGGAACAGGATGCGGTACGACTCGATGATGCCGACGCGCTTCGGCACGGCGCCCGTCGGCGGCAGCTCGGGCACGCGCAGCATGAGCGGCAGCGCGAACACCAGGAACCAGGCGGCGCTCGCGAGCACCGCGAAGCGCACGTCGAGCCCGCCCCCGTCGCGGCCGCTCGGCACGTTCAGGATGCCGTTGCCCGCGGCCCCGCCGTCGACGATCGGGAAGATGAACAGCACGAGCAGCAGCGCCAGCAGCACGATGCCGCCGACGTAGCCCATGCCCCAGCCGAAGCCCGAGGTGCGGCCGAGCGACTCCTTCGTCGAGACCTGGTGCAGCATCGCGTTGTAGTTGACGCCGGCGAACTCGAAGAAGAGGTTGCCGATGGCCAGCAGCATCGCACCGAGCCAGAGGTAGCCGGGCACGGGCGCGACGAAGAACATGCCGACCATGGCGACGATCGTCACCCCGGTGTTGACCGTGACCCACAGCTTGCGGCGACCGCCGCCATCCGACCTCTGGCCCACGATCGGGGCGATCAGCGCCACCAGGATGCCGGCGATCGCGACCGCCCAGGCGACCACTGAGGCGTTGTCGGCGAGCGCGCGCGTGAGCTCCGGCGAGCCGCCCTCGCCGGCCGCGTCGACGATGGCCGGGTCGACGAAGAGGCCCGACGCCAGGTAGGTGCTGAAGATGAAGGTGGTGACGACCGCGTTGAACGACGCGGAGCCCCAGTCCCACATCGCCCACGCGCGCGCACGGCGCCCGAGCTCGCGGCGGGTGACGGGCTCGACGCCCACCTGCGCGGGCTGCACGAGCTCGTCGCGCGATGCCTTGCCGGGGGCGGTGACGGATGCCTCCACGGGCTCCTGAGGGACGCTCATGGCTCGAGCGTAGGGCCGCCGGGCGAACAGCCGGTGCAGGCCCGATGACCGGCGGGTGTCGCGTCGCCCCGACGGTGCCACAATGCGCACGTGGAGATCACGCAGACGCTGCTGCCCGGGATCGGGATGCGCTACGACATGACCACGGTGAAGGGCGTGCCGCTCTCGGTCGTCGTGCACCGCGAGGGGCAGGCAGACCTCTACGTGCGCGGCAAGGAGGATCCCGACGACGTGCGGCTGGCGCTGGCCCTCGACGAGGACGAGGTGGATGCGCTCGCCGAGCTGCTGGGCGCGGCGCGGATCGCCGACGGCCTGCTCGACGTGACCCGGGAGATCCCGGGGCTCGAGTCGGCGCGGCTGTCGATCGAGCCGGGCTCGCCGTTCGCCGGGCACCCGCTCGGCAGCACGAAGGCGCGCACGCTCACCGGCTGCTCGATCGTCGCCATCGTGCGCGAGCACGACGTGCTGGCCGCGCCCGGCCCCGAGCAGCCGCTCGAGCCCGGCGACACGCTCGTGGTGGTGGGATCCGCGACCGGCATCGACCAGCTGCGCATCAGGCTGCAGCCGGCCTGACATGCACGACGTCGCAGCCCTCCTGCTCGAGCTGGGCGCGGTCGTGCTCGGGGTGTCGCTGCTGGGGCTGCTGGCGCACCGCATCGGCATCTCGCCGGTGCCGTTCATGCTGCTCGCGGGCCTCGCGCTCGGCAGCGGCGGCGTCGTCGACATCACGCACGCGCTGCCCTTCATCGGCCCGGCCGCCGAGATCGGCGTGCTGCTGCTGCTGCTCATGCTGGGGCTGGAGTTCACCGCCGAGGAGCTCGGCCAGTCGCTCGCCCGGCACGGGCGATCGGGGCTCGTCGACTTCGGGCTCAACGCGGGGGCGGGCTTCCTGATCGGGCTCGCGCTCGGGATGCCGCTGCCGGCGTGCCTCGCGCTGGCCGGCATCACCTGGGTCTCGTCGTCGGGCATCGTGGCGCGCCTGCTCGACGACCTCGGGCGGCTCGGCAACCGCGAGACGCCGGCGGTGCTGTCGCTGCTCGTGATCGAGGACATCGCCATGGCGCTCTTCCTGCCGGTGCTCATCGCGGTGCTGACGGGGGCCGAGTGGTGGCAGGCGCTCGGCGCCGTGGCGCTCGCGATGGGCGCGGTGGCCTCGATCCTCATCGCCTCGCGGCGCGCGTCGGCGCCGCTCGGCCGGCTGCTCAGCCACCCGAGCGACGAGCAGGTGCTGCTGCGGCTGCTGGGCATCACGCTGATCGTCGCGGGCCTGACCCAGCTGCTGGGCGCCTCGGCGGCGGTCGGCGCGTTCCTCGTCGGGATCGCGGTGCCGCCGTCGATCGCCCGGCGGGCCCGCAGCATCCTGAGCCCGCTGCGCGACCTGTTCGCCGCGATCTTCTTCTTCTCCTTCGGCCTGCCGATCGTGCCGGCCGAGCTGCTGCCCGTGCTGCCGGCCGCGCTGCTGCTGGCGGTGGTGACGACGGCGACGAAGCTCGGCACCGGCTGGATCGCGGCCGCGCGCGACGGCGTGCAGCGGCGCGGCCGGCTCCGGGCGGGGGCGGCGCTCGTGCCGCGGGGCGAGTTCTCGATCGTGATCGCGGCGCTCGCGGTGGGCGCCGGCTATCCGGAGGTCGGTGCCGTCGCCGCCTGCTACGTGCTGCTCACCGCGATCGGCGGCCCAGTGCTGGCGCGCTGGATCGTGCCCTCGAGCCGCGGTGTGCTGACGTAGGGGAGTGCTCACGCAGCGGCCTACGCGACTCACGGCCGATGCACAGCCGACAAAGTTGACACCAGGCGACTCAAGATGGAAAACTTGAGCCATCGCGACTCAAGTCGGCGCCCGTCCGGGGCGCAGGTCGCGGCCGGGGTTCCGGGAGACGAGCGCACCGCCACAGCGACTCGATCGGCGGCGGGTTCGTCTGCCGGAACCAGGCACGAGCGCAGCGCAGCTGCGAACAGGAGGCAATCACATGGCACGAGCAGTCGGCATCGACCTCGGCACCACCAACTCCGTCGTCGCATTCCTCGACAACGGAGAGCCCACCGTCATCGCGAACGCGGAGGGCTTCCGCACGACCCCGTCGGTCGTCGCCTTCGTCAAGGAGGGCGAGACGCTCGTCGGCGAGCCGGCCAAGCGCCAGGCCGTCACGAACGTCGACCGCACGATCTCCTCGGTCAAGCGCCACATGGGCACCGACTGGAAGCAGGAGATCGACGGCAAGCAGCTGACGCCGCAGGAGATCTCGGCGCGCATCCTCGGCAAGCTCAAGCGCGACGCCGAGACCTACCTGGGCGAGAAGGTGACGGATGCCGTCATCACCGTGCCCGCCTACTTCAACGACGCCGAACGCCAGGCCACGAAGGAGGCCGGCGAGATCTCGGGCCTCAACGTGCTCCGCATCATCAACGAGCCCACGGCCGCCGCGCTCGCGTACGGCCTCGACAAGGGCAAGGAGGACGAGCTGATCCTCGTCTTCGACCTCGGTGGCGGCACCTTCGACGTCTCGCTGCTCGAGGTGGGCAAGGACGACGACTTCTCGACCATCCAGGTGCGCTCGACCGCCGG
Source organism: Agrococcus beijingensis (assembly GCF_030758955.1). Taxonomy (NCBI): domain Bacteria; kingdom Bacillati; phylum Actinomycetota; class Actinomycetes; order Micrococcales; family Microbacteriaceae; genus Agrococcus; species Agrococcus beijingensis. The sequence continues at coordinate 1,341,142 of NZ_CP132360.1, read as the reverse complement.
CGACAACCGCCTGGGCGGCGACGACTGGGACGACCGCGTCGTCGAGTGGCTGAAGACGCGCTTCAAGGAGCAGTCGGGCGTCGACGTCTCGAACGACAAGATCGCGATGCGCCGCCTCAAGGAGGCAGCGGAGCAGGCCAAGAAGGAGCTCTCGTCGTCGACCAGCACGAGCATCCAGCTGCCCTACTTCTCGCTCACCGAGAACGGCCCCGCCAACCTCGAGGAGACGCTCACCCGCGCCCAGTTCGAGAACATGACGAAGGACCTGATCGAGCGCACCCGCAAGCCCTTCGAGGACGTCATCCGCGAGGCCGGCATCACGGTCTCCGAGATCGCGCACGTCGTGCTCGTCGGCGGCTCGACCCGCATGCCCGCCGTCACCGAGCTCGTCAAGCAGCTCACCGGCGGCCAGGAGCCCAACAAGGGCGTCAACCCTGACGAGGTCGTCGCCGTGGGCGCCGCCCTGCAGGCCGGCGTCCTCAAGGGCGAGCGCAAGGACGTGCTGCTCATCGACGTCACCCCGCTCTCGCTCGGCATCGAGACCAAGGGCGGCATGATGACGAAGCTCATCGAGCGCAACACCGCCATCCCGACGAAGCGCTCCGAGACCTTCACGACCGCGGAGGACAACCAGCCCTCGGTCGCGATCCAGGTCTTCCAGGGCGAGCGCGACTTCACCCGCGACAACAAGCCGCTCGGCACGTTCGAGCTCACCGGCATCGCGCCGGCGCCCCGCGGCATCCCGCAGGTCGAGGTGACCTTCGACATTGACGCCAACGGCATCGTGCACGTCTCCGCCAAGGACAAGGGCACCGGCAAGGAGCAGTCGATGACCATCACGGGCGGCTCGAGCCTCTCGAAGGAGGACATCGAGCGCATGGTGAAGGACGCCGAGGCCAACGCAGCCGCCGACCACGCGCGCCGCGAGGCCGCCGAGCAGCGCAACACCGGCGAGACGCTCGTCTACTCGGTCGAGAAGGTGCTGACCGACAACGCCGAGCAGCTGCCCGCCGACGTCAAGGCCGAGGTGCAGGCCGACGTGGATGCGGTCAAGTCGGCCCTCGCGGGCGACGACGACGAAGCGGTCAAGACCGCCGTCGAGAAGCTGCAGCAGTCGCAGTCGAAGCTGGGCGAGGCCATCTACCAGCAGGCGCAGGCGCAGCAGCCGGCCGCTGACGGCGAGGAGCCCGCGGCGACCCAGGCGGAGGACGACGATGTCGTCGACGCCGAGGTCGTCGACGACGAGGACGAGAAGAAGTAGCCGTGGCCAAGCACGAGCAGTTCGAGTCCAACGACGAGCAGCCCGACGAGCAGCCCGTCGAGCCGCACATCACCGACAAGCGTCGCATCGACCCCGTGACGGGCGAGCCCCGCGAGCCGGCTTCGGCCGGCTCCGGAGCCGCCCCCGCGGCGGAGCCCGAGGCGACCGAGGCGGCACCGGCGGCCGACGCGCAGGCCGAGGCCGACGCATCCGACGACCTGAGCGACGAGGATCGCGCGCTGCTCGCCAACGAGGCCCAGGCCTACGAGGCCGAGCGCGCCGAGCTCGAGGCGAAGTCCGCCGCGCAGCTCGACGAGCTGCAGCGGCTGCGCGCCGAGTACGTCAACTACCGCAACCGCATCGAGCGGGAGCGGGCGCTCGACAAGGCGTCGACCACCGCGTCGGTGCTCGCGTCGCTGCTGCCCGCGCTCGACGACCTCGACCTCGCCGAGAAGCACGGCGACCTGGCCGAGGGTCCGCTGGCGCTCGTCGCGGCGAAGCTGCGCGGCTCGTTCGAGGCGCTCGGGGTCGTGAAGCTCGGCGAGATCGGCGAGCCCTTCGACATCGAGAAGCACGAGGCCGTCGCCCAGCTGCCGAACCCGGAGGTGACCGAGATGGTCGTCGCCGACGTCGTGCAGTCGGGCTACCGGGTCGGTGAGCGCGTGCTGCGCGCCGCGAAGGTCGCGGTCTTCGTTCCGGCAGAGTGATCCCGGCCGCAGGGATGGGGTCGGCCGCAGGGATGGGCTCGGCCGCAGGGATGGGTTCGGCCGCAGGGACGGATCCGGCAAAGATCGACCGGGCGCCGAAGGCGCGGGAGGGGGTGGCGCATGGCCAGCAATGACTGGTTCGACAAGGACTTCTACGCGGTGCTGGGCGTCGCCAAGGATGTCTCGGCAGCCGATCTGAAGAAGCACTACCGCAAGCTCGCGCGGCAGTTCCACCCGGATTCGAACCCGGGCGACGCCGCGGCCGAGGCGCGCTTCAAGGAGATCTCCGAGGCGCACGCCGTGCTCTCCGACCCCAAGCAGCGGCAGGAGTACGACGCCGTGCGGGCGATGGCGGGCGGCCGGCCCCGGTTCGCGCCGGGCGGCTCCGGCGGCTTCGAGGACGTCTTCGGCGGCTTCGGCGGCGGCCCGCGCGTGCAGTACTCGCAGGGTGACTTCGAGGATCTGCTGGGCGGCATGTTCGGCGGCGGCGGGGCAGGTGCGGGCGGCTTCGGCGGCGGCTTCGGCCAGCGCCGCCCCGCCCGCGGCCGCGACGTCACCGCACGGGCCGCGCTCGACTTCACCTCGGCGGTGCAGGGCGACACGCTCAAGCTCACCGTGGGCGGCAAGACGATGAACGTGAAGATCCCCGCCGGGGTGCACGACGGCCAGAAGATCAAGCTGGCCGGCAAGGGCGACCCGTCGGCGAGCGGCGGCGAGCCGGGCGACCTGATCCTCACGGTGCAGGTGCGCCCGCACCCGGTCTTCACGATGGATGGGCTCAACCTGCGCGTCGACGTGCCGGTGACGTTCGCCGAGGCCACCCTCGGCGCGACGATCGAGGTGCCGACGCTCGGCGGCGGCCCGGTGCGGCTGAAGGTCGCGCCCGGCACACCCTCGGGCCGCGTGCTGCGGGTCAAGGGGCGCGGCGTGGCCGGCAGGAAGGGCACGGGCGACCTGCTCGCGACCATCCAGGTCGCGGTGCCGAGCCACCTCACGAAGGAGCAGGTCGAGCACCTCGAGGCGTTCGTGCAGGCGGGCCCGAGCGACTCGCCCCGCGACGAGCTGCTGACGAAGGCCAAGGCCTCCTGATGCTCGGGCAGCCGGAGGGCCTCGACGAGACGTCGCCGATCTTCTCGATCGCGGCGGCCGCCGAGCTCGCCGGCCTGCACGCGCAGACGCTGCGGCAGTACGACCGGCTGGGGCTGGTCGAGCCCGCCCGCACCGCCGGCAACACGCGTCGCTACTCGATGCGCGACGTGGGGCGGCTGCGGCAGGTGCAGCTGCTCTCGAGCGAGGGCGTCTCGCTCGAGGGCATCCGCCGCATCCTCGACATGAGCGACGAGAACCGCGAGCTGCGCGCCCGCGTTCGCGAGCTCGAGACGGCACTGGCGGATGCGGTGATGCAGCAGCAGGGACGCCGCATCTTCGCGGCGGGCTCGGCGGGCATCCAGACGCTGCGCGCCGGCGCGCGCCCCTCGAAGCCCGGCTCCGTCGTCCTCTGGCGCGGTCCCACCCGCTGATCCGGGCTCGGCGGCGCGACGGGTGCCATGATGTGCCCGTGGAAGAGACCCCGCGGCCCCGGCCCGTCCAGCGCGACGCATCAGCGCCCATCCCCCTGCCCGTCGACGACGGCGAGACGCGCCCCATGCGCGCGAGCGCTCCCGCGACGGGCTCCGTGGCGGCGCAGCGCGTGTCGACGCCCCTGGCCGAGCGCTCCGCAGACGCGCCCACGACGGTGATCGACGAGCGCGACGAGCGCGCGGAGGCGGTCGACCGCATCCGCAACGGCCCCGTCAGCGTCGAGACCGTGCAGGTGCAGCGCCCCAAGCTCGGCAAGCGCGAGCGCCGCGGCGCCGCGATCGCCGGTGCGCTGGGCCTGCCGCTCGTGACGCTCGGCCTCATCACGCTCGCCGTGCCGATCGGCGCCTGGTACCTCACGACCGTCTTCAAGACGATCATCGTCGCCTTCACGAGCCTCTTCAGCGAGGCCACCGCGCGCGACCTCGACCAGCAGATCACCGCCGTCGACCCGACCACCTTCGGCAACGTGTCGTTCTGGCTGAGCATCATCGGCGCGGTCATGCTGCTCGGCGGACTGCTGCTGTCGTGGCTGGTGCTGCGGGCGCACCAGGTGTTCCACCCGGTGCTCGTGACGCTCACCGCCGTGCCGATGGGGCTCGGTCTATCGTTCGTGCTGCAGGCCGCGGCGGGCGCGCTGGGCGGCCTGTTCTTCCAGTTCGGCGATGGCGGCGTCTCGGCCGTGGTGGCGAACGCGATCTTCGGCGTGCTGCTCTTCCTGGTGCTCTCGGTCGCGATCGCGGTGGCCACCGGCATCCTCGTCTGGTGGTGGATGGCGTCGGTGTTCCGCGCGACGGTCGTCACCGGCGCGCCCGAGGCTGCCGCGCGCTGAGCCCCGCAGAGACCCTGACGCCCGCATGACCGATCCCGCTGCGCCGCCGCCGCCGGGCACCGACACCCCGGTGCCCGGCGATGCTGCCGCACGCGCGGCTGCGGCGGGTCGAGCGAAGGCGCTCCGGCCGGACTCGGCGCCGGCACGCGATGCGCTCGTGCCGACGACGGCCATCGAGAGTCGGGCACAGGAGCGGGCGCGGATGCGTCGCGAGCGCGCCGCGCTCGGTCCGCCGGTCATGCAGATGGTCGCGAACCCCGGCGCCGGGTCGTCCGGGGGAGCGGCGCTGCCGCCCGGCATGCGCCCGGCGATCGCCGCCTCGATGCCGTCGCGCTTCGTGCCGCCGCAGTGGCAGCCGGGGCCCTACGGAATGGTCTACGGCGGGGCGCCCTACGGGCAGCCGGTCGTGGCGGATCCGGCGGGGCAGGGTCCGGGACCGTATCCGCAGGGGCCGTATCCGCCCGGACCGCACCCGCAGCATCCGTACCCGCAGCTCCCGACCTACGCCCCGCCCATCCCGGGCCCGTATTCGCAGGGTGCGTACCCACAGGGTCCGTACGCGCTGGGCCCGTACGCCCCCGGCGGCTATGCGCCGCCGATGCCCATGCTCCTGCCCATGCCCCGCGTCACCTGGAGCAGCAAGCAGAAGCGTGTCGCGCTGCTCAGCTCTTGGATCGGCCAGACCGTCATGGCGCTGGCCACGCACCTGCTGACGGCGTTCGTGCTCGTGGTGGGCTTCGCGTTCCTGCTGCACCTCTCCGGCGACTCCGTCACCGACATCGACGCCGACTCCTTCACGTCGGTCGTGGCGCTCTGGACGACGCCCGACCGGGTCTGGGCGACCGTGATCATCGGCGCCCTGATCGGCGGCATGGTGCTCGCGCTCGGCTGGGTGCTCAGCGCCTTCTGGGCGAGGTCGGCCGGGCTGGCGAAGCCGCACCGCTCGGCGTGGCTGGCGTGGCTGTGCACGACGGCGGCGACCGGCGTGTTCGGCGTCGTCTACTGGCCGGGTGCGCTCCTGTTCGGCGTCGGAAGCCTCCTCGCGAGCAGCTCGTCGTCGCTGACGGTCGGCTCGATGTGGTCGACCCTGTTCGGGCTGCTGGCGATGGCGGTGCTGCTCACCGGCCTCGTCGGCATGGCCTTCGGCTGGATGTTCCTCACCACCGCGCGCCCGCCCGTCGACTTCCGGGCGCTCGCTGCGGCTGAGGAGGCCGCGGCTCGCGCCCGCGACGAGGAGGAGCTCGCGCAGGTGGCGCTGCGCGGTGCCCCGCGCTCGGCCCCGGCCGCCGGCGCATGAGCCGCCGCGGGCCCCGGACGCCCCGGCTCGACCCGCTCGATGCCGCGCAGCGTGCCGCGGTGCGCTCGGCGGGAGCGATCGGCATGTCGTTCGTCGCGGGCGGCGCGGCGCTGCTGTGGGGGCTCGTGGTCGTCGGCATCGTGCTGCTCATCGTGCGCGCGGCGATCATCGATCTGCTCGGCCAGGCCGACTGGGGCCGCGAGGTCGTGGCCTGGGCTGAGCGCCCCGACCTCTGGTGGGCGCTGCCGATCGTGCTGGCTCTGCTGCTCGTCGCGGGCGGCTCGATCTGGCTCGGCACGCACCTCTCGGCGGGGCGGATGCGTCGGGCCGGCGTCGCGGGAGCGGGCGCGGTCACGGCGCGCGGTGCCCTGCTCGGCACCGCGATCCAGGCGGTGCTCTCTGGCCTGTCGAGCCTGCTGCTGGGTCTCGTGACGCTGCTGACCGGCGTGGTCGCCTTCTGGATCGTGGCCGCGATCTGGGTGGTGCTCTCGATCGCCTCCGCGACGCTGATCGGCTGGGCGGCCGGGCCCGTGACCTGGCTGGCGATCGCGCGCCGTCAGGCGCGCCGGGCCGCGGCAGCTGGCGGGCCGGCGCAGCCGGTCGGCCCGTCCTCTGGCGCGGAGGAACGGAGCCCCATGACGATCCCTTCGGCCGCACCGAACGGTGGCGGTAGCGGTGACGCGGTCGCGCTCGTGCGGGCCGGGCTCACCGCCGGCGACGAGGTCGCGGTCGTGCTCGGCCTGCGGCGCACCTCGGTCGCGATCCCGGTCGACGGCGCGCAGCCGCGCATCGCGGTCGACGGCGACCGTCGGCTGCTGCCGGTGTTCCTCGACATGGCGTCGTGGCGGGCGTTCGGCCTGGAGGGCGAGCCGATGCTGCTGTCGCACGAGATGCTGCTGTCGCTGCTGCAGGCGATGACGCACGTCGACGGCGTGCTGATCGATCCGGCACTGCCGTCTGCGATGCAGATCCCGCGCACCGACCTCGTGCGGCTGCTGACCGCCTGAGGCAGACCTGGGCCGACCTCCTGATTCTCGGATCGCGTGGCGAGCCGCCAGCGATCGTCGCTACGCAGCGGCTCGCAGGGGCTCGAGGGCGGCCAGCACGAGGTCGAGGCCGAAGTCGAACTGCGCCGCCGGGTCGAAGCCGGCGGCGGCGAGCGCCGCGGCAGACTCGTTGAGGTAGGGGAACTCGTCAGGAGGAAGCTGGGGCAGATAGATGCCCTCGACCATGCCCGCGAGCTCCTCTGCGGTGTCGAACGGCAGGCTCGCCTCCTGCAGCGCGAAGCCGTACACATAGCTGTCGAGCAGCCAGTTGGCGTGCGTCGCCATCAGCACGGGGAAGCCAGCCTTCCGCAGGCAGGCGGTGACCGCCTCGTGGTGGCGGAGGTTCGCGGGCCCGGCCGAGGTCCGCGACTCCATCAGGCCGATCGCCCAGGGGTGACGTGCGAGCACCTGTCGGGCGGATGCCGCTCGTCGTCGCATCGCCGACTGCCAGTCGGTCCCTTCGGGCGGGAGCTCGATCTCGTCGAACACGACGTCGACCATGGCGTCCAGCAGCTCCTCCTTGCCCGCCACGTAGTGGTAGAGCGACATCGCGCCTGCGCCGAGCTCGCTGGCCAGCCGACGCATGCTCAATCCGTCGGCGCCCTCGTCGTCGGCCAGCCGGATGGCCTCGGCCACCACCCGTCGCTTGCTCAGGCCCGAGTCTGATGCGACCTTGCGTTGCCGCTTCGCTGGCACCGGTCTCTCCTCGCCCGCTCGAATGCTTGACACCAGTACAGCGTACGACAATAGTGTCTCGTACAGCGTACGACGTACGGTGTACGAACTGTCTAGGGCCAGGAGGATTCCGTGGGAATCGAACAGCGATGGAACGGCGAGGCGCCGGTGGAGCCGGGGGCGAGCCCGCCCGGGCTGGCGACGCTGCGGGTCGTCGGCGTGACGGCGATCGCGCTCGCGACGTCGATGGCGATCCAGAACGGGATGTTCGCAGCGACGGGCCCTCCCGGCTACGGCGACCCGATCGAGGAGGTGCTCGCCTGGCACGCGCAGAACCCGGTCGTGGTCGCGATCGCGGTCGGCCAGGAGGCGCTGCACGTGCCGCTGCTGCTCGGGTTCGTGACCGGCCTCCACGGGCTCGTCGCGCGTCGCGGGGGTGCGGGTGCGGACTGGTCGCGCCTCGCGGTCGCGGCCGCTGCGGTGCTCTCGGCGGTCTTCGCGCTCTACAGCGTCCTGTGGATCGGCACCGTGCTGGCCGCCCGCGACCTCGCCGAGCCGAGCCCGCTGTTCGAGCTCGTCTGGCAGCTGCACGCAGCGGCGTTCGCGCTCGCGCTGCCGGCGCTCGGCACCACCTTCATCGGCGCTGCGCTGGCGGCGCATGCCAGCCGGCTCGCGCCGCCATGGCAGCGCGTGCTCGGCGTGGCCGGGGGAGCGCTGCTGCTCGCCGCCGGGCTGGCCAGCTTCGCGATCGCGGACGGCTCGGCGCTCCTGTTCGTGGGGCTGCCCGGCGTCGCGGCCTGGCTCGTGTGGCTGCTGGTGACCGGCATGCGGCTGCTGCGCGCTCGAGCGGTCGACCTCCCCGCCGACGCGACGACCGACGAGAACGACTCGACCCATCCGCATGACCGCACAGACCGATCGCCGATCCGGCGGACGGACCGCTCCACTCGAAGGAAGCAGCGATGACCATCCGATCGAAGACCCCCAGCCTGCTCGAGAGCCCCACGATCCCCGTGCAGGCCAAGCTCGCCGCAGCGTGGACGAGCCTCGTGCTCCTCTACGCCTACGTCGACATCCTCGCCTTCTACAAGCCCGGCGTCGTCGACGACATCCTCGCCGGCGTCGTCTGGCAGTTCGACATCACCCCGACCTGGGCGATCACGGCGCTGACGCTGCTGGCGATCCCGATCGCCATGATCGTGCTCTCGATGGCGTTGCCCGCCCGGGCCAATCGCATCACCAACCTCGTCGCCGCCTCCGTGCAGATCCCCTTCGCGGCCTTCAACGCCGTGGGCCAGGTCGGCCAGGAGTGGATGTCCTTCTACGTGCTCGGCCTCGGGCTGGAAGTGATCCTGCTCGCCTTCATCCTGCGCTCCGCCTGGAAGTGGCCTCGAACCCTCCCCGTCGCAGCCGGTCCCGCGACGACCGACCTTCGACCGGGAGTAATCGCATAGACGCCTCGCAGAGCGCGCGCGTCGCGGCGCACCCCTTGCGGCTGCCGTGGCGCGCGAGCATGCTCGAACCTGCCGCGGCGCGCGCCCAGGAGCGCGCCGCTGCCTCGACGAGGAGGACGGATGCGACTGGTCGCGCACGAGTTCATGACGCTCGACGGCGTCATGCAGGGTCCGGGCGGTGCCGAGGAGGACACCTCGGGCGGCTTCCGGTGGGGCGGATGGGGTGCCACGATCTTCGACGACGTGGTCGCCGAGACCGTGGACGGCTGGTTCAAGAAGACCGATGCGCTGCTGTTCGGCCGCACCACCTACGACATGATGGCCGACTACTGGCCGCAGGTCACCGATCCCGACGACCTGGTGGCGGCGCGGCTGAACGCGATGCCGAAGCACGTCGTCTCGGGCACGCTGTCGGCCGGCGACGCCCCGTGGGAGCACACGGCGTCGGTGTTCTCCACCGACGTGCCGCAGCGCATCCGCGACCTGAAGGCGGCAGGCGAGGGCGAGCTGCAGGTGCACGGCTCGTGGCAGCTGCTGCAGACACTGCTGGCCGAGTCGCTCATCGACGAGCTGCGGCTGATCGTGGTGCCGAAGGTGATCGGCTCGGGCAAGCGGGTGTTCGAGGGCGCCGGCCCGACGGGGTTCCAGGTGCTGGATGCGCGGGTCGCCACGAACGGGTGCGTCGCGATGACGCTCGTGCCGACGCCGTTCACCACGGCGACCTTCGCGGTGATCGACGGCAAGGAGCAGATGGTCGACGAGCGCGACGGCGACTCCGCCTGACCCCCCGCCCGCCCCGCCCCGCCTGCCCGTCGAGTGGCGCCTCCCGCGTCTGACTGGCGCCTCCCGCACCTGACTGGCGCCTCCCGCACCTGAGCGGCGCCTCCCGCGCCTGACTGGCGCCTCCCGCACCTGAGCGGCGCCTCCCGCGCCTGACTGGCGCCTCCCGCACCTGACTGGCGCCTCCCGCACCTGAGCNAAGGAGCAGATGGTCGACGAGCGCGACGGCGACTCCGCCTGACCCCCCGCCCGCCCCGCCCCGCCTGCCCGTCGAGTGGCGCCTCCCGCGTCTGACTGGCGCCTCCCGCACCTGACTGGCGCCTCCCGCACCTGAGCGGCGCCTCCCGCACCTGACTGGCGCCTCCCGCACCTGACTGGCGCGTCCCGCGTCTGACTGGCGCTTCCGGCGTTCGAGTGGCGGCTCCCGAGCCGGCCCGCGGCGGTGAACCGGGGGATAACCCTCCGGTCAACCCCCTGCCCCGGCAGATGCCGCAGGAGCAGGATCAAGTCGTCGCGAGTTCCGCGACTCCCCCCAACCAGGAGCGGCCATGCCCGACCTCGTGCTCGATGCACAGAACATCCACAAGTCCTACGGCTCCGGCGACAGCCGGTTCGACGCGCTGAAGGGCGTGACGCTGCAGGTGCAGCGCGGTGAGTCGCTCGCCATCATCGGCAAGAGCGGCTCGGGCAAGTCGACCCTCATGCACATCCTCGCCCTGCTCGACGCCCCCGACGCCGGCAGCCTCGCGATCGACGGCACCGACGCGACCGGCCTCGGCACGGCAGCGATCCACCGCCTGCGCAACGAGGACTTCGGCTTCGTCTTCCAGCAGTTCTTCCTCGTGCCCGACGCGACCGTGCTCGAGAACGTCGTGCTGCCGCTCAAGATCGCAGGGCTCGGCAAGCGCGAGCGCACCGAGCGCGGCATGGCGGCGCTCCGCGCGCTCGAGCTCGACGACAAGGCGGGCAACCGCGCCACCGCGCTCTCGGGCGGGCAGAAGCAGCGGGCCGTGATCGCCCGGGCGCTCATCACCGAGCCGAAGGTGATCTTCGCCGACGAGCCGACCGGCAACCTCGACTCCGTCACCGGCCGCACGGTCGAGGACATCCTCTTCGACCTCAACCGCACCCAGGGGATCACGCTCGTGATCGTCACGCACGACGAGGAGCTCGCGGCCCGCTGCGACCGGCAGATCCACCTGCGCGACGGCCTCGAGATCGCGCCCGAGCTCGTGGAGGTGACGGCATGAGGGCCCGCGACGTCATCGCCTCGGCGGTGCAGAACACGTTCCGCAGCAAGCTGCGCACCTCGCTGACGGTGATCGCCATCTTCATCGGAGCGTTCACCCTCACGATCACCAGCGCCATCGGCGCCGGTGTGTCGAGCTTCATCGACAGCCAGGTCGGCGCGATCGGCGCCCCCGGCGTGCTCTCCGTGACGGCCGCGCCCGAGGACGGCCCGGTCGACGACGGCCCGTCGCTCTACGACCCGGAGCGGGCGACCGGCGGCGCCGCCGCGGTCGACGGCCCTCCCGGGTTCGTGCCGGGAGGCATGAACGAGTCCGACCTCGACGCCATCGCGGGTGTCGCCGGCATCACCGAGGTGACGCCGATGATCTCGCTGCAGGTCGACTACATCGAGGCGGGCGGCTCCGAGCAGTACCAGCTGCCGCTCGACCTCGCCACGGGCGCGTTCGTGCCCGACCTGGCCGCGGGCACCGCGGTCGCCGACGTGGCCGAGCCCCAGGTGCAGCTGCCCCTCGACTACGTCGACGCGCTGGGCTTCGCCGACGCCGGCGCCATGATCGGCGAGACGGGCACCCTCGGGGTGACGGATGCCGTGGGCTCGCACCACGAGGTCGGTGCGGTCGTCGTCGGGGTCATGAACCCCGGCCTGCTCGAGCTGGGCGCCGAGACCAACCTGGCGCTCGCGGATGCCGTGCGCGAAGCGCAGCAGACGGGCATGGTCGGCGATGTGTCGCCGGTCTACCTGGCGGTGAACGCCTCGATCGACCCTGCCTCGACCCCGGAGCAGATCGCGGCGATCAAGGACGACCTGCTGGCCGAGGGCTTCTCGGGCATGACGGTCGCCGACCAGATCGGCACGTTCAAGACCGTGATCGACGTGGTCACCGGCATCCTCAACGCCTTCGCGGTCATCGCGCTGCTGGCGGCGGGCTTCGGCATCGTCAACACGCTGCTGATGAGCGTGCAGGAGCGCACCCGCGAGATCGGCCTGATGAAGGCGATGGGCATGCGCTCGGGCAAGGTGTTCGGGCTGTTCTCGATGGAGGCCGTCTTCATCGGCTTCCTCGGCAGCGCGCTCGGCGCGGGGGTCGCGATCCTGCTCGGGGTGACCGTCAGCCCGATCCTCGCGCAGGGGCTCTTCGCCGAGCTGCCCGGCCTCGAGATCGTGCGCTTCGAGCCGCTGTCGATCGCGCTGATCATGGCCGTCGTGATGGGCATCGCGTTCCTCGCCGGCACGCTGCCGGCCCGCCGCGCGTCGTCGCTGCAGCCGATCGAGGCGCTCCGCTACGAGTAGCGGCGCGGCGCTGCGCAGGCGCCTCCGCACAACGCAAGCCCGTCGACCGTGTTCCGCGGCGAACGAGGGCCGCCCGGCCCGGATCCCCCGAGATCCGGGCCGGCGGCTTGCGTTGTGCGTCGAAGTGCGGGGCAGCCGCGGCCGCGGCCGCGGCTGGGGCGGGCCCCGCTGGGGGCAGGGTGGGCCGGCCGCCGCCTCAGCGGGCGCGGGCGAGCATGCGCGTGGCGGTGCGCACGCGCACGGGCCGGCACCCCGCATCCGTCAGCGCCTTGACGATCGCCGGCTCGCGGCCCGCGAGGATCAGCCCGCGCTTCACCAGGAACGCCGGGCTCTTGCGGTGCTCGCGCAGGTCGCGGGCGAAGCGCAGGCCCATCGTCACCCAGCGCGAGCGGCGCACGCACAGCGCTTCGGCGAGGATGCCGCGGCGGCGCGCCTCGGCCACCACCTCGGCGACGAAGATGCCCTCCGCCACGAAGCGGGTGGCGCCGCCGAGCGTCACCTCGTGGGTGCCGGCGGATGCGCTGCGGGAGATGTCGTAGACCGGTGCGGCCGTGCGGCCGGTGCGCGCGAGCTGCTCGAGCGCGTCGAGCGCGCGGTCGCGGTGCCACGATGCGGGGTGATCCCAGTCGGCCTCGCCGCTGTCGAGGCGGGGGAGGGCGGGGTCGTCGCCCTCGCGGTAGAAGTCGTCGAGGCGGAGGATCGGCAAGCCGCTCAGCTCGGCGATGCGCGACTTGCCGGAGCCCGACGCGCCGCCGATGAGCACGACCTTCGCGAGGGGCTCGGCGGCGTCAGGCATGAGGAGCATTCTGCCGGACGCGGGGCCTCGCGCCCGCATCGTGAGCGGGCCGGGCGCCCGCTTCGCGAGCGGAGGGCGCCCAGCGACCACGGTCGCGACCGGTGCTGCGGTGGCGACCGGACCCGACGCATCCGAGTAGCGTCGTGGGAGTGACCGAGACCCCCAGAACCCCCATCCTCCGCGGCGCGAACCCGACGGTGCAGCTGCTCGACGGCGACGAGACGGTGACGCTCGCGTCGGTCTGGCGCGTCGACGAGTCGCCGATGGGGTCGGGCACGGCGCTGATCCTCTGGCACGCGGGGCTCGTGCGGGTGATCGGCATCGACCCGGGCCTGACGTCGTGGCTGTCGGGCCGCTTCGTGCGGCACCTGCCCGAGGCCGCGGGGCTCGACTGGTCGCAGGTCGACGTGCGCACCGACGAGGTCGCGGTCGAGCTGTCGGAGTCCGGGCTCGTGGCGCGGGCGGTCGGCATCGAGGTGCGCATCGACGACGTGCTGGGCGAGCGGGCCGTCGCGACCGACGAGCTCGAGCTCGACGGCGTCGAGCACAGCCTGGCGCTGCGGCTGCTGCCGTGCCGGCGCGGCTCGATCGAGCTCGACGGGGTCGCGCTCGCCGGCGAGCCGCGCGTCGACGAGACCGCCGAGCCGCCGCGCTCGACCGCGTTCCTCGCGCTCGACGGAGTCTGGAGCCGCTGACCGGAGCCTGCGCCGTACGCACAGAGGCGGTGCCGGCCCGTTGGGCCTGCACCGCCTGCGCTCGCGGCGTGCCGCGTCAGCTCGTCGAGCCCGCCTGGGCCCGGGCGTTCGAGCCCTCGCCCGAACTCGAGCCGCTGCCGGCGTCGATCTGCGTGCGGCCGCCGCCCTGCTGCACCTCGATCTTGCGCGGCTTCGCGCGCTCGGCGACCGGGATCGTGAGCGTGAGCACGCCGTGCTCGTACGAGGCCTCGATGGCGTCGAGGTCGACGTCGGAGCCGAGGCTCAGCTGCCGGATGTAGCGGCCGGCGGGCCGCTCCTGCGCGATCCACTGCCGCTGGTCGCCGCCGCCGATCGTGCGCTCGGCCTGGATCGTCAGCGTGCCGGCATCGACGCCGAGGTCGATCGAGCCCGGATCGATGCCGGGCAGGTCGACGTGCACCACGTAGTGGTCGTCAGAGCGGTAGAGGTCCATCGGCATCCAGCTGGAGCCTGCGGAGCCGCCGCTGCCGGTCAGCAGTCGTGCCGCCATGCGGTCCATCTCGCGGAACGGGTCGAAGGTCAGTGCCACGAACAACCACCTCCTCACGCCGGGCCGCCGCCCTGCGCGGCGGCCGAAGTGTTCTGGCAGTCCACCGAGGCGGGGCCCCGAGGGACGCCTCCAGTATTGGCACTCTCACCTGGAGAGTGCTAAAAACGACCTCAAAGCTCGCTGAAGATCAGGCCCCGTCGCCGAGGAAGCGCTCGAGCAGCGCCGTCACGATCGCCGGCTGCGACGAGTGCACCCAGTGCCCGGCGCCCTTCACGGTGACCCGCCGCACGTGCGGGAAGCGCGCCTCCATCGCCTCCCGGAACTCGTCGCGCACGTAGCGCGACTCGGCGCCCGCGATCCACAGCACCGGCCCCTCGTAGACCGCGTCGGTCTCGGGCCAGCCGCGCAGCGTCGACAGGTCGCGCCGCAGCACCTCGAGGTTGGGCAGCCAGCGCCAGCCGTCGTCGCCTTCCGCACCCCGCTCGTGGCGCAGGTTGGTCATCAGGAAGGCGCGCACGCCCGGGTCCGGCACCGCCTCGGCCAGCGCCGCATCCGCCTCGCCGCGCGAGCCGAGCGCCGCCAGGTCGATCGCGAGCATCGCGTCGATGAAGCCGCGGAACTCGTCGCTCTCGCGGTACTGCACCGGGGAGACGTCGACGACGCACAGCCGCGCGACCTTGTCGGGATGCCGCAGCGCGGTGAGCATCGCCGCCTTGCCGCCCATCGAGTGACCGACGAGCGTCGCGGGCTCGTCGATGACGCCCGCCACCGCATCCGCCATCTCGACGTAGTCGAGCCGCTCCGTCCACGGCGAGCGCCCGTGGTTGGGCATGTCGACGAGCGTCACGCGATGCCGAGCGCTCAGCGCCTTGCCGATCTGCGTCCAGTTCTTGCCCTGCCCGAACAGCCCGTGGCAGAAGACGACGGGCAAGCCCTGCTCGCCGAGCTGCGTGGTGTGGAGGTCGCTCACTCCGCCAGCGTAATGATGGCGGGCGGATGCGTCGTGGGGCGCCGCGAGGTCGGTCGCAGGCGGTGAGTGCGCGGGCGCGCGAGTGGCCGCAGAGGACTGTGCGGCGCGGAATGCCGGGCGACGATCGCGTGTTCCCATATCACAGCGAGCGCCCCTCGCGCGCGCGAAGCCACCGGAAGGCAGGCCGAGCATCGAGCCCCTCGAGCACAGGTCGACGATCGCGACCTCGGGCGCGCGACGTCCACGACGCGCGCGGCGCGCCCGCTTCGCGCTCGCGAGCGTCACGGCGATGGCCCTCGGCGTCGCTGGGGTGGGCGCGGTGACCGTCGCGAGCGCCGCGCCCCCTTCGGCGACGCTGAGCGTCGAGCAGATCGAGACCGAGATCGGGCAGGCGACGGTGGACTGGCCCGCGGGCGTCGCGGCTGCGGCCTTCGAGGTCGAGGGCATCGAGGGTGCGACGGGCTTCGCCGGCGACACGGGATCGCGACCCATGGCGAGCGTCGCGAAGCTGCTCTTCGCTGCCGTGCTGCTGGATGCGCGCCCCTTGGCACCGGGTGAGGCCGGGCCGTCGATCACGCTCAGCGAGCGCGACGTGGCCCACCTCGCCGCTGGTGTCCGGCAGGGCGCCTCGGTGCTGCCCGTGGCCGTCGGCGACGTGCTGACGCAGCGCCAGCTGCTCGAGGCTGCGATGCTCATCAGTGCCTCCAACGCGACGATGACGCTCGCCGACTGGGCGTGGGGCAGCCACGACGGCTACCTCGCGGCCGCCGGAGCATGGCTCGACGAACAGGGCATCGTGGGGCTCGAGGTCGCCGACGCGACCGGCCTCAGCGCCCGCGGCGTCGCGACGACCGCCGGCCTCCTCGACCTCATGGATGCCGTCGATGCGCGGCCCGCCCTGCGGGAGATCAGCGGCACGGCCACGGCCACGCTGCCGCGGATCGGGCTGATCGAGAACACCAACGAGGCGCTCGGCTCGGCGGGCATCGACAGCGGCAAGACCGGCAATCTTTACGCGCACGGGCGCACCGTGCTCGTGAGCGCGACGCGCGTCGTCGGCGGCACGCCCGTGCGCGTTCGCGTCGCGCTGCTGGGCATCCAGCCCGGCGTCGATCGCGGCGCGGTGACCGCCGCGCTGGTCGACAGCGTCGCGACCAACCTGCAGTGGCTGACCGTGCTGCCCGCCGACGCCGAGGTCGCGCACGACGTGCCCTGGGGCGCTCCGGTCGAGCTCGAGACGACCTCGGCCATCCACATCCTGCACTGGCGCGGCACGCCCGTTCGGGTCGCGGTGCACGCGCCTGCGGCGTGGGATCCGGATGCTGCGGCGTCGCTCGACCTGCAGGTCGGGGACACCTCGCGCTCGGTCGCGCTCGCACCGTCCGGCGCCCCGACCGAGCCGAGCCTCGACTGGCGGCTGCAGCGCGCCGCCGAGGCGCTGGCCAAACGGCTGTAGCGGCACGCGAGCAGGCCCCGTCGCCGGAGCGAGCGATCCCCTCGTCGTCGAAGAAGCGCTGTCGGCGGGATGCGTCGGCTCGCCCCCGTCAGGCGCCCACGGGCGCCGCTTCGGTCGCCCGCCGGCGCTGCGCGCGCGAGATCGCGATCATGCCCGACGCCGCGAGCAGCACCGTCGCGGCGACGATCGCGCCCATCATGGCGACGCCGGCGTAGCCGTTGGCATGGGTCGCCGGGTCGAGGAACGGATAGGGGTACCACCAGTCGCGGCCGCTCGCCTGGTCGAGGGTGAAGGGTCCGCGCAGCAGCGTGTAGGCGAGCCACACGACGGGGAACACCGCGACGATGCCGATGTCGCCGAAGCGCAGGTCGCGCTTGCCCGAGCTCAGCAGCCAGTCGATCAGCATCCACAGCGGCGCGATGAGGTGCAGCACCTCGTTCGACCAGCCGAGGGTCGCGCCCTGCGGCAGCTCGATGCCGCGCAGGAGCGTGTTGTAGACGATGCCGGTGACGACCATGTACGTGGCGGCGCACAGCAGCAGCACGTCGAAGCGGCGACCGATGCGGGGCCGCCCGAGCTGCGCGGCGACGAGCACGGCGAGCACCACCATCGCCAGCACGTTCGACTCGATGGTGAAGAAGCTGAAGAAGTTGGCGAGGTCGAGCGCGATCGACGCGTCGCCGCGCGCCGTCCAGAAGGTGACGCTGGTGATGAGCTGCCCGACGATCGCGGCGAGGATCGCGAAGGCGATCACGGCGCGGCCGACGAGCAGCAATCGGCGGATGGGCGAGGCCTTCGTCGTGCTGGTCGACATGTGTGCTCCCGCGGCTCGGCGGCATCAGGGCGATGGAGCGGGTGCCCCAGCGATCATCGCGATCCTAGCCGGGGCGTGGTCGGCCGCTCCGGAGCGCGGCTTCGACAGCGGCGTGCTGCAGGTCGACGTGGCTCCGCCCGGCACGCGCTCGAACAGAGGGCGTACCGGGCGGATGCGGTGGGTCGCCCCTATCGGCGCTCGTCGGTCGCGTCGACCTCGAAGCCCGCCCGGTCGACGCGGCGGTGGAAGCGCATGCCGGCGAGACCGCCCAGCACGGCGCCGACGAGCGCGACGATCGCGACGACCACGGCAGAGATGATCGTGGCGGTGGTCGCCTGGTCCTCGGGCAGCGGCAGGGTGGGCATCGAGCCCGGCGGGAGCGCGAAGTTCTGCCCGGCCACCAGGCCGATCAGCGCGGCGATGATGGCGATCACGACCGCCCACGCCCACACCGCGACGCCCTGCTTCGCGCCGTCGAAGCGCGCCATGCGCCCGGCGACGTACCCGCCGCAGTAGTAGGCGACGGACCAGATGGCCAGCAGGATGACGATGCCCCAGATGCCGGTGGACTGCAGGTTCTGCTGCGCGTCCTCGACCGCGTCGTCGATGCCGCCCGTGAGCGTCGCGATGAGCGCCGCGATCGCCGCGGCGAGCGCAGTGAGCAGCACCACGGCGCCGGTGGCGGTGAGCCAGCCGAAGAAGGCGGCGCCGACCTTGACGCCGCCGAAGCGCTCGCGCTCGCGGGCGACGACCAGCTCGCGGTCGTGGCGCGGGTCGAACCCCAAGCGGTCGTCGCGGAGCCGGTCGTCGGCGACCCGGCGCTCGCGCACATCGGCCACGCCGTCGCCGTCGCGGTCGCCGAGCGCCCGCTGCCGCTCGCGGTCGTCGGGCACGCCGTCTCGGTCGCGGTCGCCCGCGCCGTGCCTGCGATCGTTCAGGTCGTCTGGCGTGCTCCGCCGTTCAGCATCGGAGGTGTACGGCTGGCTTCGGGGAACGGAGTCGTTCGGGCCGGTGGTGGTCATGTCGATCTCCTCACATCGCTCACGTCGTCGTGCTCGATCGAGCGCCGGATCCGGCGCTGCTGTACCCCAGTATCGGCCTCCTCGCCGAGGCCGCCCGGTTTTCCTAGGCGGCGTCCAGCCTTCCTCGCCGCCACCCGCCGTCGTGCGCCATGCTCCTAGCCAACATCCAGCATCCGGAGTAAACTTGAGTCAACACCACTCAAGTTTGATCGATGGGGGAGCAGATGGCACGGATGGGCGGCATGATGCCCGGTCAGGGCGACGAGCAGTCGGCGCTGGAGCAGTTCGGCACCGACCTGACGGCGATCGCGCGGGCGGGCAAGCTCGACCCCGTCATCGGTCGCGACAGCGAGATCCGCCGCATCAGCCAGGTGCTCTCGCGCCGCACCAAGAACAACCCGGTGCTCATCGGCGAGCCCGGCGTCGGCAAGACCGCCGTCGTCGAGGGCCTCGCGCAGCGCATCGTCGCCGGCGACGTGCCCGAGAGCCTGAAGGGCAAGTCGATCGTCTCGCTCGACGTCAACGCGATGATCGCCGGCAGCAAGTACCGCGGCGACTTCGAGGAGCGCATGAAGAACGTGCTCGCCGAGATCGCCAAGGCCGAGGGTCGCATCGTCACCTTCATCGACGAGCTGCACATCATCATGGGCGCCGGCGCCGCCGAGGGCAGCCAGGGCGCCAGCAACATGCTGAAGCCCATGCTCGCGCGCGGCGAGCTGCGCCTCATCGGCGCGACCACGCTCGACGAGTACCGCGAGTTCATCGAGAAGGACGCCGCGATGGAGCGGCGCTTCCAGCAGGTGTACGTGGGCGAGCCGAGCGTCGAGGACACCGTCGCGATCCTGCGCGGCCTCAAGGAGCGGTACGAGGCGCACCACAAGGTCACGATCGCCGACAGCGCACTCGTCGCAGCCGCATCCCTCTCGAACCGCTACATCACCGCGCGCCAGCTGCCCGACAAGGCGATCGACCTGATCGACGAGGCCGCGAGCCGCCTGCGCATGGAGATCGACTCGGCGCCCACCGAGATCGACCAGCTGCGCCGCACTGTCGACCGCATGGAGATCGAGCGGCTGGCGCTCAAGCGCGAGAAGGACGACGCCTCGAAGGAGCGCCTCGCGCAGCTCGAGCAGACGCTCGAGACGCAGCGCGCCGAGCTCGCCGGGCTCGACCAGCGCTGGCAGGCCGAGCGCGCGAGCCTCAACCGCATCGGTGGGCTGCGCGAATCGCTCGACGAGCTGCGCAGCCGCGCCGAGCGCGCGCAGCGCGAGGGCGACCTCGAGCGCGCCTCGCGGCTGCTCTACGGCGAGATCCCGGGCGTCGAGCAGCAGCTGAAGCAGGCCGAGGCCACCGCCGCCGAGGCCGGCGCCCGCATGGTCGGCGACCAGGTGACCGCCGACGACATCGCCTCGGTGGTCGCCGCCTGGACAGGCATCCCCGTCGGCCGGCTGCTGCAGGGCGAGACCGAGAAGCTGCTCGCGCTCGAGGGCGAGCTCGCCCACCGCGTCGTGGGGCAGCGCGAGGCCGTGGCCGCGGTGTCGGATGCGGTGCGCCGCACCCGCGCGGGCGTCTCGGATCCCGACAAGCCCACCGGCTCGTTCCTCTTCCTCGGCCCCACCGGCGTCGGCAAGACCGAGCTCGCGAAGGCGCTCGCCGAGCTGCTGTTCGACGACGAGAAGGCGCTCGTGCGCATCGACATGTCGGAGTACGGCGAGAAGCACTCGGTCGCCCGGCTCGTCGGCGCCCCTCCCGGCTACATCGGCTACGAGCAGGGCGGGCAGCTCACCGAGGCCGTGCGCCGCCGCCCGTACTCGGTGATCCTCATGGACGAGGTCGAGAAGGCCCACCCCGAGGTCTTCGACCTGCTGCTGCAGGTGCTCGACGACGGCCGGCTCACCGACGGGCAGGGCCGCACGGTCGACTTCCGCAACACCATCCTCATCCTCACCTCGAACCTCGGCTCAGGCTTCCTCACCGACCCGACCGTGCCGACCGCGCAGGCGCGCGAGCAGGTGATGGGCGCGGTGCGAGCGGCCTTCAAGCCCGAGTTCGTGAACCGCCTCGACGACATCGTCATCTTCGACGCGCTCTCGCAGGCCGAGCTCGGCGCGATCGTCGACATCCAGGTGCTGGGGCTCGACCGTCGCCTCCGCGAGCGCAGGCTCACGGTCGAGGTGACGGATGCGGCACGCCAGTGGCTGGGGGAGCGCGGCTACGACCCCATGTACGGCGCGCGCCCCCTGCGCAGGCTCATGCAGCGGGAGATCGACGACCGCCTCGCTCGGGCGCTGCTCGCGGGCGAGGTGCGAGACGGCGACACGGTGGTGGTCGACGTGGCGCCCTCCGGCTCGGGCCTGTGGGTCGGGCCGGCCGGCGCCGAGCGGCTCGCGCAGTGGTCGTTCGACGCCGACACCGTCGACGACGTCGACGACCTCGACGAGCAGCCGGTCGACGCCGAGCTGCTCGACGACGAGCCCGACGAGCGCTGACCCGACCGGGTGCAGAGCGCTGACGCCGCTCTGCACCGCCGAGGCGCAGCACGACGCAAGCCCGCCGGCCGCGATCCGCGGAAGCTGCGCCGGATCGCGGCCGCATGCCGCGGGATCGTGTGCGCGGGCTTGCGTTGTGCGGGAGAAGCTGTGCGGGAGGAGCGGTGCGGGAGGAGCGGTGCGGTCGGGCGTCGGCGGACGGCCGGGGTCAGTGGAAGGGGCAGCGAGCGACGGATGCGGGGCGCACCACGCCGCCGGAAGCGGGCTTGGTGGGCAGGCGGCGCCGGTTCACCCCCAGCCGCTCGCCGCTGATCGCCAGTCGCGGGTCGCTCAGCGCGGCGATGGCCGCGGCGAGCCCGGCGATCGCGATCTTCTCGCCCGGGCAGCGGTGGCCGGTCGCCGGGCTGCCCCCGCCGTGCGGGATGAACGCGGGAATCGACTCGTAGTCGTCGGCGCCGACGAACCGCTCCGGGTCGAACTCGGCCGCCCGCTCCCAGGACCGCTCGTCGGTGTCAGTGCCGAGAATGTCGATGAAGACGCGGCCGCCTGCCGGCAGGTGCTCGCCGTCGAGCTCGACGTCGACGATCGCCTGCGCCGGCAGCATCGGCACGAACGGTGCGGTGCGCCGCACCTCCTGCGCGAACGCGGTCGCCAGCGGCCCGGCCGTGAGGCGACCGCGCTCGGCGGTCTCCGCGGCGATGCGCTCGCGCCACTCCGGCCGCTCGTGCAGCTCCTTCGCCGCGAATGCCACGAAGCGTGCGACCGCGATCGTCGGCCGCAGCACGTTCTGCAGCTCGATGCCGGCGAGCCTGGGGTCGAGCAGCTGCCCGTCGGGATCGCGGTGCCACGCCCACTCGTGGAGCGCCGTGCCCTCGGCCGCGTGGAGCGTGCCCGCGCGCACCGCCTCGATCAGCGCGCGCGCGTGGCGGTCGCTCCACCAGCGGTTGAGCCCGGCGAGCGCGAACTCGGGCGAGTAGGGGACGCCGAAGCCGTCGACGATCTGCGCCTCGCGCGCGGCCCAGCGGGTCTTCGCGTCGGCGGTGCCGGGCAGCCCCGCCCAGCGCATGATCGCGCGGCCGAGCGCCCCCACCGCGGCGTCGTACGCCGAACGGGTGCCGCCCGAGAGCCACGCGTCGACCTCCGAGCGCCACTCGCGCTCGAGGTGCGGCAGCAGCCGCTCGACCTGCGCGTTCTCGTAGGCGACGTCGAGGAAGGTCGCCTTGCGGTGGCGGTGGGCTGCGCCGTCGAGGGAGTGCACCGAGCCGTGCCCGAAGAGCACCTCCTGGACGAACGCGGGCATCGCGCCGTGGCGACGCATCCGCCCCTCGTCGTAGAAGAGCTCGACGCCCTCGCGGCCGCGCACCAGCACCGAGTCGCGGCCGAGCAGCCGCAGCGGCACAGCGCGGGCGGCGGCGGAGCCGGCCCGGCGCCAGATGCGCGCGCCGAAGTCGTAGCCGTGCACGACGAACGCGGGGGTGTCGTCGGGCAGCAGGGGGTGGGTCACTGTGGTCGTCGCCATGCCGCCCGACGCTAGACCCCGTGGCTGTGCGGAGGGGCTCTGCGACGGGCTCTGCGCACATCGTGCTAGGTGATGTCAGACCCCGCCTGCTACGCTGGGGGCACTGTGCGAGCAGGGCGTTGAAGCCAGCTCGCCTGCGTCGTTGAACGCTCCTCTCTCCGCCGTGACTTCCTGAAGGAAGGCGCCGCGTCGATGAACTTCCACGGCGAACGATCGCGGCCTCCGCCGCGCTCGCCGAACTGCGTCGACGCATCCACCCAAGAAACCCCGTCTGCACCTGTGTGCGGGCGTCTCGGATGCGCGCGCTCCGCTCACAGAAAGAGCAACCTTGACTGACACCATCACCGCCCCCGAGGCCACCACGACCTTCGCGCAGCTCGGCGTTCCCGCCAAGCTCGTCGCCGCGCTGAAGACGATGGACCGCGAGAGCCCCTTCCCCATCCAGGCCGACACGCTGCCCGACACGCTCGCGGGTCGCGACGTGCTGGGCCGCGGCAAGACCGGCTCGGGCAAGACCCTCGCCTTCTCGATCCCGCTCGTCGCGCGCCTGTCGGGCGACCTGGCCGGCGGCAACCGCCGCAAGGGCCTGCCTCTGGGCCTCGTGCTGGCCCCGACGCGCGAGCTCGCCACCCAGATCGCGGCCGAGATCGCGCCGCTCGCGAAGGCCGCTGGCCTCACCGTCACCACCATCTTCGGCGGCGTCTCGCAGCGCCCGCAGGAGACCGCGCTGCGCAACGGCGTCGACATCATCGTCGCCTGCCCCGGCCGCCTCGAAGACCTGATGAAGCAGGGCGTCGCCTCGCTGCAGGCCATCGAAATGACCGTCATCGACGAGGCCGACCACATGGCCGACCTCGGCTTCCTGCCGGTCGTCACGAAGATCCTCGACAAGACGCCGCAGTCGGGCCAGCGCCTGCTGTTCTCGGCCACGCTCGACAACGGCGTGGACAAGCTCGTCAAGCGCTTCCTCACCAACGAGGTCATGCACTCGGTCGACGAGGCGAACTCGCCCGTCGCCGCGATGACGCACCACCTGTTCGAGGTCTCGGCCGACGACAAGAACCTGCTCGTGCGCCGCCTCGCCTCGGGCGAGGGCCGCCGCATCCTCTTCACCCGCACCAAGCACCAGGCGAAGAAGCTCGCGAAGCACCTCACCGCATCCGGCATCCCCGCCGTCGACCTGCACGGCAACCTGTCGCAGAACGCCCGCGACCGCAACCTGGCGCAGTTCTCCGACGGCACCGTGCGCGTGCTGGTGGCGACGGATGTCGCTGCTCGCGGCGTGCACGTCGACAACGTCGAGCTCGTGGTGCACGTCGACCCGCCCATGGAGCACAAGGCCTACCTGCACCGCTCGGGCCGCACGGCTCGCGCCGGCTCGGCGGGCGATGTCGTCACCGTCATGATCCCCTCGCAGCGCGGCGACACCATGTCGCTGCTGCGCAAGGCCGGCATCCAGGTGCAGGCGCAGATCGTCACCGCCTCCTCCGACCCGGTCGACGCCCTTGTAGGGCCGTACGCGCCCCACGTGGCGCCGGTCCCCGGCGGCCCCGGCTCGGGCAACGAGATCCAGCAGCCGCAGGGTGCTGGTCGCTCGGGCGGCGGCCGTGGCCGCGGCCGCGGCGCCGGTCGCGACGGTCTGGCAGGCTCGGGCGCCCACGGTGCCGGCGCCGGTGCGGCTCGCTCGGAGCGCCCCCGCAAGGACCGCTCGGGTCGTCCCGAGGTCGCCGGTCAGCGCCCCGCTGCCGCCGGTGCTGCTGCTCCGGCGCGTCACCCGCTACCCACGCTCAACGGCGAAGAGCCGCAAATGGCGGATCTCAGCCCCCGTGCGACCAGCTCGAGCACCTTCGTCTCCACCTACGCCTCCCTGGCGCTGCTCGGCATCGTGTCGGCGATCGCACTGCTGCGCGGCAGCGCCCTCGGCCGCGCGGGCGCGGTCGCGACCGCCTGAGCCCGCGAGCGAGCCCGCCGCCGCGGCTCACGTGCGCAGCGAGTGCCCCGCCCAGCGCAGCACCCGCAGCGCCTTCAGCGTGATCCAGCGGTTCGGCTCCCCCACCGGCCCGTAGTCGTTCACCGCGTCGCCGCCGTGCTTGACGTCGAGCGCCCAGGTGCCGTCGTCGCGCCGCTTGGCGTGCAGCAGGTCGATCGCCTCACGCATCGACTCCTCGGGCATCGCGCCCACCGCGCGGAAGTGTTCGAGCGCCCGCAGCGCGTCGTACTCGTGCCTGGGCGGGAAGGCCAGCTGGGTGTAGCTGGGCTTCGGGATCTCGCCGGTCGACTTGCGCCGCAGCAGGTCGCGCTCGAGCAGGTACTGCTCGCCGCTCGCGCGAGCCTCGCGCACGCGCGGGTCGTCGCTGACGGCTTCGTAGGCCGCGAGCGCCTCGACCACCGCGATGGTGGTGTCGAACGACGAGCGCACCGAGCCCTGCTCCTGCTCGCAGTTCCAGCCGCCGTCGGCCATCCGCTCCCCCAGCAGCCGCTCGACGATCGGCGCGGCGTCCTCGCCGTAGTAGACCGCGTTCGTCACCAGCGCGCCGTTGATGCACGGCTCCACCTCGCCCTCGAAGAACGGCTCGTCGTCGTACTCCCAGCGCGTCACCCGCTTCACGTCGGCCACGGCCTCGCGCACCGCCTCGTCGGCCGGGTCGGCGCCCAGCAGCCGCAGCTCGGTGAGCACGTGGGCGGTGGAGGTCCAGGGCTGACCGGGCAGCGTCGGCTCGGCCTTCGGGAAGTGCGCCCCGCCCGCCCACTGCCCGTCGGGGCCGCGGGCTGCCAGCAGTGCCGCGCCCCAGCCCTCCCGGGCGACGCGCGCGCGTTCGCGGGCCACCGCATCCGGATCCTCGTCGAGCAGGTCGGCCATCACCTGCCACCGGATCGCGGGGTCTCCCTCGAGCAGCCACCCGATCGCGTCCATCGGGGGCTACCGGTATTCGGGGTTCTGGAACCCGAAGCGCTCGCCGCGCTCCCAGGCGTTGCGGTCGTTGCCCTCGGTGGGGATGCCGCCGCGCAGCATCTTCGCCAGGTGCAGCAGGTTCCACGCCATGATCGTGACGTTGCGCTTCGTGAAGTCGTTGTCGGCCCCCGCGTGCGAGCCGTCGTCGAGCTCGTCGCCGTAGCTCGGGCCGGGCCCCGCCTCGCCCACCCAGCCGGCGTCGGCCTGCGGCGGGATCGTGCAGCCGATGTGCTGCAGCGCATAGAGCACCTCGCGCGCCACATGCTTCATGCCGTCCTCGTTGCCGCCCACGAGGCATCCGGCGACCTTGCCGTAGAAGATCGACTGGCCCTGGTCGTTCAGCTCGCCCGACTCGGCGTAGAGCCGCTCGATCACGCGGCGGGTGACGCTCGATGCGTCGCCCAGCCAGATCGGCGTGGCGAGCACGATGATGTCGGCTGCCAGCACCCGCTGCCAGAGTGCGGGCCAGGCGTCCTCGCTCGCGCCGTGCTCGGTCATGTCGGGCTGCACGCCCGGCGCGAGCGCGTGGTCGACGGCCCTGACGACCTCGACCTCCACACCTTGGCCGCGCAGGATGCTCGCGCTGGCCTCGATGAGGAGGTCGGTGTGGCTGTCGCCCGGCGAGGGCGTGAGCGTGCCGTTGAAGTAGATGGCTCGGATGGGTTCGGTCATGCGCCCCACGGTGCCACGCCCACGCCGTCGCCGAAAGGGTCACATGGCGCCGGTGTATCCGCCGTCGACGTGCAGGGTCGTGCCGGTCACATACGACGAGGCGTCGCTGGCCAGCCACAGGCTCGCCTGCGCGATCTCGGCCGGCTGCGCGAAGCGGTGCAGCGCCGAGAGCTGCTTGGGGTACTCGTTCGGGTCGAGGCCGAACTGCTCGATGGCGCCGCGCAGCATCGGCGTGTCGACGGCGCCGGGGGCGACCGAGTTCACGCGGATCCCGTGCGGGCCGTTCTCGACCGCCGCGGTCTTCGTCAGTGCGTTCACGCCGTGCTTGGCGGCGTTGTAGGCGACCGTCATCGGCTGCACGCGGAAGCCAGACGTCGACGAGATGTTGACGATCGAGCCGCCGTCGCCCTGCGCGAGCATCTGGCGCAGCTCGTACTTGAGCGTCAGCGCGGTGCCCTTCAGGTCGACCGACATGAGGCGATCCCAGTAGGCCTCGTCGATCTCGGAGACCAGCCCCTGATCGGGGGTCAGCGCGGCGTTGTTAACCGCCACGTCGAGGCGGCCGTAGTGCTCGACGGTCTGCGCGACCATCGCCTCGACCTGCTCGCCCTTCGAGATGTCGACCTGCACGAAGAACGCCTCGCCGCCGTTCGCGCGGATCTCGGCCGCGACGGCCTCGCCCTTCTCCTCGTTGAAGTCGGCGACGACCACCTTCGCGCCCGCCTCGGCGAACAGGCGAGCGGTCGCCTCGCCCATGCCCATGGCTGCGCCGGTCACGATCGCGACCTTGCCCTCAAGAACCGGGAACGTCATCTTCGGATCCTTCCGTCACGGGCGGCGTGGCTCGTCGCCCACTCCCTTGAGACAACCCGCAGCGACGCAATCTATTCCAAATTCGAAGGAACTTCCACGATGCCGTCGCGCGCGTCGATCAGCGACCGCAGCCTGCCCGCGAACCGGGCCGACGCATCCGCATCTCTCGGCAGGAATCCCTGCCCCGTCTTCGCTCCCAGCTCGCCCCGATCGGCACGCTCGCGAAGCATGTCGGGGGCGGCGGATGCGTCGCCGAGGCTCGGGAAGATGCCATCAGTCACGCTCGTCCACACGTCGAGGCCGCCGAGGTCCATCACCTCGAACGGGCCCGCGAGCGCCCAGCGCGGGCCGAGGCCGGCGGTGACGACCTGATCGACCTGCGCCGGGCTCGCGACGCCCAGCTCGACGAGGTGCATCGCCTCGCGGTAGAGCGCCGCCTGCAGCCGGTTCGCGATGAAGCCGGGCACCTGCTGCGCGAGCGGCACAGCCACCTTGCCGGCCTCGCTGAGCAGCGCCACCATCCGGTCGACGGTCGCCTGCGGCGTCGCCGGCCCCGGCACCACCTCGACGAGCGGCACCGTGTCGGCGGGGTTGAAGAAATGGGCGATCACGAGCCGCGAGGGGTCCCGCATGCCGGCCGCGAGCGCATCCGCCCCGATCGACGAGGTGTTCGAGGCGATCACGGCATCGGCGTTCGCGGCCTCGATCTGCGCCAGCAGCGCCAGCTTCAGCTCGAGCCGCTCGGGCGCCGCCTCGAGCACCACGGTGGCGCTGACGACGGCGGCCTCGACGGTGTCGTGGGCGGATGCGCCGGCCGACTCGGCGGCGCGGGTGGCGGCCGCCGGGTCGACGTCGAACACCCGCACCTCGTGGCCGGCGCGAGCGAAGACGCGCGCGATGCCAGCGCCCATGACGCCCGCGCCGAGCACGGCGATGCGCTCGGTCACGGCGGTGCGCTCGGTCAGGCGCTCGGTCACCCAGCAGCCTTCGGCAGGCGCACGAGCAGCACGTTGGCGCCCTCGTCGGAGCGGAGGCGGTGGATGACGTGCTCGTCGATGCGCAGCATGCCGCCCGCCTCGATCTGCGCGCAGGCCTCGCCCTCGGTGACCGTCGCGGTGCCGTCGAGCCCGACCAGCAGGATCGGCCCGGGCACCCGGTGGTCGTCGAGCTCGCCGCCGGCGCCCAGCCCGACGTGGATGATGGTCGCGGCCGCGTCGTGCGAGAGCACGCGTGTGGCGACCTTGCCCGCCTCGAGCGGCTCGGCCTTCGCGAGCGCCGCGAGCGATGCGCTGATGATCTCCATGGCTCCTCCTTCTTCCCGTTCCGTCAGTCCTCGAGGCGGCCCGCGAGCCCCCACCCGGCCGCCATCCGGTCGGGCACGAGCGGCAGCAGCGGCGCCGCCAGCCGGTACCGCCAGTCGCTCACGACGACCGCGCGCCGCCTGCGCAGGCCGCGGAGCCCGTCGCGGACGACCGCAGACGCATCCGCCCACGCCGCCCGCGGCACGGCGGTCGGCTCGATCTCCATGCGATCGTGGAACTCGGTGACCACGAAGCCCGGCAGCAGCGCGGTCACGCTCACGCCATCGCGCCGGTAGCGGGCGTGCAGCGAGCGCGAGAGCGCGATCACCTGCGCCTTCGCCGCCGCGTACGACCCGGTCGGCAGCTGCCCGGCCATGCTCGCGACGTTCAGGATGCCGCCGTGGCCGCGCGCTCGCATGCCCGGCAGCGCCGCGTGCGCGAGCCGCAGCGGCACCCACGAGAGCAGCTCGTGCATCGCCCGCTCGTCGTCGATGGCGGATGCGTGGAAGGGCTCCGAGACCGCGAAGCCGGCGTTGTTGACCAAGACGTCGATCGGCCGGTCGGCGGCCGCCACGCGCGCCGCCACCCGCTCGAGGCCTGCCGCGTCGGTGAGGTCGGCCACCAGCACCTCGATCTGGGTACCCGGGCGGGCGGCCGAGAGCTCGGCCGCGAGCGCGCGCAGGCGCTCCTCGCGGCGCGCGACCAGCACGAGCGAGAAGCCGTCGGCCGCGAGCTGCCGGGCGAACTCCGCGCCGAGCCCCGCCGACGCCCCCGTCACGAGCGCGCGCATCTGCATGGGCCCACTCTGCCATCGCCACCCTGCCGTTCGACATGCCGCTGCGCCGGTACGCTGAATCCCGTCATCCACGCGGGAGTGGTGGAATTGGCAGACACGCAGGATTTAGGTTCCTGTGCCCTTGTGGCGTGGGGGTTCAAGTCCCCTCTCCCGCACTCAGCGGCCGTCCCAGCGGCGGCACCTCGCGAAGGAGCGACCATGCCTCCCCTCTCCACCGAGCTCCTCATCGACGTCGAGGGGCTCATCCAGGGCGCGGGCGTGTGGGCGCTGCTGCTGGTCTGCGCGATCGTCTTCGTCGAGACCGGCCTGCTCGTGGGCTTCCTGCTGCCCGGCGACACGCTGCTCGTCGTCGCCGGCGTGCTCTCGTTCACGGGCGACATCCCGCAGCCCATCTGGCTGGTGTGCCTGTGCATCTGGGCGTGCGCGGTCGCCGGCGATCAACTCGGCTACTTCATCGGCCACAAGGCGGGGCCGGCGATCTTCCAGCGGCGCTCGTCTGGCCTGTTCTCGCATCGCACGATCGAGCGCACCAACCGCTTCTTCATCCGCTACGGCGCCGCGGCCGTGATCATCGCCCGGTTCATCGGCATCGTGCGCACCTTCATGCCGGTCGCGGCAGGGGTGGGGCGGATGCCGTGGCCCCTGTTCCTGAGGCTGGACGTGCTGGGCGGGCTCCTCTGGGGCGCGGGGCTGCCGCTGCTCGGCTGGGGCGTCGCGCACATCCCGGGCGTCGCCGACCTCGTCACCGAGTACATCGACGTCGTGCTGCTGGCCGTGGTCGCGATGGCGATCGGCGTGATCGTCTGGCACGCGATCCAGTCGCGCCGGGAGGTCGCGAAGGAGATCCGCGAGGGCACCGCGACCGGCGCGGTCGAGACGCTCGACCTCAGCGACACCGGGCACTACGGCATCGAGCGCTGACCGCCGCGAGCACTGCGCGGGCTCGGCTACGCGCTGAGCCAGACCGCTTGCGCGACGTCGGGCCCGAGGTCGACCTGTCCCGTGGGGGTCGCCACGCTGATCGAGCCCGAGTAGGGCTTCTGCCCCTGCACCGTGAGCGGCGCGTCGAGCGCCACCCCGGCCTCGGCGAGGAACCGCAGCATGGCGGGGTCGGCGTCGGAGATGCGCACGACGGTGCCCTCGTGGCCCACCCGCGCGCTCGCCAGCAGCACCGCATCCGGCCTGGTCACCGTGCCGTCGGCGGCCGGGATGGGGTCGCCGTGCGGGTCGCGCACGGGGTCGCCGAGCGACGTGGCGATCGAGTCGAGCAGCCGGTCGCTGAGCGCGTGCTCGAGGATCTCGGCCTCGTCGTGCACCTCGTCCCAGTCGTAGCCGTGCCGCTCGACCAGCCAGGTCTCGACCACGCGGTGCCGGCGCACCTGCCGCACCGCGAGCGCCCGGCCCGCGTCGGTGAGCTCGATCGCGCCGTACGGGCGGTGGTGCACGAGGCCCGCGGCGCTCAGCTTCTTCACCATCTCGGTGACCGTCGAGTTCGCCAGGCCGAGTCGCGTCGCGAGCTGCGACGGCGTGATCGGCTCGGACTGCCACTCGGTGTGGTGGTAGACCGCCTTGACGTAGTCCTCAGCCGCTGTCGACTGCATGACGCCTCGCTCTCGCCCACCGGAAGACGAGCCCCCGGCGGGGCCCGAACAGCAACGCTAGCCCGAACGCCAGGCCCTGCGTGAGCACCACGGCCCCGCCCGGGGAGATGTCCATCCAGAACGCCGCCACCACCCGACCATCGACGCGAGCACCGTGACGCCCAGCGACCAGGCGAGCAGCGACCAGGCGAGCAGCGCATCCCACCGCACCGCGATGAGCGTGCGCGGCCGGGGAGCCGGCTGCCGAGTCAGCCGCGCGCGATGCGCTCCGCGAGCGCCGTGAACGCGATCCGCCGGTGGCTCAGCGCGTCCTTCTCCTCGGGGCTCAGCTCGGCGGCGGCCCGGCCGCCGGCGTCGTGCGGGAGGAAGATCGGGTCGTACCCGAACCCGCCGGCGCCCCGGGGCGCATCCGCGATCTCGCCCGACCACTCGCCGCGCACGACGGTCTCGCCGTCGCCGTCGACCCACGCCGCAGCGCACACGAAGCGCGCCCCGCGGTCGGCGCGGTCGCCGAGGTTCGTGAGCAGCAGCTCGAGGTTGTCGCGGTCGACGCGGGTGCCGGCGTAGCGGGCCGAGTGGATGCCCGGCTCGCCGTCGAGCGCATCGACCTCGATGCCCGAGTCGTCGGCGAGCGCCGGCAGACCCGTGCGCTCGTGCGCCGCGCGCGCCTTGATGAGCGCGTTGGCCTCGAACGTGTCGCCGTCCTCGACCGGCTCCGGGCCGCTGTCGGGCAGCAGCTCGACGCCCGGCAGCAGCGGCGCGAGGATGCGGCCGAGCTCCTCGACCTTGTGCGGGTTGCGGGTCGCGACGACCACCTGCAGTCCGCCGCCGACCGCATCGATGCCGGTCGAGCCGAGGCTGGTCATGCGGCCCGCGTCTCGGCGAGCGCGGCCACCTGCAGCTCGGTGAGGGTCGCCGTGCCGGCGAGCGCCAGGTCGAGCAGCGCGTTCAGCTCGGAGCGGTCGAACGGCGCGCCCTCCGCGGTGCCCTGCACCTCGATGAGCAGGCCGCGGCCGGTGGCGACGACGTTCATGTCGGTGCCGGCCCGCACATCCTCCGTGTAGGCGAGGTCGAGCATCGGCTCCCCGTCGACGATGCCGACCGAGACGGCCGACACGGTGTCGATGAGCGGCTTCGCGCTCTTGGGCACGCGGCCCTGGCCCTGCGCCCACGAGATCGCGTCGGCGAGCGCCACGTAGGCGCCGGTGATCGCCGCGGTGCGGGTGCCGCCGTCGGCCTGCAGCACGTCGCAGTCGATCGCGATCGACAGCTCGCCGAGCGCCCGCATGTCGACGCCGGCGCGCAGGCTCCGCCCGATCAGGCGCGAGATCTCGTGCGTGCGGCCGCCGACGCGGCCCTTGACGCTCTCGCGGTCCATGCGCTCGTTCGTCGAGCGCGGCAGCATCGAGTACTCCGCGGTCACCCAGCCCTTGCCCTTGCCCATCATCCAGCGCGGCACATTGGGCATGACGGATGCGGTGCACAGCACCCGAGTGCCGCCGAAGGAGATGAGGGCGCTCCCCTCGGCCTGCTGGCTCCAGCCGCGCTCGATCGTGACCTCGCGCAGCTGGTCGAGCTGCCTGCCGTCCTTGCGTGCCATCGGGGGTCTCCTTCAGTCGGTGCGGCCGGGGAGCGTGATGACCCCGGTCTGGTGGAACTCGACGTGCGTCACCTCGGGTCCGAGGAAGCGCCGCGCGAGCCGCAGGAACGGGCCCTGCGCCTCGGTGGTCGCCTCGAACTCGTAGACGGGCTCGGTGCCGGGCGCGGCGAGCATCTTCCGGTCGCTGAGGATCCGGTAGACGTCGGCCGCGGTCTCCTCCGCGCTCGAGACGAGCCGCACGTCGGGGCCGGCGACGTAGCCGATCGCGCCGGCGAGCAGCGGGTAGTGGGTGCAGCCGAGCACGAGCGTGTCGAGCCCCTCGGCGAGCAGCGGCTCGAGGTAGTCGTGGGCGGCGGCGAGCACCTCGTCGCCGGTGGTGACGCCCGACTCGACGAACTCGACGAAGCGCGGCGCGGCACCGGCGGCGACGTGCGCCACCCCGGCCTCGGCGAAGGCGCGCTGGTAGGCGCCGGAGCCGATCGTGCCGGCGGTGGCGATCACGCCGATGCGACCCGAGCGGCTCTGCGCGACGGCCGCGCGCACGGCCGGCTCGATGACCGCGATGACGGGGATGCCCATCCCCCGCTCGTACCGCTCGACGGCCAGGTCGTAGACGGCGGCGGTGGCGGTGTTGCAGGCGATGACGAGCATCTTCACGCCCTGGCCGACGAGCGTGTCGAGCACGTCGAGTGCGAGGTGCCGCACCTCGGCCTGGTCGCGCGGCCCGTAGGGGCCGTTGGCGGTGTCGCCGATGTAGGTGATCGACTCGTTCGGCAGCTGGTCGATGATCGCCCGCGCCACGGTGAGCCCGCCGACGCCGCTGTCGAAGACTCCGATCGGGCGCTGCACGACGGCAAGCCTAGTCGCGGGCGCTGCAGTGCCCGTGCCCCGTGTCAGCGGCGAGCGGTATTGTCGGCACCCCGCCGACGTGAGGAGTCACGCGTGATCGAGTTCGACAGCGTGCGCAAGCAGTATCCGGACGGCACCACCGCGGTCGGCGAATTCAGCCTCGTCGTGCCCTCGCACAAGGTGGTCGTGCTGCTGGGCTCCTCGGGCTCCGGCAAGACGACCCTGCTGCGCATGGTGAACCGCATGGTCGAGCCCACGAGCGGCACCGTCTCGATCGACGGCGTCGACGTGCGTTCGATGGACGCGGTGCGGCTGCGCCGCTCGATCGGCTACGTGCTGCAGGCGGGCGGCCTGCTGCCCCACCGGACGGTCGCCGACAACGTGGCGACCGTGCCCGTGCTCGAGGGCAGGAACCGCCGCGAGGCGCGCGCGGCGGCGCTGGGCCTGCTCGAGCGCGTGGGCCTCGACCCGAAGCTCGCGGACCGCTACCCGGCGCAGCTCTCCGGCGGCCAGCAGCAGCGCGTCGGCGTCGCGCGCGCGCTGGCGGCGGACCCGAACATCCTGCTCATGGACGAGCCCTTCGGCGCCGTCGACCCGATCGTGCGCGACCAGCTGCAGGCCGAGATGCGGGCGCTGCAGGCCGAGCTCGGCAAGACCATCCTGTTCGTCACGCACGACGTCGACGAGGCGTTCGCGCTCGGCGACGAGGTGCTGGTGCTGCGCACCGGCGCCGAGATCGCGCAGCGCGGCACCCCCGCCGAGATCCTCGCCTCGCCGGCGGATGCGTTCGTCTCCAGCTTCGTGGGTGCCGAGAGCGCCCGCCGCACCCTCAGCATCCGCGATGTCGACGGCCGCAGCATTGTCGTCGACGGCGACGGGCGCCCGGCGGGAGTGCTGGCCGGATGACCTGGCTCAGCCAGAACCTGCACATCGTGGGCGACCTGCTGGTCGACCACCTGCTGCTCGCGATCCCGCCGATCCTGCTCGCGCTGCTGCTGTCGGTGCCGCTCGGCCGCCTCGCGGCCGGCAGCCCCAGGCTGCGCACCCCGCTGCTGACCGGCACCGGCCTGCTCTATGCGATCCCGTCGCTGGCGATGTTCATCATCATCCCGGCGATCACCGGCTTCTCGCTGCGCTCCCCCGCCACGATGATCACCGCGCTCACGGTCTACGGCTGCGCGCTGCTGGTGCGCGGTGCGGCGGATGCGTTCGCCTCCGTCCCCGGGCACGTCCGGCTGGCCGCCGCCGCGACCGGGCACTCCCGCTGGGCGATGTTCTGGAAGGTCGAGCTGCCGCTCGCCGGCCCGGTGCTGCTGTCGTCGCTGCGGGTGGTGACGGTGTCGACCGTGAGCCTCGTGACGGTCGGCGCCGTCATCGGCATCTCGAGCCTCGGCACGCTCTTCACCGACGGGTTCCAGCGCGGCATCGAGGCGTCGATCCTCACCGGCATCGTGCTGACCGTCGCGGTCGCGTTCGCCCTCGACGGGCTGTGCGTGCTCGCCGGGCGGCTGACCATGCCGTGGCTGCGGGCGGTGCGCGCATGAACCTCTTCGTCGAGGCGATCGCCTGGCTCCTCGACCCCGCGAACTGGACGGGCGCCGGCAACCTGGGCCAGCGCATCCTCGAGCACCTCGGGTTCTCGGCCGCGGTCGTGCTGACCGCCGCCGTGATCGGCATCCCCGCCGGCATCTGGATCGGCCACACCGGGCGTGGCCGGGCGCTCGTGATCGCCGTGTCGAGCGGCGCACGGGCGCTGCCGACGCTCGGCCTGCTGACGATCTTCGGCCTGGCGCTGGGCATCGGGCTGGAGGCGCCGTTCCTGGCGCTGCTGGTGCTGGCGCTCCCGCCGGTGCTCGCGGGCGCCTACGCCGGGGTCGAGTCGGTCGACCGGCCGGTGATCGGCGCCGCGCGAGCGGTCGGCATGACCGAGTGGCAGATCGTGCAGGCCGTCGAGCTGCCGCTCGCCGCCCCAGTGATCATCGGCGGCCTGCGCTCGGCGGCCCTCCAGGTGATCTCGACGGCGACCCTCGCCGCCTACGTCGCGAACACGGGCATCGGCCGCCCGTTCTTCGAGGGCGTGAAGACCCAGCAGTACGACATGATGCTGGGCGCGTCGCTGCTCGTCGGCCTGCTCGCGCTGGTCGTCGACCTCGGCTTCCAGCTCGCCCAATCCGCGGCTGCCCGCCGCGCCGAACCCCACCGAGCGCGCTCCGGCGCCAAGGCTCATCGCGCACCCCAAGGCGCACAGGAGAGGATCCACGCATGACACGCAACATCCGCAGGGCGGGCATCGCCCTCGCAGCCCTCACCGCAGGCGGCCTCGTGCTGGCCGGCTGCGCCAGCGCCGACCCACTCGCCGAGGGCGAAACCGCCGCCCCGGCGGCCGGCGGCGACGGCACCACGCTCGTCGTCGGCTCGCAGGACTACTACTCGAGCGAGATCATCGCCGAGCTCTACGCCCAGGCGCTCGAGGCCGACGGGTACACGATCGACCGGCAGCTGCGCATCGGCCAGCGCGAGGTCTACATGCCCGAGATCGAGTCGGGCGCGATCGACCTGTTCCCCGAGTACACCGGGCCACTGCTGCAGTACTGGTCGCCCGAGCCCGAGGAGCGGCTCAGCGACGAGGTCTACGACGCGCTCGTCGAGGCCGCCCCCGAGGGCCTCACGATCCTCGACCAGGCGCCCGCCACCGACCAGGACAGCTATGTCGTCACCCGCGAGTTCGCCGAGCAGTACGACCTGACCACGGTCGCCGACCTGGCGAACGTCGACGTGCCGCTCACCATGGGTGCCAACTCCGAGGCCGAGAGCCGCCCGAACGGCCCGATGGGTCTGTCGGAGTTCTACGGCATCGACGTCGCCTTCACGCCGATCGAGGACGGCGGCGGCCCGCTGACGATCCGCGCCCTGCAGGACGGCGACATCCAGCTCGCCATCGTCTACACCGCCGACCCGACGATCGCCGAGAACGACCTGGTCGTGCTCGAGGATCCGGAGGGCCTGTTCCTCTCGTCGAACGTCGTGCCGATCGCGAGCGACAAGGTCGACGCGGAGGCGCAGGCGACGGTCAACGAGGTGAGCGCCGCGCTCACGTCGGAGGCCCTCATCGAGCTCAACCGCCGCAGCACCGTCGAGGAGTCGCCGGCCGCAGACATCGCGGCGGCCTGGCTCGAGGAGGAGGGGCTGCTCGACTGACGCCGACCCGGCACCCGTGCGTCGCGCCGGGTGCCGGCCGCTGCCGTGCATAGACTCCGGGCATGCAGGGCAGCGGCCGCGAAGTCTGGGAAGCACGGCTTCCCGAGATGACCCGGCGCACCGCCGTGGTGCTCGGCGTGCTGGCCCTCGCCGGTTGCAGCCCGCTGTCCGACCCGGCGCCCGCCGACCCGAGTCCAAGCCCCTCGGCCCCGCGTCCGACGAGCGGCGGCCCTACCCCGACGCCGACCTCGACGCCGGTCGCTGTCCCTGCGCCGACCACCGCAGCGACCTCCGCCGCCGAGTCGCAGTTCGCGGGAGCGACCCAGGCCTCGGTGATCGAGGCCCTCGACGACCGCGCGCCGCAGCAATGGGGACTCAACCTGCCCGGCCATCTCGTGCGGGTCGACGGCGAGGCCGTCGTGCTCACGCTCGACGCGTGCGGCGGCCCCAACGGGAGCGGCGTCGACGTCGCGCTGCTCGACGTGCTGCGCCAGCTCGACGTGCCCGCGATGCTCTTCCTCAACGCCCGGTGGATCGACGTCAACCGCTCGCTCGCCGAGGATCTCGCGGCAGAGCCGCTGTTCGCGCTCGCGAGCCACGGCAGCCGCCACCTGCCGCTCTCGGTCTCCGGACAGTCGGCCTACGGCATCCGCGGCACCGCGTCGCTCGCTGAGGCCGTCGATGAGATCGTGGCCGCCGACGCCTGGTTCCTCGAGCACACCGGTGCACCTTCGGTGCTGATGCGGCCGGGCACGGCGTTCACCGACGACGTGGCCGTCGAGGCCGCGCGGATGCTGGGCCGCTCGATCGTCGGGTTCTCGGTGAACGGCGACGCCGGCGCCACCTTCAGTGCCGATCAGGTCGCCGCGGCGCTCGGCTCGGCAGCGCCCGGCGACATCGTCATCGCGCACATGAACCAGCCCGGCGGCGGCGCTGCGGAGGGCTTCCGGCAGGCTCTGCCAGTGCTGCTCGATCGCGGTGTCGCCTTCGCGCACCTCAGTTGAGCGAGGCCGCGGTCAGCTGCGGAGCATCCGGTGCATCGGGATCCCGCCCCAGGTGGGCCCGGTCGAGATCTGCTCGTCGAGGTGTCGGAACCCGCGCCGCTCGTAGAAGCGGGCGGCGCGGGCGTTCCCGTCGATGAGCCACAGGTAGTGCGGGCGCTCGTCGACGACCGCCTCCAAGAGGGCGGCTCCGAGCCCGGAGCCGTGCATCTCGGCGGCGACGTAGAGGCGGTCGAGCTCGCGGTCGGCCGGCGGCGGCACGAGCCCCAGCTCCCGCTCCCAGCGCGCGGGGGCAGCGCTCGTCGCGGCTAGGCCGACGATCCGGTCGCCCAGCCACGCGATGCGGCGCACGGCGTCCTTAGGGCTCGCGAAGACGTGCTCGAGGCCAGCGACGTTCGCCTGCTCGAGACCGCGCTCGGCGAAGTCGACCGGCAGCTGCCCGGCGTAGGTGCGCTGCTGCTCGTGCACGAGGAACGTGGCCCACGCGAGCGCGTCGGCCGGCGTCGGCTCGCGGAGCGCGACGCCCTCCGGCAGCGGGCGGGCGGCGGGCAGCGGTCGTGAGGAATGCACCGATCCACGCTACCTGCACCGCAGCAGCCCCGGCATAGGGTTGCCCCTGTGACCGACACCGCGCTCATGACCGACCGCTACGAGCTGACGATGATCGATGCCGCCATGCGCGCCGGCACCGCGTTCCGTCCCTCCGTCTTCGAGGCGTTCGCGCGCCGTCTGCCGGGCGCGCGCCGCTACGGCGTCGTCGCCGGCACCGGCAGGTTCCTCGAGCGGGTCGCCGAGTTCCGCTTCGGCGACGACGAGCTGCGCTTCCTGCGCGAGAACCACGTGGTGTCGCCCGAGCTGCTCGACTGGCTCGCCGACTACCGCTTCTCGGGCGACATCCGCGGCTATGCCGAGGGCGAGCTCTACTTCCCCGGCTCCCCCATCCTCGTCATCGAGGGCACGTTCGCCGAGGCGGTCGTGCTCGAGACGGTCGCCCTGTCGGTGCTCAACTACGACTCGGCGGTCGCCAACGCCGCGACCCGCATGACCCGGGCAGCCAAGGGCCGGCCGGTGGCCGAGATGGGCTCGCGGCGCGCGAACGAGGAGGCCGCGGTCGCCGCCGCCCGCGCCGCCTACATCGCCGGCTTCAGCGCCACCAGCAACCTCGCCGCCGGCGCGCGGTGGGGCATCCCCACCATGGGCACCGCCGCGCACTCCTTCACCCTGCTGCATGACACCGAGGCCGAGGCGTTCCAGGCGCAGATCGACGTGCTGGGCGTCGACACGACGCTGCTGGTCGACACCTACGACATCGAGCAGGGCATCCGCACCGCGATCGAGGTCGCGGGCACGAGCCTCGGCGGCATCCGCCTCGACTCCGGCGACCTCGTCGAGGTGGCGGCCGACGCGCGCCGGCTGCTCGACTCGCTCGGTGCCACCGACACCCGCATCACCGTCACCAGCGACCTCGACGAGTACGCGATCGCGGGCCTGCAGGCGAGCCCGGTGGATGCGTACGGTGTCGGCACGAGCGTCGTCACCGGCTCGGGCGCTCCCGCGGCGGGCATGGTCTACAAGCTGGTCTCGCGCCAGGGCGACGACGGCGAGTGGGTCGGCGTCGGCAAGAAGAGCGAGGACAAGGCGTCGAAGCCGGGCGAGAAGTCGGCGGTGCGCACGCTCGACGCGGGCGGCGTCGCCGTCGAGGAGACGGTGCTCGTCACCGACGACCCGCTGGTGGTCGAGGCCGCGGCGCAGACCGGGCGACCGTTGCAGGTGCCGCTCGTCGTCGCCGGCGAGATCCAGCAGCAGTGGCTCGGCCACTCCGGTGTCGAGCTGGCGCGCCAGCGCCACGACGCGTCGGTGGCGGAGCTGCCGAGCGAGGCGCACCGACTGGCGCGGGGCGAACCGGTGCTGCCCACCGTCTTCCGCTGACGCATCCGCCCCGCACGGTCGCGGGGCGAGCGGTCACTCCGAGCGGAGCTTCTCGTAGATGTCCTTGCAGGTGGGGCAGATGGGGAACTTCTCCGGGTCGCGGCCCGGCGTCCACTTCTTGCCGCAGAGCGCCCGCACCGGCTTGCCCGAGAGCGCCGACTGCAGGATCTTCTCCTTCTTGACGTAGTGCGAGAAGCGGTCGTGGTCGCCGTCCTCGACCGACTCCTCGTTGAGCAGCTTCTCGAGCTCCCGGTCGAGCACGTCGGTGCTGCCGCCGGTGCCCACGGTGTCGGGTCCAGGGGTGGTCGTCATGCGTCCATGATCCCACGCTCAGCCGCTTCACGGCTCAGTCGCGAGAGGATGCCCTGCGCGCTGGTCCTGCGGTGCCGGCGCCCGGAGGACAGGGGGATCCCATGCAGGAGATCGAACGCGACGAGGATCTGGGCTGGCTCATGAAGACGCTCGAGCGCATCCTGGGCGTGCAGCGGCCGCTGGTGGTCAACCACCTGCGCAGCCTGCGCAAGAAGCACCCCGAGATGACGCCGGAGCAGATGATCCGGCGGCTCGAGAAGCAGTACCTCGCGGCGGTGACGGGCGGCGGCGCCGCGGTCGGCGCCAGCGCGGTCGCCCCCGGCGTCGGCACGGTCGCATCGGTCGGCCTCACGATGGCCGAGACCGTCGGCTTCCTCGAGGCGAGCGCGTTCTTCGCGCAGGCCGTCGCCGAGGTGCACGGCATCGCCGTCGAGGACGAGCAGCGCGCCAAGGCGCTCGTGATGGGCCTGATGCTGGGCACCGGTGGCAAGGCGCTCGTGAAGCGCGCCACCGAGAAGGCGCTCGGCCGCGGCGCCGCGGGCAACGCATTCTGGGGCCAGATGATCACCACGGCGATGCCGAGCGGCGCGATGGGGCAGGTGATCGACATGATGCGTCGCGCCTTCCTCAAGCGGATGGCGCGCAACACCGGGGCGGGCATGCTCGGCCGCGCCATGCCGTTCGGCATCGGCGCCGTCATCGGCGGCGTCGGCAACAACATCCTGGGCCGCGACATCGTGAAGGCCGCGCGCGAGGCGTTCGGTCCCGCGCCGACGCAGCACCACGGCTTCCTCTCCCCCGTCATCAAGGAGGTGCGGCCGAGCCTCGGCCAGCGCATCCGTGAGGCGCGCGAGATCGAGCGCGAGGGGCTCGGCGGTGGACTGCGACGGCTCCGCGAGCGCCGTGGCGCCGAAGACGGCGCAGTCGGCGATGCGGGCCTGCGCGACGTGGGCTCCCCTGATCAGCACGGCGCGCCGCCGGTGCCCGAGGCACCGAGCGACGCGCCGGCCGACGAGGGTCGAGCGGGCTAGGGCAGCTCGCCCAGCGTCACGTCGACGTCGGCGGACTGCCCGCCGCGCTGGTACGTGATGGCGACCGTCGCGCCGGCGGCGTGCGAGCGCACCTGGGCGGTCGCGTCGACCGCGTTGGTGACGGGGGCGCCGTCGATCTCGGTGATCACGTCGCCCGCCTGCATGCCTGCCGCGGCGGCCGCGCCGCCCTCGCTGAGCTCCTGGATCTGCGCGCCCACGGTGCCGATGGATGCGTCGCGGACGTCGCTCACGGTGGCTCCGAGGAGTCCGTGGCTGGCCTCGCCCTCGGCGATGATCTCCTCGACGACGCGCTGCACGAGGCTCGCCTCGATCGCGAAGCCGATGCCGATCGAGCCGGAGGAGCCCTCCTGCCCCATGCTGGCGATCGCCACGTTCACGCCGATCAGCTGGCCCGACCCGTTCAGCAGGGCGCCGCCGGAGTTGCCGGGGTTGATGGATGCGTCGGTCTGCACGACCGGGATCGAGATGTCCTGCTGGGGCGCCTGCGCGCCGTCCTCCTGCCAGAAGCCGAAGGGCTCCTGCTGCGACTGCTGCTCGTCGTCGGGCGCCGCGCTCGAGGCGATGCGGAGGCCGCGGTCGACGGCGGAGACGATGCCGTCGGTGACCGAGTTCGACAGGCCCAGCGGCGCGCCGATCGCGACGGCGGTGTCGCCGACCCGGACGTCGTCGCTCGACGCGATCGTGATGACGGGCAGCTCGGCGTCGACGCGGATGACCGCGAGGTCGACGACGGGGTCGGTGCCGACGATCGTGGCGCCGAGGAGGCGCCCGTCATTGGTCTCGACGGTGATGGTCGCGTCGGCGGTGGCGCCGTCGAGCGTGACGACGTGGTTGTTCGTGACGATGTAGCCGCCCTCGGCGATGACGACGCCGGATCCCTCTCCGCTGCCCGACTGCGAGACCGCCTGCACGGTGACGACCGACGGGCCCGCCGTCGCCGCCACGTCGGCGATGGTCCCCGGATCGGACACCGTGTCGCCCGTGACGCCGCTGCTCGCCGGCGCCGACTGGGTCTGCCCGTCCTGCTGCATCCCCGCCAGCGCGCCGCCGCCGAAGCCCGCGGCACCGCCCAGCAGGGCCGCCGCGAGCAGCCCGCCGACGATCAGCCCGCCGCGACGGCGGGGGGGCTCGGCCTGCGCGGTCGCCGAGCGGGTCGTCGGTGTGTCGTACGAGGGCGTCGACCCGGGCTGCCCGAACGCGGCCGTCGGCTGCGCGTCGCTGTAGCCGCCGTTGCTGTACGCACCGTTGCCGTAGGCGCCGTAGCCGTTGGAGCCGGTGGACGGGCTCGCGAACGGCGCGGAGGGTCGCGCTGCGTAGGGGCTCGCGGCAGGCGCCGGCGTGCTCGACTGCTGCGCGGGGCTCTGCCAGCGCTGCCACTCGGGCTGGGCTGCGCTCGGCTGACCTGCGCTCGGCTGGTCTTGGCTCTGTCGCGGCGCCATCGGGTTCGGCACAGGGCTCTGCCCTGCGGGCTGGTTGCCGCCCGGGTGCTGGGCAGGGTCGTACGGGTTCGTCATGCTTCGAGCGTGCCACCCGAATCCATGCGGTTGCCATGCGACTGCCATGTCGGCCGTTCGGAACACCCGGCGGAGCGAGTAGCGTCGGGGCCATGGAGCAGGCACCCTGGCAGCGCACCGCAGCGGGCGCCGGACTGCTCGGCACCGATGGCCGGCTCGCGCCGACGATCTTCGCCGAGATGACGGCGCTGGCATCGAGGACGGGGGCGCTCAACCTCGGGCAGGGCTTCCCCGACGAGGACGGCCCGCGCGCCGTGCTCGACGCGGCGAAGCACGCGATCGACCACGGCCGCAACCAGTACGGGCCGGGCAGGGGCGCCCCTGAGCTGATCGACGCGATCATCGAGCACCAGCGCCGCTTCTACGGCATCGGGCTCGGTCGCGGCGAC
Organism: Agrococcus beijingensis; assembly: GCF_030758955.1. Lineage (NCBI taxonomy): Bacteria > Bacillati > Actinomycetota > Actinomycetes > Micrococcales > Microbacteriaceae > Agrococcus > Agrococcus beijingensis. The sequence continues at coordinate 1,298,700 of NZ_CP132360.1, read as the reverse complement.
GTGCTGGTCACCGCGGGGGCGACCGAGGCGCTGGCGGCCACGATGCTCGCCTACCTGCAGCCGGGCGACGAGGTGATCGTCTTCGAGCCCTACTACGACGCCTATGCGGCGGTCGCGGCGCTCGCCGGCGCCGAGCTGGTGCCGGTGCCGCTGGCCGCACCGGACTTCCAGCCCGACCCCGACCGCCTGCAGCGGGCGACGAGCCCGCGCACGCGCATGATCATCGTCAACTCCCCGCACAACCCGACCGGCGCGGTGTTCAGCGAGGAGGTCATGCGGCACATCGTGCGCATCGCCGAGCGGCGCGACGCGATCATCGTCACCGACGAGGTCTACGAGCACCTGGTCTACGACGAGCGCCACGTGCCGGTGGCGAGCTTCGAGGCCGCGCGCGACCGGCTCGTCTCGATCTCGTCGGCCGGCAAGACCTTCTCGGTCACCGGCTGGAAGGTCGGCTGGATCATGTCGACGCCCGAGCGCATCGCCCAGATCGGGGCGGTCAAGCAGTACCTGACGTTCGTGAACGGCGCGCCCTTCCAGCCGGCCGTCGCGGTCGGCCTGCGGCTCGCCGACGAGCACTACGACACGATCGTGCAGTCGTTCGCGCGCAAGCGCGACATCCTCACCCGCGGCCTGCGCAAAGCCGGCTTCACGGTGCACGAGGCGATGGCCGGCTACTTCGTGCTGGCCGACGCCGCGCCGCTCGGCATCACCGACGCCACCGAGCTGGCCCGCCGGATGCCGGAGCTGGTGGGAGTCGTCGGCGTGCCGCTGTCGGCGCTCGCGCGGCCGTCGCGGCGCGACCTGCGCTCGACGATGCGCTTCGCCTTCTGCAAGTCCGACGACATGCTGCACCAGGCCGCCGACCGGCTCGCCGGCCTCAAGGACGCGACGCTCCCCGTCGCCTGACAGCGTCAGGCCCTCAGGTCGTCAGGCGATCCGGTAGCGCCGATTCGCCAGCGACGGGTTGCGCTCACGCGTCGCCGCCGTCAGCGCGGGGTCGATCGGCGCGATCGCGATGCCCTCGCCGTCGCCGAGCGCCGCGAGCGGGATGCCCATCGGGTCGACGATGAGCGAGCAGCCGACGCCCAGCGGCGGCGCCTGGTCGGCGGCCACGATGTGCACGGTCGACTCGATGGCGCGCGCGGTCACGAGCGTCGTCCAGTGGCGCTCCTTCTGCGGGCCCCGCACCCACTCTGCGGGGATGACGATGACGTCGGCCCCCGCATCCACCAGTCTCCTCGTGGTCTCGGGGAACCGCAGGTCGTAGCAGGTCTCGATGCCGATGCGCATGCCGAGCGCCTCGACCACCGGGGTCTGCGCCACGTCCCCCGGCGTCAGCCAGTCGGACTCGCGAGAGCCGAACGCGTCGTAGAGGTGCACCTTCCGGTAGGCCTCACGGACCCCGGATGCGTCGACGGCGACGACCGTGTTGGAGACACCGCCGTCGACCCGCTCGACGAGCCCCGCCACGATGAGGGCGTCGTGCGCGGCCGCGCGCTCGGCGAGCATCGCGACGAAGGGTCCGTCGAGGTCCTCCGCGGCGGCCGGCGCCGTCGTCGCGAGGTCGTTGGAGCAGTGCTGGGCGTACTCGGGCAGCACGATGAGCCGCGCTCCCCTGCCCGCGGCGCGATCGATCCACGCGGCCGCGGCGGCGCGATTCGCGTCGACGTCCACGGTCGGCGCCAGCTGCACGGCGGCGGCGAGCAGGAGGGGCTGCGCGGCACTCATGCGACCAGGGTACGGCGGGGCGTGGCGCGCAAGGGATCGCGGTGCAAGGATCGCGGAGACGAAGGGAGCAGGATGCTCGTCGCATTCTCCGTTGCACCAGGCACCGCGGGCGAGGACGGCTCGGTGCACGACGCGGTCGCCGCCGCCGTGCGCGTGGTCCGCGAGAGCGGGCTGCCGAACCGCACCGACGCCATGTTCACGACGATCGAGGGCGAGTGGGACGAGGTGTTCGACGTCGTGCGGCGCGCGACCGACGCCGTGCTCGCCCACACGCCGCGCGCATCCCTCGTCCTGAAGGCCGACATCCGACCCGGATGGACAGGCGAGCTCGACGGCAAGGTCGTCAGGCTCGAGCACGCCCTGGAGGGGGACGCATGAGATCCGAGCTGTTCGCGGAGGCGAATCAGGAGACGCAGTCGACCGAGCGGTGGGTGAAGCAGTCGAGCAAGATGCTGCGCATCAGCGTCTCGAACGGTGGCGACGTGCTCGCCGCGAAGGGCGCCATGGTCGCCTACCAGGGCCAGATGGAGTTCCAGCACGAGGGCGCCGGCGCCGCGCGCATGCTGAAGAAGCTCGTCACCGGCGAGGGCGCCCCGCTCATGCGCATCCGCGGGCAGGGCGAGGTGTTCCTGGCGCGGGATGCGGCGAACGTGTTCACCGTCCAGCTCGAGAACGAGGGCCTGTCGGTGAGCGGCAAGAACCTGCTCGCCTTCGACCCGAACCTGCAGTGGGACATCAAGATGCTGCGCAGCGGCAACATGATGGCGGGCGGCCTCTTCAACCTCGAGCTCGGCGGCGTCGGCACCGTCGGCATCTCGTGCGAGGGCAATCCGCTGCTGCTCGACTGCTCCCGGCAGCCGACCTTCGTCGACCCGAACGCGGCGGTGTGCTGGTCGTCGAACCTGCAGCCGAGCGTCGTGAACTCGATGAACATGCGCTCGCTGCTGCGCGGCGGCACCGGCGAGGCGTTCCAGCTCGCGTTCCACGGGCCGGGGTTCGTGGTCGTGCAGCCGAGCGAGGGCCGGCAGCAGATCTCCGGCTCCAACGGCGGCGGCTCGAGCGGCGGCGGCCTCGGCGGGCTCTTCGAGTAGGCCCCGTCAGTCGCAGCCTGCCCCGAGGCGCGGGCGGCGCGGGCGATGCCGCGCACGGCGAGACGGGTGCGACGCCCGGCCCCCGTGCCGCGGGTCACGCCTTGGCGGCGCCGCTCACGCCCGCCCGGACTCCGCCGCCGCCTTCATGTCGCGGAGGCCCTGCTCGAACTGCTTGCCGAGCTCGCGCTCCATGGGCATCAGCTTCCAGATCAGCGCGGAGAGGCCGCGGTTCTCGCCCGACATCGTCCAGGTCACGCGCGTGCCGCCGGGGGTGTCGGCGAAGTCGAAGCGGGTGTCGTTCGTCGCCTTGAAGGGCTTCGTGAAGCGCAGCTCGACGTCGATGCGCTCCGGCGACGAGGAGCGGATCAGCATCGAGCCCTGGCCGGCCCGGCGATTGCCGCTCCAGCCGTACTCGGCGCCCGTGCCCCGCTCGGCGCCGGAGTAGCGGCGCTCGAGCCGGGGATCGACGCCCTCCCAGGGCGACCAGGCGGTCCACTCGTGGAAGTCGTCGACGAACGCGTGCACTCGCTCTCGAGGGGCTGCGATGTCGACGGAGCGGGAGAACGAGAAGCGTGCCATGGCGCGAGCCTAGAGACGAATCGGCGCCCGGACCCTGCTCGGTTGCCCGGGAGATGCAGAAGAGGCCCCCTTGCGGGGGCCTCTTCCATGTGCCGCAGTACGCGGACTTCTTGTTGCGGGGACAGGATTTGAACCTGCGACCTCCGGGTTATGAGCCCGGCGAGCTACCGAGCTGCTCCACCCCGCGGCACAAGAAGAGACGTTACCAGGTGCCGCGGGGTTCGGCAAATCGGGCCGCTACGGAGCGGTCGACTCCTCGGGAGCGGGCTCCTCGGCCGGTGCCGACTGCTCGGGTGCCGCGCCCTCGGGTGCCGTGCCCTCGGGCACGGCCGTGCCGTCGATCTGCGCCGAGATGTCGACCGCCTGCTGCAGCGCCGACGTCAGCCGCACATCGGCCTCCGCAGCCGCCACCACGTCGCCCGAGGCGTAGGCCGCCTGGCGCTCCTGCATGGCCGTCACGGCCGCCTGCAGGGAGGAGTCGAGCTGCGCCTCGAGGTCGGTGTCCACACCGGGCTCGGCACCAGGATCGGTCGGCTCCTCGGTCGTCGGATCCACGCCCGAGTCGCCGGCATCAGCACCCGAGTCGCCACCGAACAGCGAGTCGAGGGCCTCGTCGAGCGTGTCCTCGAAGGCGATGTCGTCGCCGAAGGCCACCAGGATCTTGCGCAGCACCGGGTAGGAGGTGGCACCGGTCGACTGCAGGTAGACGGGTTGCACGTAGAGCAGGCCGCCGCCGACCGGCAGCGTCAGCAGGTTGCCGTTCAGCACGTCGGACGCGCCCTGGCGCAGCAGGTTCAGCTCGCGCGAGACCTCGTCATCGGTGTCGAAGGTGTTCTGCACCTGACCGGGGCCAGGGATCGATCTGTCCTTCGGCAGCATCTGCAGCGTGAGCTGGCCGTAGGTGTCGGCCACCTCCCCTGCCGTGCCTCCGGCATCCGCGTTCACCGACAGGTAGCCGTAGAGCACCTCACGACCATCGCGCGGGATGAACGTCGAGTACAGCGTGAACGCCGGATCCTGCCCGTCGACCGACATCGTCAGGTAGTACGGGGGCTGCGGCGGCGCTGCGACCTGCTCGTTCGACCACGTCGGGTCGGCGGGCGTCGACCACTGGTCGTCGCCGGAGAAGAACGTGGCCGGGTTCGTGACGTGGTAGTCGCCGAGGATGTTGCGCTGCAGCTTGAACATGTCGGCCGGGTAGCGCACGTGACTCATCAGATCGCCAGACATCTCCTCCATCGGACGGATGGTGCCGGGGTAGATCTGCTGCCAGGCCTTGAGGATCGGATCCTCGGTGTCCCAGGCGTACAGCGTGACCGAGCCGTCGTACGCATCCACGACCGCCTTCACCGAGTTGCGCATGTAGTTGACGACGTCGTCTGCCGTGAAGCCCGGGGCGGGGTTCGTGGTGTCGGCGATGGTCTGCGCGATCGAGCGGTGCGTCGAGTACGGCACCGTCGACGAGGTCGTCATGCCGTCGACGATCCAGACCAGGCGCTCGTCGACGACCGCGGGGTACGTGTCGGTGTCGAGCGTCAGGTAGGGCGCCACCGCGGCGACGCGGTCGCGCGGGTGGCGGTCGTAGAGGATCTGCGAGTCGTCGTTCACCGCGTCGGAGAGGATGATCTGCTCGGACTGGAACTTCATCGCGTAGACGAGCCGGTTGAGGATGCTGTCGAGCTTCGGGCCGCCCTCGCCGGTGAAGGTCGTCTCGGCGTTGCCGCTGCCCTCCTCGGTCGAGCGCGGATAGTCGAGCTCCACCGGATCGGTCGCCTCCGGCGCCCCCACGATCGAGTAGTCGGGCGTGGATTCGCCGAAGTAGACGCGCGGCTCGTACTCGCCGAGCGCACCATCGGTGGGGATGCCCGCCTGGAGGAACACCGGCTGGCCCTCGGGGCCGCGCTGGTTGCCGTAGGCCGCGACGACGCCGTAGCCGTGGGTGTAGCGGATGTGGCGGTTGTACCAGCTGTCTTCATCGAGGCCCGACAGGTCGAGCTCGCGCACCGCGATCACGGTGTCGGTCGTCTCGCCGTCGATCTCGTAGCGGTCGACGTCGAGCTGCTCGGGGAAGCCGTAGTACGGCCGGTACTCCTGCAGGTTCGCGAACGCATCGGTGACCAGCGCGGGGTCGATGATGCGGATGTTCGCAGTCGTCTCGGCGTCGGCCCGGAGCGCGCCGGGCTCGGCGTCGGTACGCGCGTCGGACGGGGTCTCGACCATGGCGTCGACGCCCCAGGCGCTGCGCGTCGCGTCGATGTTGCGCTGGATGTACTCAGTCTCGAAGTTGACCGGGCTCGGGTCGACCTGGAAGCGCTGCACGATGGCCGGGTAGGCGATGCCCACCACCAGCGATGCCGCGATCAGCAGCGCCGTGCCGACGATCGCGATGCGCCAGCGGCCGATGACCGCCGTGACGATGAAGAAGACGGCGACCAGCGCCGCGATGCCCGCCATGATCTGCGCGCCGGGGATCGTGGCGTTCACCTCGGTGTAGCCGGCGCCGGTCGCGAGGAAGCCCTGCGAGGTCTGCGTGAGCGCGGCGTACTGGCCGAGCCAGATCGAGGCGCCGAGGGCGATCATGTAGAGCGCGCCGATGACGGCGAGCTGCACGCGTGCCGAGCGGGAGATGCGGAACTCGCGGCCCGTGACGCGGATCGCGCCGTAGAGGTAGGCCGTCGCGAGCGACGCGACGAGGCTGATGAAGAGCACGGCGAGCGTGAAGCCGATGATCTGCTGGTAGAACGGCAGCTCGAAGACGTAGAAGCCGATGTCGAGGCCGAACTGGGGGTCGACCTCGCCGAAGCTCTGGCGGTTGAGCCACAGCTGCGCCGTCTCCCACTGCGAGGCCGAGGCGATGCCGGCGAACAGGCCCAGCACCGCCGGTGCCGCCCACATGCCGACCTTGCGCAGCGGCTCGACGAGCTCCTGGTAGCGGTCGAGCTGCGAGTTCAGCTGCGCGTAGACCGGCCGCGAGCGGAAGGCCACCTGCACGCTGATCGCCAGCGGCACCGCCATGGCGACGAAGCCGATGAGGAACATCACCAGCATCGAGACCCAGCGCGTCTGCAGCACCTGCAGGAACCCGAGCTGGTCGAACCAGAGCACATCAGCGTAGAAGCCGGAGAAGAGCACGAACGCTCCGATGATCGCCGCCACGATCAGCACCGTGATCAGCAGGGGCGAAGGCCTCTGCCTCCTCGGAGCAGTGGTCGGCATGGGTCGTTCGGGGTACGCGGACACGTCGTGTTGCTCCAAGAGGGCTGGTCGGGCAGTGCCGCCATCGTATCCGTCGTCCCTATGAGCACCCGGCCAGTGCGGCGAGCATCAGCCGCAGGTGGGCAGCCCCGAGGTGTCGGCGTTCATCGCGACCGTCTCGATCGCCGTGACGGCCTCGTCGAGCGTCGCCGCGGAGAAGACCGTCAGGCCGTCGGGCACATGGCCGACGACGTCGGCGCAGTTGCCGGCCGGTGCGAGGAAGTGCGAGGCGCCGGCATCGACCGCGCCGTGCATCTTCTGCACGATGCCGCCGATCGGGCCGACCTCGCCGAGGGCCGAGATGGTGCCGGTGCCTGCCCAGCGGGTGCCCGCCGTCATGGCGCCGGGAGTGATCTCGTCGATGATGCCGAGCGCGAACATCATGCCGGCGCTGGGGCCGCCCACGTTCGGCAGCTGGATGTCGACCTGGAACGGGAACGTGAACTCGTTCGACGGGTAGATGCCGACGATGCGGGACTCGCCGTCGACGGCGGGCGTCACCTCGAGCGTCAGCGGCTGGCCCTCGCGCTCGATGTCGAAGGTGCTCGCGCCGGGGGCCGCCGCGATGGACGCGCGGATCGACCAGACGTCGTAGGCGGTCGCGCCGTTGACGCGGACGATGCGGTCGCCCTCGCGCAGCACGCCGTCGGCAGGGGTGCCGGCGATCACCCCCGCGACGCGGACGTCGCTGACCACCTCCTCGCCCTCGTGGATCAGCGCGGCGGCGATCGCCGCCGACTGCGAGTTGCGCATCTCGATCTGGCCGGCCTCGTTGGCCTCCTGCACCGTCACCGATGGCGGGTAGGCGACATCCATCGGGATGATCGAGTCGGCCGGGTCGAAGTACGACTGCGCGACGTCGACCCAGGAGAGCGGCCGCTGCGGGTTGCCGAAGTAGGCGACGGTCAGCAGTCGCAGCTCGCCCTCGGTCGGGTAGGTCTCGGTGCCCTCGACGACGATCAGCTCGCCGGCCTCCGTGGATCCCAGGGTGTCGAACGTCGGGCCCGGCACCTCCACCACGTAGGGCGACGGGACGAAGGCGAGCGCGAGCGAGCCCACGCCCGCCGCCGCCAGCGCAGCCCAGCCGGCCCGACGCATCCGTCGTGGACGGAGGTCGGCGAACCGCGGCCGGCGCGCGTGGTGTTCGCGGACGGCGGAGGGCAGGATGGGCGTATTCCCGGCAGGCTCGGACATGCTGGGGCTAGCGTAGTCGCATGCCTGAGGACCCCGACGACCGTCGCCCCGAGGATGAGCTGCGCGAGATGCTGCAGCGCTTCCTCTCCGGTGAGGGGCCCATCGATCCCTCCCGCCTCGCGGGCGCCGCGGGGATGCCCTCCGACCCCGCGCAGCTGCAGGCGCTGATGGCGCAGCTGCAGGCGGCGCTGTCGCGCACCGAGGACGGCATCGACTGGTCGGCGACGCAGCGGCAGGCCGCCGCCGTCGTGCAGCGCGACCCGGGCTCGGTCACCAGCGCCGAGCGCGAGGCCGTGCGGCAGGCGGTCGACCTCGCCGCGCTGTGGCTCGGCGACACGACCGACATCGGCGCCGCCGCGGGCGAGCTGCAGCTGCTCTCGCGCCAGCAGTGGGTCGACGCGACCCTGCCCGTCTGGCAGGAGCTGAGCGAGCCCGTGGCGAACAGCATCGCGAGCGCCCTCACCCGCGCGATGCAGGAGCACGCGCCCGAGGAGGCGCAGGAGATGCTGGCGGGCGCCGAGAAGATCCTGCGCAACGTCGGCGGCACGATGTTCGCGATGCAGCTCGGCAACGTCATCGGGCAGCTCGCCGGCGAGACGGTCGCCGGCGGCGACTTCGGCTTCCCGCTGCTGGCGCAGGACGGCGCGCTGCTGCCCGTCAACCTCCGCACGGCCGCCGAGGGGCTCGAGATCCCCGAGGACCAGGTGCGCATCTGGATGGCCGCGCGCGAGCTGGCCCACGCGCGGCTCTTCCACCATGCCCGCTGGCTGCGGCTGCACGTGCTCTCCTCCGTGCGCGAGTACGCCGAGGGCATCCACATCGACATCGACAAGCTCGAGGAGCTCGCCGAGTCGTTCGACCCCACGAACCCCGAGGAGCTGCGCGAGGCGCTCAAGAACGGCGCGCTCATCCCGCCGAAGAGCCCCGAGCAGATCGAGACGCTCGCGCGCCTCGAGTCGACCATCGCGCTCATCGAGGGCTGGGTCGACGCGGTCACCGATTCGGCGACAGCGCGGCTGCCCAAGCGCGACGCGATCGCCGAGACCGTGCGCCGCCGCCGCGCGACGGGCGGCCCCGCCGAGAAGGCGTTCGGCACCCTCGTCGGCCTCGAGATCCGCCCGCGCCGGCTGCGCGAGGCGGCCGCCTTCTGGCGCGCGGTGACGGATGCGGTGGGCCCGCAGGTGCGCGACTCGCTGTGGGACCAGCCCGACCTGATGCCCGATGCCGCCGACATCGACGACCCGTCGCGCGTCATCGCCCGGCTCCAGGGCGGCGGCGAGCTCGACGAGATGGACCTGGCGCTCCAGGAGCTGCTCGACGACGCCGAGCGCGCTGACGAGCCGGCTGGCGCGGGCGGTGAGGCGGAGGCCGCCGAGGCGCCGGCCGACGAGGCCCCGGTCGATGCAGCTGAGGCCGGCGACGCAGCTGAGGCCGGCGACGCTGGCGGCGACGACGTTGGCGAAGCCGGCGACGCTGGCGGCGACGACGTTGGCGAAGCCGGCGACGCTCCTTCCGACGACGACGAGCAGCCGGAGCCGCCAGCGCAGCGGTAGCTGTGGAGAGCGGCCGACGCGATCGGCCGCGATGGCGCACCATGCCGCCATGCTCCGACTCGACCCGCACCTGGCCGTCTTCCGCACCTCGCCCGACCGCATCGCGATCGGCGCGCAGCAGCCGGTCGTCGAGCTCGACGCCGACGCGTCGACGCTGCGCGGGCTCGCGCTGCTCACCCGCGGTGTGCTGCGGCGCGAGCTCGAGCACCTGCTCGGCGACGAGCCGGCCGCTGCGCTGCTCGACGCGGTCGCACCCGCGCTGATCGAGACCGAGCCGGTCGTGCCCGCGCGCGTCCGCGGACGCATCCGTCTCGCCCTCGACGTGCACCGCGCGCTCGACCGGGCCGGGCACGCGGTCGCCGACGACGCGCTCGTGATCCCGGTCGCGCCGTGGCGGCTGCCGTACGCCGAGCGCGAGCGGCTGCTGCTCGACGGCGTCGCGCACCTGCCGATCGTGGTCGGCGACGCCTGGGTGCAGGTGGGCCCGTTCGTCGCCGCAGGCGACCAGTGCCCCGCGTGCGCCCCAGTCGACGAGACGCTCGTGCCCGGGCATCTCGCGCCGGTCGCGACGCCCGCGGCGACCGCGCAGACGATCCTGACGGTGCTGGATGCGGTGCGCCGGCTCGGGGAGGGCACGCTGCCGTCGGGGTGGGGCGCCCGGATCCGTCAGCGCGACGGCGGCATCAGCGCGCTGCGCCGCGTCCGGCCGCGGGCCTGCTCGCACCGATCTCGGCCAGGAACCGCGAAGGCTGCCTGACGGCGTGGCCGGAGTGCGTCGCCCACGTGAGCGAGAGGCTGCGCTGGGCGCGGGTGATGGCGACGTAGAGGAGCCGGCGCTCCTCGTCGATCTCGGCGAGCGTGGTGGCGTGCGAGATGGGCAGCAGGCCCTCGGCGAGGCCGATCACGTGCACGTGCTGCCACTCCAGGCCCTTCGCCGCGTGGATCGTCGCGATGGTCACCGCCGCGACGGTGGGCTCGTGCTCGGTGGCCGCGCGGCGGGCGAGGTCGTTCGCGAAGGCCGCGAGGTCGGTGCCACCTGCCTCCTCGGCCAGCGTGACCAGCGCGTGCAGCGCATCCCACTGGGCGCGCTCCTCGCCGTGGGTCGCCGGCGGCTCGGCCCGGTAGCCGAGGCCCATCACGATGTCGGTGACCGACTGGAACACCGGGCGGCCGTCGGCACGGGCGCTGCGGAGCATCATGACCGCGCGCTTCACGACCGGGATCTCGAAGAAGCGCGCCGAGCCGCGCACCGTCGACGAGAGGCCGACGCCCGCGAGCGCCTGCTCGATGAGGCCGGTCTGCGCGTGGAAGCGGGTGAGCACCGCGATGTGGCCGGGGTCGGTGCCGGCGACGACCTGCGCCTTGATCGCTGCGGCGACCGCCGCCGCCTCGGCGGTGTCGCTGCCGTGCTCGGTGAGGCTCGGCTCGACGCCGCGCTGCCCTGACGCGGCCTCGAGGGTCAGGGCATCGCGGCCCCGCATCAGCCGGTTCGCGCAGCCGACGATCGCGGCGGTCGACCGGTAGGAGCGCTCGAGCCGCACCACCTCGGCCTCGGGGTGATCGTGCACGAAGCGGCCCAGGCTCGCGGGGTCGGCGCCGGCGAACGAGTAGATGGTCTGGCTGGGGTCGCCGACGACGCAGACGTCGCGGCGGTCGCCGAGCCAGGCCGCCAGCAGCTGCTGCTGCATGGGCGACACGTCCTGGTACTCGTCGACGGTGAAGTGGCGGTAGCGCGAGCGCACCTCGTCGGCGACGACCGGCTCGCGCTCGATCATGCCGGTGGTGGCGAGCAGCACGTCCTCGAAGTCGATCAGGCGGCGCTCGTCCTTGACCCGCTCGTAGGCCATGTGGAGGTCGATCATGGCCTCGGGGTCGAGGCCCGTCGGCAGCGGGCGCACCCGGGCCTGCACGCCGTAGTCCTCCATCGTCATCGCCTGCGACTTGCGCCACTCGATCTCGCCGGCGGCGTCGCGCAGCTGGGCGGTGGGCAGCCGCAGGCGCAGCTGCGCCGCGGCATCGGCGAGCGTTGCGGCCTTCTGCGGCAGCAGCTTCGGCATGCGCGAGCCGGTGATGCGGGGCCAGAAGTGGCCGAGCTGCGCCAGTGCCGCCGCGTGGAACGTGCGCGCCTGCACGCCGCCCGCCCCGAGCCGCGCGAGCCTCGTGCGCATCTCGCCGGCCGCGCGGGTGGTGAACGTCAGCGCGAGCGAGGCATGCTCGACCTGCTCGCCGGTGGCGACGCCGTAGGCGATGCGGTGCGTGATGGCGCGCGTCTTGCCGGTGCCGGCGCCTGCGAGGATCGCCACCGGGCCGCCGAGCGTCGTCGCGGCGACGCGCTGCTGCTCGTCGAGTCCGGCGAGGATGCGTTCGGCGTCGGGCTTGGGGGCGCTCGTCACCGCTGCAGCCACGCGTCGATGATCCACGACGCGATCGACGTCGGGCCCGGCAGCTGCACGACGCCGCTGCGCAGCTGGTCACGCGTGAACCAGCGCACGTCGAGGATCTCTACGCCGTCGGGACGGATCGTGTCGGGCTCAGGCGCGACGCACTCGAAGCCGACCATCAGGCTGCGCGGGAACGGCCACGGCTGCGAGCCGAGGTAGCGCGGCTCGACGACGCGCAGGCCCGTCTCCTCGGCGACCTCGCGGATGACGGCCGCCTCGAGCGACTCGCCCGGGTCGACGAAGCCGGCGATCAGCGAGTAGCGGCACTCGGGCCACGCGGCGTTGTGGCCGAGCAGGATGCGCTCGTCGGCAGCGTCGTGGATGGCGACGATCACGGCCGGGTCGGTGCGGGGGAAGTGCGGCGAGCCGCCGACGTCGCGCCGCACCCAGCCGGACTCCTCGAACGCCGTGGCGCTGCCGTCGACCGGGCTGTGATGGCTCTCGCGCTGCCAGACGCCCAGCGCGACCGCCTGCACCAGCACGCCGGCGTCGGCATCGTCGAGCGCGGCGCCCACGTCGCGGAGCGACCGCCACTCGGCGCCCGGGACGTCGAAGGGCTCGTGCACCAGCATGCTGAGCACGACCGGGCCCGAGTCGGTCGCTCCGCCGGCGCGCGCCCTGCCGAGCCAGCTGAGCGGCACGCGCGGCTCGACGTGCGCCGCGTACTCGGGCAGCTCGTCGACGCGCAGCCGCACGAGCGCGCCGTCGCGCACCGGGGAGCGGTCGCCGGCGATGGCGATGATGCGCGTCGACGGGTCCTCGAGGGCGCGGGCCACGGCGTCCGCGTCGATACGCGATGCGTGGTCTCGGTCGAGCGCCGATCGAGCGAGCGGTGGAACCTGCACGTCACCTCCGTCGCGTGGCGCGGCTGCCTCGGGTCGAGGTCGGCCTAGCCTGGCCTGCATGAGCACGAACCCCTTCACTCTATCCGCGCTCGCCACCACCGCCGTGCCCGGCCTGGACGTCGTCGGCGCGACGGAGGACGGCTCGGACGAGCACCGCTCGGTCGTGGCGGCGCGGCTCTCCGACGGCGAGACGGTGCAGGTCGTGCTCCCCCGCTCCGTCGCGGCGCTGCGCACGGCCAAGGATCACGCGACGGCCCTGTCGGCGCTGACCCTCGGCATCCGCTCGCGCCTGCCGTTCGACGTGCCCACCCTGCTCGGCTCGGTCGAGGCCGGCAGGTCGACGCTGTTCGTGCTGTCGAGGCTGGGCGGCTCGCCGATGCGGCTGGCCGACATCTCCCCCGCTCGACCGGGGCTCCCGGCGAGCGTCGGCGAGGCGATCGCGGCCATCCATGAGCTGCCGACCTCGGTGGCCGCCGACGCCGGTCTGCCGACGGCGACCGCCGGCTCGCTGCGCCGGTCGCTGCTCGACTCCTTCGACCGCGCCGCCACGACCGGCCACGTGCCCGCGCCGCTGCTGGAGCGCTGGGAGCTCGCGCTCAACGACGACCGGCTGTGGCAGTTCAAGCCGACGCTCGTGCACGGCGATCTGCAGGCGCAGGCGTTCCGCGTCGAGGGCGCGAAGGTCGCCGGCATCGACGGCTGGCACGCGCTGTCGGTCGGCGATCCCGCCCGCGATCTCGCGTTCCTGCTCGGCTCGAGCGAGTTCGGCAGCGTCGATCGCGCGTTCCAGGCGCACGCCGCGGCACGCGGCATCGGCGACCGGCACGTGCGCCAGCGGGCGATGCTGCACGCGGAGCTCGACATCGCGCGCTGGCTGCTGCACGGCGTCGACAAGGGCGACGCGATGATCGTCGACGACGCGAAGGGCATGCTCGCCGGGCTGATCGCACGCGTCGACCGCGACCCCGGTGCGGCGATCGCGCCGCAGGCGCTCGAGACCATGGACCTCACCGGCGTGCAGGAGTACCTCGACGAGTCGTCGCCGTCCGGCACGACCGCCGAGGTGCAGGCGGAGCGGGGCTCAGCCGACCGCTGAGGCCTCGGCCACCGCCTGCTGCGCCGCGAGCCAGCGCGCCTCGAGCTCGGCGAGCGACTCGATGCGATCGGGCCTGACCACCTTGTCGTGCTCGACGAAGTACAGCTCCGCGTCGACCAGCTCAGGGTCGAGCCGGGCGTGCAGCGCGTAGGCGGCGCGGTACAGCGCGAGCTGCAGCTGCCGCGCCTCGAGGTCGGCGTCGCCGCTCGGCAGCCGTCCGGTCTTCCAGTCGACGACCGTCGCCCGGTCGCCGTCGCGGTAGACGGCGTCGATCTTGCACACCACCGTCGTGCCGGCGAGCGGCAGGTGGATCTCGATCTCGGTCTCGGCCGGCTCGCGGTCGCCGTAGGGCGACGCGGCGAAGGTGCGCTTCAGCCGCTCGAGCCGCTCGGCGTCGATGCCCACCAGCTCCTGGTCGAGCGGCTCGTCGTCGACGGCGTCGCCGAGGCTGACCGCGCTGCCGCGGCGCTCGACCCAGCTGTGGAAGAGGGTGCCGAGCCGGGTGGCGGCGAACGGCTGCTGCGGCATCGGGCGGGCGATCTGGCGGGCGACCGCGACGGGGTCGGCCGCCCAGTCCTTGAAGCCGGATGCGGCGATGCGGCTCGGGAGGGCGAGCGGCGTGGCCCTGCGGTCGGCCAGCAGCAGCGCGATGGCGTCGTCCCACGGCGTCGCCGCTGCCGAGTCTGCGGCCTCGACGGCGGCGGCGGCGCGCTCCACCGCCGGGCGACGCGTGCCGAGCGGGTCGGCCGGCCAGACGGTGCTCGCCGCGGTGCCCGCACGCGGGTTGCCGTCGAGCTTGGTCGCCGGCGGCAGCAGGCCGGCGCCCGTCGCCTCGGCGGCGAGCTCGAGCAGCCGGGTCGGCTTCGCGGGCGTCGGGCCGGTGCCGTACCACTGCGCGCCCGAGAGCCACAGCGCGCGACGGGCGCGCGTGACCGCGACGTAGGCGAGCCGGTCGCGCTCGCTCTCGTCGAAGGCCGCCAGCTGCTCGCGGTAGGCGTCGCGCTCCGCGATGTAGGCGTGCGACGTCGGCTGGCGCCACTGCAGCTCGGCGAGCAGGCTGCGGTCGCCGCGCAGCTCGTAGGGCACCTTGCCCCAGTCGAGCCAGCCGCGCGTGCTCGGGTCGTTGCGCGACTGGGCGAGCCTGGGCAGCGCCACGACATCCCACTCCAGGCCCTTGGCAGCGTGCATGGTCAACACGTGCACCGCGCCAGGCGCCGGCTCGGGCTGCGGGGCGTCGGGGCCGCGATCGGCGTCGAGCGCGTCGAGGTAGGCGAGGAAGGCGTCGAGCGTGCCGCGCTGGTCGGCGGCGGCGAAGGCGTGCGCCTCGCGCGCGAAGGCGTCGAGCACCGCGTGGTGCCGGTGCGCGCTCGCGCCCACCTCGATGTCGAGCCGCAGCGCCTGCTCGACGTGTCGCACGTACTCGGGCAGCGGCATGCCTGCGCGGCGGCGAAGGCCGCGCAGCAGCACCGCCGCCTCGCGGAGCCGTGCGAAGCCCGCATCCGTCGCGCCCTCGAGCCCGTCGGCGTCGACCAGCGCGTCGAGCGCGTCGACGATCGACGAGCTCGCCTCTGCGACGACCGCGCTGCGGTCACGCGCGCGCTGCTCGTCGGTGAGCCCGGCGCCGGCGAGCCGGCGCGCTTGGCGCTGGAGCGCCATCAGGTCGGCGACGCCGACGCGCCACCGGCTGCCGGCGAGCAGGCGCACGAGGCTCGAGCCCTCCTCGGGCCTGCCGAGCACGCGCAGCGCCGCGACCAGGTCGACGGCGGCGGACTCCTGCAGCAGGCCCCCGCCGCCCCAGCGGATCACGTCGATGCCGAGCGAGCGCAGGCCGTCGGCCAGCTCGATGCCCTGCTGGTGCGTGCGCACGAGCAGCGCGGCGGTGACGTCGCCGGTGCCGGTGCCCGCGCCGTGGCCGCGCAGCCAGGCGGCGAGCTCGTGCGCCTCGTCCTCGAGGGTGGGCAGGTGCCGCACGCTGACGTCGCCCGGGCCCGCCTCGCACCGCGGGTGCAGCCGCTCGACCGGCACGCCGGGCTGCGGCGGCAGGCCACGGGCGATGGCGTCGGCGATGCGCAGCACCTCGACGTCGTTGCGCCAGCTGATCGAGAGCGTCATCGCGGTGGTCTGCCCGAAGTGCTCGGGGAAGAGCGCGAGCGTGCCGGCGCTCGCGCCGCGGAAGCCGTAGATCGCCTGGTTCGGATCGCCCACCGCCATCACCGGCGTCTGGCGGAAGAGCCGCCCCAGCAGCTGCAGCTGCAGCACGGAGGTGTCCTGGAACTCGTCGAGCAGCACGAAGCGGTGGCGCTCCCGCAGCTCGTCGACGGCGGCGGGGTGCGCGTCGATCGCGTCGAGCGCGAGCCGCACCTGGTCGCTGAACTGCAGCACGCCGAGGCTGCGCTTCTGCGCCTCGAAGGCGTCGACGAGGTCGGCGAGCGCGTCGAGCGCGCCCACGCGGCGGCCGTCGTCGGCCAGGTCGTCGCGCTTCGCCTTGGTCAGCGCCTTCGCGTCGGCCTCGGGCGGCAGGTCGGTGAGGGCCGCGAAGGCCGCGGGGATGCCGCTGCGGCGCAGCCGCGCGGTCGAGACGCGGTGGTCGCCGAGCTCGCCAGCGAGCTGCAGCACCCGCTCGGCGACCTGCGCGGCCGAGCCGATCTCGGCGAGCCGCACGTCGTCGGACCCGCGGGCGACGCGCAGCGCGAGCAGCAGTGCGGCGGGATCGGTGAGCACCTCGGAGTCGGGGTCGCGCCCGATGAGCAGCGCCCACTCCTTGAACAGCGAGCCGGCGAACGAGTTGTAGGTCTGCACGACGGGCTTGCGCGTGCGCACCAGCTCCTCGTCGACCAGCCCGGCCTTCGCGAGCAGCTCGAGCTGCACCTCGAGTCGCTCGGCGAGCTCGCGGGCCGCCTTGCGGGTGAAGGTGAGGCCGAGCACCTGGTCGGGCGCGGCGTGGCCGTTGGCGACCAGCCACAGCACGCGCTGCGCCATCGTGTGCGTCTTGCCGCTGCCGGCGCCCGCGACGACCAGCGTGGGCGAGAAGGGCGCCTCGATCACGCGCTCCTGCTCCTCCGTGGGCGGCAGCGGGGCGCGGCCGGCGGCCTCGTCGAGCAGCGCCGCCAGCTCGATCGCGCTGAACGAGCGGGGCTCGGCGAGGGTCTGGATGGGCAGCTCGTCGGTCATTCGGTCACCTCGGGGAGGACGTGGATGGCGCACTGGCCGTGGGCGAAGCGCTCGAAGCAGTGCTCGGCGGGCACGGCGCGGAAGGCGGCGCCGCCCATCGTGGCGACGGCCTCGGCCAGGTGCGCCTCGAACCGCTCGCGCACATCGGTGAAGGGCTCGGCGTCGATCGACTTCTCGCGCCGCTCGAGCCGGGGCAGGAACAGCCGCGCCTCGGTGGCCGCTTCCGGCGGCACGCCGGCGATGCCGCCGAGCGCGATGGCCAGCTGGTAGGCGCGCAGCTGCAGGTTGCCGAGCTCGGCGTGCTCGTCGGGCTTGCGCTTGCCGGTCTTGAGGTCGACCACCCGCACCGTGCCGTCGGGCGCGTGCTCGAGCCAGTCGATGGAGCCCTTCAGCAGCGCGCCGCCGTCGAGCCCCACCTCGAAGCGCGCCTCGTGCTCGGCGCTCTCGACCCGCCACCCGAGGCCGCGGAGGCGCTGGAAGTAGTCGGCGATCGTCGCCGCGACCGGCGCGATGTCGCCGTGCTGGCGCGCGGCCTCCCAGCTCGACTCGTGCGCGAGCTCTCCGAAGCGGGCGCTGATCGCATGCTCGAGCTGGGCGGGGTCGGTCGCGTCATGCTGCTCGACGGCCTCGTGCACGATCGTGCCGAAGCCCGCGGCCTGGCCGCCGGTGGAGCCCGCGACCCGGTCGATCACCCAGGCGACCTCGCAGTCGACGAGGCTCTGCAGCGACGACGGGCTCGCCTGCACGGCGTCGAGCGCGTCGAGTCGCTCGGTGCTCGAGATCTCGGCCAGGCCGGCCCACTCCCCCGTCGCGGCACCGGGCACCCC
The DNA here is from genome assembly GCF_030758955.1 of Agrococcus beijingensis. Lineage (NCBI taxonomy): Bacteria > Bacillati > Actinomycetota > Actinomycetes > Micrococcales > Microbacteriaceae > Agrococcus > Agrococcus beijingensis. The sequence continues at coordinate 1,280,917 of NZ_CP132360.1, read as the reverse complement.
GGCCTCGCCGAGCCGCCGCAGCGCCGTGGCGGCGAGCGCCAGGTCGCGCTCGTCGCCCTCGCTCGCGGCGCGCACGGCACGCCGGCGGAGGCTCGCGACCAGCGAGCGCAGCGAGTGCCAGCCGCCGTCGGGCTCCGGCGCCGGGTCGAGACCGGCCACGAACGGCGAGGGCTGCTCGTCGTCGCTGGCGACGGCGGTGAGCAGCACGGCCGAACGGGCGGTGGAGACCGCCTTCAGGAACGTGCGCAGCTCGTCGTGCAGCACCTCGGCGCGCGCGTCGACGGTGTCGTCGCCGTCGAGCCGGTTCGCGCCCAGCAGCGAGCCGCGGGCGCGCAGGTTGGGCCAGACGCCGTCCTGCAGCCCGGCGACGATCACCGTGTCGAGCTCGCGGCCCACGAACTGCCCCGGCGTGCCGATGGCCACGCGCGCGTGCTCGGCGCGGGCGGCGAGCGAGTCGTCGTCGACCGACGACGTCAGCCAGGCGTCGACGAACGCGCCGGTGTCGGCGTCGGGGCGCCGCTCGATGAGCCGCGCCACCTGGTCGAAGAGCGCGACGACAGCGTCGAGGCGCCGGTTGGCGAGCGTGCGCTCGACGCCCGTGCCGCTGTCGAGCGCCGTGCGCTGCCAGGCGGCCGCGACGCCCGCGGCGCTCCAGACGGCCCACAGCACCTGGTCGGCCGCCGCGGGGTCGTCGGCCGTCGCGAGCGCTCGCGCGTCGGCGAGCATGCGGGCCAGCCGCCGTGCCGCATCGGCGCCCTGGCGCGCGCCGCGGAGGCCCTCGAGCAGCGCGGGCTCGAGCACCGCGTCGCGCACGAGCTCGGCACCCACCACGTGCACCTCGCCGCCGTCGGCGATGATGCGGTGCCGCAGCGCCCGCTTCAGCCGCCGCACCGCGAGCGCGTCGAGGCCGAGCAGATCGCTGCGCAGCAGCTGCTCGGCGAGCTCGGCCGTCAGCTCGCGCCGGCCCGTCGCGACCGCGAGCACCTGCACGAGGGCGTCGACCACCTCGGTGTCGCGGAGCCTCGTCGGGCCGCTCGCCGAGACCGGCACGTCGAGCGCCGACAGCAGCGACGCCAGCTCACTCGCCGCCCGGCCCGTGCGCACGATCACGGCGATGCCGTCGTGCGGCACGCCGGCGGCGCGGCGCTCGTGCACGAGCCGCGCGATGCGGCGCGCCTGGTCGTCGACCGACGCCGACAGGTGCAGCGCGACCGCGTCGACCCCGCCCGTCGCCCGCGCATCGCGCTGCCCGCCCGCGAGCGCCGTGCCGATGCCGCCCGCGATGCGGGTGGCGAGCTCGCGCACCGCCGGCCCGTGCCGGTGGTCGAGCGCCAGCTCGAGCCGGTGCCCAGGCTGGGCCCCGAACCCCAGCCGCCCGGGCAGCGCCGCCAGCAGCGCCGGATCGGCGCCGCGGAAGCCGCCCGTCGTCGTGTCGGGATCGCCGAACGCGATCACGGTGGCCCCGCGCTCGCGCAGCGCCTCGAGCACGACCACGGCGCCCTCGGTGAGCTCCTGCGCGTCGTCGACGAGCACGAGCATCGGCAGCAGCGCGGCGTCGACCGTCGCGACCGCGCGCGCGGCCCGCCGCAGCAGCGACGCGGCCGTCACCGCGTCGGCGCCCCGGCGCTCGAGCCGCTGCAGCCGATCGAACTCCTCCTTGAAGGCTGCGGCGGCGACCCACTCGGGAACGGCGCGCTCGTGACCGCGGCGAGCCAGCGCATCCGCCGTCATGCCCCGCTCGTCGACGGCCGCCAGCAGCTCGCGCAGCTCGGCGCGGAAGCCCGCCTGCTCGCGCACCTCGGCGCCCAGGTGCTCGGGCCAGGCGGGGCCGCTCGCATGGCCCGCCGCGGCGTCGTCGGCATGGCCTGCGAGCATGGCCGCGATGATGCGGTCCTGCTCGGCACCCGAGAGCAGCTGCGGCGCCGGCCGCCCATCGGCGAGCGCCTCGGCGGTCAGCACCGCGTGCGCGAACGACGGCATCGAACGGGCGAGCGGCCCCGGCGTGACGATCGCGGTGCGATGCGCCAGCCGGTCGCGCAGCGCGGTCGCGGCCTGCCGCGAGCCGGCGATCACCAGCAGTCGGGCGGGTTCGAGGCCCGCCGCCAGCCGCGCTGCCGCGAGCTCGACGAGGGTGGTCGTCTTGCCGGAGCCGGCCACGCCGAGCACGATGGCGGATGCGTCGCCCGGCAGGGCGAGCACAGCGCGCTGGCTGGCGTCGAGGGTGACGCTCGGGACGCTCGTGACGGGCAGGGTCTGCGTGGGCATGCCGCCACGGTATCCGGGGCCACCGACATCGGCGGGCCAGCCGTTCGCCGGTCGCGGACACGGCAGGAGCGGCGTCGCCGATCGCCTATCCTCAGGAGCATGGACATCCGCATCGGCATCAAGGACTCGGCTCGCGAGATCGCGTTCGACTCGGCGCAGACCGTCGAAGAGGTGCAGGCCGCTGTGGTCGGCGCGCTCGACGGCGGCCAGCTCACGATCGACGACGCGAAGGGCCGCCGCTACATCGTGCCCAGCGCGAACATCGCCTACGTCGAGATCGGCAGCGAGTCGGTGCGCAAGATCGGCTTCGTGGCCTGATGCCCATCCTGGTGCTCGTGCCGATGGTGCTCGGCGCAGCGATCGGCCTCTTCGCGCGCTTCGCGACGCCCGGCCGCGAGTGGACCGGGCTCTACCTGGCGCCGTCGCTCGGCGCCGCCGCGGCCGGCGTCGCCTGGACGATCGGCATGCTCGCCGGCGCGACCGCCGACAACCTCTGGCTGTGGCTCGCCTCGCTCGCCGCTGCGGCGCTCGTGTCGTTCACCGTGCCCCGCGTGCTGCCGAAGCGCCGCGCGCGCGCCGACGCCGAGTACCTCGCGCAGCTCACCTCGCAGAAGGCCTGACCGGCTCGCAGCGGTTCTGAGCGGCTGCGCGAAGGGCTTCACAGCGTCGCAGCAGGCATGAGCCGTCCGACGACGCCGCGACGCGGCGTGCTCAGGCGGTGAGGCCCAGTTCGTCCATGCGACGCGTGTGCGACGCCACGATGTCGTTGAAGGCCGGCTCGAGCCGCGGCTGGCTCGGCACCGCACGACCGGAGTCGTCGGGGCCGTTGACCGCCAGGTACATCTGCAGCAGCGCATCCCCCACGAGCCTGCGACCCCAGACCGCCAGCCGGTCCGACAGCCGCGGCGTCAGCTCGATGGCCGCCTGCAGCAGCTTCACGAGCTGCGGGTGGGCGCTCTCGCCTCGCAGCGCGCGCAGCATGGCGTCCTGGTCGTCGGCGGGCAGCCCGGGCACGATCGCGACGAAGAAGTCCTCGAGCAGGCCGCTCACGACGTGGATCGCCAGCAGCTCCTCGTACCAGTCGGCGCCGGAGATGTGGTGCGAGAACTCGCGGGCGCTGTCGGCGAAGGGCCGCATGGCGTCCTCGGGCTCGACGTCCTCGCTCTCGAGGATGCGCGCGAACGCCGTCGCCCGGGTCGCGTGGATGCGCACCACCTCAGCCAGCGCGACCTGCGCCTCGGCCGACGGCGCGGCATCGAGCACGCGCCCGGCCTTCGCCACGATGTCGAGCTCGAGACCGAGCGCCTGGCCCACGAACGGCACCAGCGCCGGCCGCACATCGCTCAGCAGCACGCGGTCGCCGACGACCGGCACGCGGTGGTGCCGCAGCAGCTGCCGGGTCACATCGCGCGGCGTCCTGTCGAACCACTTCACCACAGTCGAGCAGTCTAGGGCCGTCCGGAGGCCCGTTCGGCATGCCCCCGGGTAGGCTGTGGGGAGCTAACGAACAGGCGGAACCCCCTCTTGACCTTCCAAGACCTCAACATCGAAGCCGACATGGTGCAGGCGCTCGCCGACCGCGGCATCCTCGAGCCGTTCCCGATCCAGACGCAGACGATCCCGCTCGCGCTCTCCGGACAGGACATCATCGGCCAGGCGAAGACCGGCACCGGCAAGACCTTCGCGTTCGGCCTCCCCCTCGCGCAGCGCCTCGGCGCCGACCCCGTCCCCGGCGTGCAGGCGCTCATCGTCGTGCCCACCCGCGAGCTCGCGGTGCAGGTGACCGAAGACATGGAGCTCATCACCTCCAACCGTCCGACGACGGTCGTCTCCATCTACGGCGGCAAGGCCTACGAGGGCCAGATCGACCAGCTGAAGGCGGGCGCCCAGATCGTGGTGGGCACCCCCGGACGCCTCCTCGATCTCTCGCAGCAACGCATCCTCGACCTCTCCAACGTGCAGGAGATCGTGCTCGACGAGGCCGACAAGATGCTCGACCTGGGCTTCCTGCCCGATGTCGAGAAGATCTTCTCGAAGGTGCCCGCGGTGCGGCACACGATGCTGTTCTCGGCCACCATGCCGGGCGCCGTCGTCGCGCTGGCGCGGCGCTTCATGTCGCGCCCGCTGCACATCCGCGCGACCGACGTCGACGACACCATCGCGCAGGCCAACATCGAGCACGTCGTCTACCGGGCGCACGCGCTCGACAAGGACGAGGTCATCTCGCGCATCCTGCAGGCCGAGGGCCGCGGCAAGACCGTCGTCTTCACGCGCACGAAGCGCGCCGCCTCGCGCATCACCGAGGAGCTCATCGACCGCGGCTTCCAGGCCGCCGCTGTGCACGGCGACATGAGCCAGGAGGCGCGCGAGCGCGCGATGGCGCAGTTCAAGGCCGGCAAGAAGGATGTGCTGATCGCCACCGACGTGGCCGCCCGCGGCATCGACGTCGACGACGTCACGCACGTGATCAACCACACCATCCCCGAGGACGAGAAGGCCTACCTGCACCGCGTCGGCCGCACGGGCCGCGCTGGCCGCACCGGCATCGCCGTGACCTTCGTCGACTGGGAGGACCTGCACAAGTGGTCGCTCATCGACCGTGCGCTCGAGTTCGGCCGCCCCGAGCCGGTCGAGACCTACTCGTCGAGCCCGCACCTCTTCAGCGACCTCAACATCCCCACCGACGCCAAGGGCCGCCTGCACGCGACCCCGCCGAACAAGGACGCCAAGCGCGAGCACATCGCCGAGTACGCGGCCGGCGACGGCTCCGCTGCCGGTGACCGCGGGCGCGGCGGCCGCGGCGGCGAGCGCGGCGGCGACCGTGGCCCGCGCGAGGGCGGCTCCCGTGATGGCGGCTCGGGCCGCAGCCGACGCGGCGGACGCGGACGCTCGGGCGGCGGCGAGGGCTCGAACGCGACGACGGATGCGTCCACCGCGCCCGAGGGACGGGGCACCCACGACGGTGGCGGCACCGAGCACCACGACGGCAACGCGGCGCCGCAGCGCCGGCGCCGCCGTCGCACCCGCTCCGGCGGCGGCGGCGCGAACGCGCCCCAGGGCCCGGCGGTCTGACCCCGCGCCTCGGCACCAGCAGCAGCGACGCACGGCCGCTCCGCATCCGCGTGGCGGCCGTTCGCCATGCTGACCGTCTTCGTCCCGCCACTCGGGCACGNCACCAGCAGCAGCGACGCACGGCCGCTCCGCATCCGCGTGGCGGCCGTTCGCCATGCTGACCGTCTTCGTCCCGCCACTCGGGCACGTGAGCGGTCACTCCCGCGGCTGAGCGGTCACTCCCGCGGCTGAGCGGTCACTCCCGCGGCTGAGGGTCACTCCCGCGGCTGAGGGGCACTCCCGCTTCAGTAGTGGTAGCGAGCCTGCACAATCGTGAGGCGCTCGTCATCGACGCTGTAGACCAGCCGATGCTCGCCGTCGATGCGACGTGACCAGGCGCCTGCGAGACCGTGTCGCAGAGGCTCGGGCTTGCCGATGCCTTCGAACGGGTCGCCACGTTGGATGTCGGCGATCAGGACATTGATCCGCTTGAGCAGCGTCCGGTCCGCCTGCTGCCAATGGAGGTAGTCGTCCCAGGCGTCATCGGTCCACGCCAGCAGGCGCGCCATCAGCCTTCGACGATGTCGTGCTCGACGGCGCTGCCTGAGCGAGCCTGCTCGAGCGATCGGATCAGTCGCTTCGCGTTTGCCGGGGAACGCAGGAGGTATGCGGTCTCCTGCAGCGCGTCATACTCGTCGCGCGAGATCAGCACGGCCGCTCCTCGTTTCGACGTGATCTCGACTTCGGTGCGGTCGGCGTTGACGCGCTCGATGAGCGTGAACAACTCGCGCCGGGCTTCGGATGCCGTGATAGCCATGAGGCCCTCCTCTTGTACCACAAATGGTACATCTTCCGGACGCCATCCGCCACGGCGAACTCAGACCGCGAGGAGATCGTGCGGCATCATGCGCGACAACGCCGAGTCGTAGTCATAGCGGACGAGCGCGATCCGGTCGAGATCGATCCGCACTCCTCCCGGAGCGCGTTCCGCCCAGGCCAGCAACGATCGTGGGTCGTCGATGCCCATCGTGAAGTGCACCAGGGTCGCGTGCAGCAACGCTCGCGGCCTGCCTCGCATGATGCTTCGGACGCGGTCCCATGCGTCGCCGTCCGGCTCCAGCATCGCGAGCACGCCGCCGGTGGAGACCGCGATGCCGACGAGGCGCGTCCGAAGCGGCCCCGCACCGGCGAGATCGCCGAGCGCCTGCTGTCCTTCTCCGAGGACCGCGGCGTCGACGCTCGCGTGCCAGCGATCGAGCTGCCGCAAGGTCACATGGCAGCTGCCGAGTGCGCCGGTGGGCCAGCACTCGCCGATGTGACCCCTCGCCTCAGCGGTCCAGCCATCGAGCAGGTCAGCGGAGCGGCCATCCGGCCGCGCGACGATGGAGGCACCCCAGCGCTCGTCGCCCTCGACCGGCGGCGCGTCCTGCTCGAGCTCGCCGTTCAGCACGCGCGATCCTGCCGCACTCGTGATCTCCGCGACGACCGGATGCATCAGGCGGGCAGCACCGGCGCCCAGCCGGTCGCGCGGCGCACGATCTCGGCGAGCACAGCGGGCTCGGTGGTGTGCTCCCCGAGCACGTTGGGCTTGCCGCGGCCGTGGTAGTCGCTCGAGCCGGTCACGAGCAGCCCCATGAGCTCGGCGTCGCGCAGCAGCCGGCGCCGCGACGCCTCGTCGTTGTCGCGGTGCCACACCTCGACCCCGTCGAGGCCGGCGCCGACGAGGTCACCGAGCACGCCCATCCGCATCACCGGTGCTCCGCGTGCCGCCGGGTGGGCGAGCACCGAGACGCCGCCCGCGTCCTTGATGATGCCGATCGCCGCCTCGGGCTCGGGCGCGTGGTGCGGGTGGTAGTAGCCGCCCTGCCAGTGCAGGATGCCCTCGAACGCCGCCGAGCGGTCGGCGACGATGCCGAGCGTGACGAGCGCGTCGGCGATGTGCGGGCGGCCGATCGTCGCTCCGGGCGCCGAGTGCTCCTCCACGTGCCGCCAGGTGAGCGGGTAGTCGCGGCCGATCGCGTGCACCATGCGCTCTGCCCGCTCGATGCGCTCGACGCGGATCCGCTCCCGCTCGCCGATGAACGCATCCGCCTCGGGGTCGAGCAGGTAGCCGAGCACGTGCACGCTGGCCGAACCGATCTGCGACGAGAACTCGACCCCGGGGATCAGCGCCACCCCGGTCTCATGCGCCGCCTCGGTCGCCTCGACCCAGCCCGAGACCGTGTCGTGGTCGGTGAGCGCGATCGCGCCCAGCCCCGCGGCTGCGGCGGCCCGCACGACGTCCCCGGGCGCATCCGTGCCGTCGGACTCCCGCGAGTGCGCGTGCAGGTCGATCGGGCCCAGGCTCGCCCAGTCGACGCCGTGCGCGGCGCGGCCGGCCCGGTCGTCGTGCGCCTGATCGTGCTCCATGCCGCCACCCTACGCGCGCCTGCCCGACCCGTCGTCATAGCCGGATCGCCTACCCTCGAGGCGTGCTCGCGATCCTCGGTTGGCTGCTCGGCCTCGTCATCGCGGCGTGCCTCACCGTCGCCGCCTGGCCGCAGGCGTTCGGCCTCGAGCAGGCGCCCGTCGTGGCGCAGGTGGTCTCGATGCGCGTCGGCGTGATCGGCATCGCGCTGGTGCTGGCGATCGTGTTCCTCTGCTTCGTCGGCTGGCGCCGGGTGCGGCCGTTCGTGCTCGCCGTGGTCTCGATGCTGCTCGTCTTCACGCTCGTCTCGGGCGGCATCCAGGTCTCGCGCGGCCTCGACGACGGCCAGGCGATCGACCGCGAGTCGGGCGACCTGATCGTGCTCACCTGGAACACCCTCGGCGACCGGCCCGGCGCGGAGGAGATCGCGCGCGTCATCGACGAGACAGGGGCGGATGCGGTGATGCTGCCCGAGACGACGCTGCCGTTGGGCGTCGCGGTCGCCGAGCGGCTGCGCGAGCGCGGCAATCCGTTCTGGGTGCACACCACCGACTACTCCCCCTCCTACGGGGCGCTCAACACGACGCTGATGATCTCGGTCGAGCTCGGCGAGTACACGACCGATCCGACGGTCGGCGGCACACGCACGCTCCCGACGATCGTGGCGCGGCCCGACGACGGCGACGGCCCCGTGCTCGTCTCGGCGCACCCGGTGGCGCCGATCCCGCAGCAGATGCGCAACTGGCGCGCCGACCTCGAGTTCGTGGCGGGGCTGTGCGAGGCAGGCGACTCGGTGATCATGGCGGGCGACTTGAACTCGACCCTCGACCACTGGGCAGACCTCGGCGTCGACGGCGGCGACCTCGGCACCTGCCACGACGCGACCAGCGCGCTCGGCGCAGGCGCGGTCGGCACCTGGCCGACGTGGGCGCCGCCGTGGCTGGGCGCGCAGATCGACCACGTCGTCGCGACCGCCGACTGGCAGCCGGTCGCGGCGCGCGTGCTCACGGGCCTCGACGATGTCGGCACCGACCACCGGCCGGTGGTCGTGCAGCTGCGCCAGACGGGCTGAGAGCGCGGACTGAGGGCTACAGCGCGCCCGAGCGCGCGTCGGTGAGCTCGTCGATCGCGGCGACCACGGCGCGGGCGGCCTCGGGCGTCGCGAGCGGCCGGAAGTGGCCGGCCGCCTCGAGCCGCACCCCCCGCATGCCCTCCGGCACGCGGTTCTTGGGCACGTGCGGGTCGATCTGCGGCAGCACCACCCGGATCCGCGCATCCGCCGACCGCTCCGCCGCGAGCGCCGCGAGCATCGCGTTCGACGGATCGAACTCGCGCACGTACTCGCCGCGCAGCAGCTTCGCCCGGCTGGAGCCGGCGAAGGGGGTGGCGAGCGCCACCAGGCCGACCGGCTGCGGCAGCGTGTCGTCGAGCGCCCGGTCGACGAGCAACCGCTTGCCGATCAGCCCGCCCTTCGAGTGGCCGACGAGCACGATCGCGGCGTGCGGATGCTCGGCGGCGATGCGGTCGACGACGGCGGCGACGATCGGCACCGAGTCGAGCACCGGTGCCAGGTTGCGGCCGAGCTCGGGCACGAAGTGCACGGCGCAGCCGGCGTGCACCAGCCGCCGGGCGAGCGGCTCCATGAAGTGCCAACGCTCCACGACCCCCGGTATCGCCACCACGTGCACGCGCGCGCCGGGCATCCCGAGCCGCGGCGGCGGGCGCCGGTCGAGCTGCGAGCGCAGGTGCATGCGGGCGGCGAACGCATAGTCGCGGGCCCACACCATCACCTCGCTGGGCTCGATCGGATCGACCCCCGTGAGGTCGATCGGTGCTGGCAGGCGCATCGCGGCAGTCTATTTCGTGGGCCTCCGAACCGGCTGTCCGCCAGCGCGGCGGAGTGGGAGGATGGCGGGCATGAGCGAGTCGTCGACGATGCAGTCCACCACCAACCGATCCACCACCCCTACGGGGTCGGCGTTCACCGAGCAGATCCAGCAGGGCTGGGCCGAGCGGCCGCAGACGACGCCCGAGCCGCGCGCCTCCGCCGCCCCGGCCGCCGAGCGCCGCGCCCGCATCTCGGCACTCCACCCGGGCGTGCGGCTGGTGGTGCCAGCGGGTGGCCTCAAGGTGCGCTCGAACGACACCGACTACCCGTTCCGCGCCCTCCCCGACTTCTCCTACCTGACCGGCTGGGGGTCGGATGCGGAGCCCGACTCGGTGCTCGTGCTCGAGCCCGTCCGTGGTGATGAGCGCAGTGACGAGCGCAGCGACGACAGCACCGCATCCGGCCACACCGCCACGCTCTACTTCCGCGGCCCGGCCGGCCGCGGCACCACGGAGTTCTACGCGAACCCGGCGATCGGCGAGTTCTGGGTGGGCCCGCGCCCGTCGCTCCCGCACGTCGCCGCCGACTTAGGGCTCGCGGTCGCCGACCTCGCCGAGCTGGCCGCTGCGCTCGAGGGCGAGGCGGATGCGCTGGTCGTCACGGGCGCGGACGCCGCGGTCGAGGCGCAGATCGCCGGCGCGAACCCCGACGGCGACATCCTCGCCCGCGACCTCAGCGAGCTGCGGCTGGTGAAGGACGCCTACGAGATCGCCGAGGTGCAGGCCGCCGTCGACGCGACCGCGCGCGGCTTCGACGACGTGATCGCCGATCTCGCCGACGCCACCCAGCACGAGCGCGGCGAGCGCGTCGTCGAGGGGGCGTTCCACCGCCGCGCACGCCTCGACGGCAACACCGTCGGCTACGACACGATCGCGGCCTCCGGCCACCACGCCTGCTACCTGCACTGGACCCGCAACGACGGCCAGGTGCGCCCGGGCGACCTGATCCTGCTCGACGCGGGCGTCGAGGTCGACAGCCTCTACACGGCCGACATCACCCGCACGCTGCCGATCTCGGGCGAGTTCAGCGAGATCCAGCGCCGCATCTACGACGCCGTGGTCGAGGCGGCCGACGCCGCCTTCGCCGTCGTGAAGCCGGGCATCGTCTTCAAGGAGGTGCACGCGGCCGCGATGGAGGTCATCGCGCGCAAGACCGCCGAGATGGGCCTGCTGCCGGTGTCGGCGGAGCAGAGCCTCGAGCCCGACCAGCAGCTGCACCGCCGCTGGATGGTGCACGGCACCAGCCACCACCTGGGCCTCGACGTGCACGACTGCGCCGCTGCCCGCCGCGACTTCTACCACGACGGGATCGTCCGCGAGGGGATGGTCTTCACGATCGAGCCCGGCCTCTACTTCCAGGCCGATGACCTCACCGTGCCCGAGGAGCTGCGCGGCATCGGCGTGCGCATCGAGGACGACATCGTCGTCACCGCCGATGGCGCCGTGAACCTCTCAGCCGCGATCCCCCGCACCGCCGACGAGGTGGAGGCGTGGATGCGCGAGGTGCGGTCGCGCTGAGCCGTGGGGTCAGGTCAGGACGAGGCTGATCGCGATGATGACCATCACGAGCGCGATGCCGCCGTCGAGCACGCGCCAGGCGCGCTCGGTGCGCAGCAAGGGCGCGAGATACCGCGCGCCGTAGCCGAAGCCGACGAACCAGAGGGTGCTGGCGATCACGCCGCCGGCCAGGAACCACCAGCGCGCGTCGCCGTGGGTCGCGGCCACCGAGCCGAGGACGACGGTCGTCTCGACGATGGCGTGCGGGTTGAGCCAGGTGACGGCGAGGATGGTCAGGAGCGTGGTGATGCGGCTGGTGCGCGCGCGCACGGCCACGCCCGCCGGCCCGGGCGCACCGGCCGCCTCGGCCACCGGCTCCGGCGCCGCCTCGAGCGAGCCGCCGCCGCGCCAGGCACGCCGGGCGCTGAGCGCGGCGAAGGCGAGGATGAACGCCGCCCCGGCCCAGCGGGCGACCGACTCGAGCCACGGGTGCGCCGTGACGAGCGTGGCCACGCCGGCGACGCCGATCGTCTGCAGGATGGCGTCGCTGACGACGCACACGAGCACGACGAGCCCGACGTGCTCGCGGCGCAGTCCCTGCCGCAGCACGATCGCGTTCTGCGCGCCGATCGACACGATGAGGCCCAGGCAGAGCCCGAAGCCCGCCAGCAGCGCCACGATCCCCTGGTCCATGCCCACGACGGTATGCCGAGCGTCAGATGCAGTCGAGCGAATGATCCTGCAGCAACGTAAGCATCACTTCATCTAGCATCGGCTCATGGAGCTCCCGCTCGACCACCTGCGCACCCTGGCCGCCGCCGTCGACGCCGGCACCCTCGAGCGTGCCGCCGTGCAGCTCGGCGTCACGCCCAGCGCGGTGAGCCAGCGCATCCGCGCCATCGAGCAGCGCGTCGGCCGGGTGGTGCTCCAGCGCACGAAGCCGGTGCGCGCCACCGAGGCCGGCGAGCCCCTCGTGCGCCTCGCGCGGCAGATGGCGCTGCTCGAGCACGAGGCGCGCGTCGCGCTCGGCGAGGAGGCCGCGGCGCCCCGCGTGGCGCTGGCCGTCAACGCCGACTCGCTCATCACCTGGTTCATGCCCGTGCTCGCGAGCGTCGCCGCGCAGCGGAGCGTGACCTTCGACATCAGCCGCGAGGATCAGGAGCGCACCGCGCAGCTGCTGCAGGAGGGCTCCGTGATGGCGGCGGTGACCTCGCAGCGCCAGCCGGTGGCCGGCTGCGTCTCGAGCCCGCTCGGGCGCATGCGCTACGTCGCGATCGCCGAGCGAGCCTTCGCCGAGCGCTGGTTCCCGAACGGGCCGACCGGAGCGGCGCTCGAGCACGCCCCGCTGGTCGACTTCGACCGGCACGACACCCTGCAGTCGGGGTTCGCGCGCCGCCACGGCGCCCGCGCGGCCGCTCCTCGGCACGTGATCAGCGCATCCGCCGAGTTCGCCGAGGCCGTGCGCATCGGCCTCGGCTGGGGCATGCTGCTGCCGGGCCAGTTCGAGGCCGGGCTCGCCGACGGCTCGCTCGTGCAGCTCTCGGACGACGCGATCGAGGTGCCGCTGCACTGGCAGCGCTGGAACCTCGCCGCACCCCTGCTCGACCTGGTGACGGATGCGGTGCACGAGGCCGCGCGCACGTCGCCGGCGCTGGTCTGACGCGGCCCGGCGCAGCGCACGCGGTCGAGCGAACGGGCGGGCCAGCGCGCCGGCGAGGCAGACGCGCTCGAGCGAACAGGCGCGCGTCAGCGCGCCGGCGAGTCAGGCCGCGGGCGGCGCCGGCGGGCGGTCGTCGGGGGCGCTCGGCGAGGCCGTGGCGCCGGCCGGAGCGTCGACCCGGGCGCCGGACCCCGGCGGCGGCAGTTGCTCCGCCATCGGCCGCGCCTGCGGGGGCACCACCGGCGTCTCGCGCTGGCCGATGATGTGCATCGCCTTGCCGGCCGACTGCTGCGGCGCGACCACGTCGTAGCGGGCGGCGAGCACCTGCTGCACCGACGCGTAGTCGCGCTTGCGACGGGTGACCGAGTGCGTGACCACGCCCAGCAGGATGCCGAACGCCAGGCCCAGCAGCGGGAACAGCAGCACCGAGGCGATCGCCTCGGGCAGGAAGAGGATGTAGACCAGGCCGATGAAGGCACCGAAGCCGAGCCCGCGCATGGCGCCCGCGAGCGCCACCTTGCCCCAGGTGAGGCGGCCGGTGATGCGCTCGACGAGCTTGAGGTCGTTGCCGACGATCGCGAGGCCCGACAGGTCGCCCTCGGCGCCCGACATCTTCGCGATGGCCGCCTGCGCCTGCTCGTAGGTCTCGAACGACGCCACGACGACGCCGCTCGGCAGATGCTGGTCGCCGCGCGCTGCGCCTTGGAACATGCTCACCCGTCCAGTCTCGCACGCGGCCCCCGGCGCACCCGGTGGGGTTCGCTGTCGGCGTCACCGAGCGCTGCCGGACTGAGCGGCGCGCGAGACCGCGCCGCTCAGGCCCTGCGCGGTACGTTGGACGCCATGAGCGCCGCCACCGTCTTCGTCGCCCGTCTGGCGGGCGCGGGCGTGTTCGACCCTGCCGGGGAGCGCATCGGCAAGGTGCGCGACGTCGTCACCGTGCTGCGCCAGGATGCCGCCCCGCGCGTCGTGGGACTCGTGGTCGACGACCGCGGCCGCCAGCGCGTCTTCCTCTCGATCGGCCGGGTGCTCTCGATCGGCGGCGGCCAGCTGATCGCCTCGGCCATCAGCGAGCGGCGCTTCCGCCAGCGCGGCAGCGAGCGGCTGCTGCTCGCCGACGTGCTCGGCCGCACCGTCACCCTCCGCGACGGCTCCAGCGCGACGCTCGAGGACCTGTCGATCGCCGAGCGCGGCCCCGGCGAGTGGGAGGTCGACGAGCTCTTCCTGCGGAAGCCCAAGACGGGCCCCTTCGGCAAGGGCCCGACGACCCTCGCGCAGTGGACCGACGTGCAGCACCTGCCCTCGGCCGAGCACGACACCGAGCACATCCTCGCCTCGCTCGACGAGCTCCCGGCCGCCGACGCGGCCTCGGCCATGCTCGACCTGCCGCAGCGGCGCATGATCGAGGTCGCCGAGGACCTCAGCGACGACCGCCTCGCCGACATCCTCGAGGAGATGCACGAGGACCGGCAGGTCGAGATCCTCGCCGCGCTCGAGGACGACCGCGTCGCCGACGTGCTCGACCAGATGGAGCCCGACGACGCCGCCGACCTGATCGGCCACATGACCACCGAGCGCGGCGAGACGCTGCTGGGCCTGATGGACCCGGACGAGGCCGACGACGTGCGCATGCTGCTGTCGTTCGGCGCCGACACCGCGGGCGGCCTCATGACCACAGAGCCGATCATCGTCGCCTCCGACGCCACGGTCGCCGAGGCGCTCGCCCTCATGCGCCGCCACGAGGTCGCCCCCGCACTGGCCGCGGCGATCTGCGTGACGCTGCCGCCCTACGAGGCGCCCACCGGCCGGTTCCTCGGCATGGTGCACTTCCAGCGGCTGCTGCGGTACCCGCCGAACGAGCGCGTCGGCACGCTGCTCGACGACCAGATCGAGCCCGTGCTCACCTCGGCCTCCGCCGCCGAGGTGACGCGCCAGCTGGCCGCCTACAACCTCGTCTCGGTGCCGGTCGTCGACAGCGCGAACCGCCTCGTCGGCGTCGTGACGATCGACGACGTGCTCGACCACCTGCTGCCCGAGGACTGGCGCGCCCAGGAGGAGACGCCGCATGGCTGAGCGCGACGACCGCTTCTCGCAGCCCAAGGCAGCCCGCCGGCGCATCCGGCTGCCCGAGTCGAAGGACCGCTTCGGCCGCTTCACCGAGTCGTTCGCGCGCGGCATGGGCACGCCCGCGTTCCTGATCGGCATGACGATCTTCGTCACCTTCTGGCTCGGCTACAACTCGATCGCGCCCGCCGAGGCGCAGTTCGATCCGCAGAACCAGGGCTTCCCGCTGCTGACGCTCGTGCTCAGCCTGCAGGCCTCCTACGCCGCCCCCCTGCTGCTGCTCGCGCAGAACCGGCAGGACGACCGCGACCGCGTGCAGATCGAGCAGGACCGCCTGCGCGCCGAGCGCAACCTCAACGACACCGAGTACCTTGCCCGCGAGGTGGTGGCGCTGCGGCTCGCGATGCGCGACATGGCGTCGCGCGAGTTCATCCGCGCCGAGCTGAAGTCGTTCGTCGACGACCTCGACGAGCGGCGCGAGCGCGACGCGAAGTGACCCCCTCGAGCGAGCCGTCGCTGGCGGGCGGCATCGATCCGGCGCTCCAGCGCGCCCTGGCGACGGTCGTCGACCCCGAGATCCGCCGCCCGCTCGTCGATCTCGACATGATCCCCGACGCCCGCCTCGACGGGGCGACCGCACGCATCCGCCTCGAACTGACGGTCGCTGCCTGCCCCGCGGCCGACAGGATCGAAGCGGATGTGCGCCTGGCGGCCGCGTCGGTCGCCGGCGTGGAGCAGGTGGAGATCGAGGTGGCCGTGATGGCGCCCGCCAAGCGGCAGGCGCTCGTCGAGCGGCTGCGCGGCTCGCGTCCCGCGCAGTTCGGGCCCGACACGCTCACCCGCATCATCGCGGTGGCGAGCGGCAAGGGGGGCGTCGGCAAGTCGACCGTCACCGCCAACCTCGCCGTCGCGCTCGCCGCCCGCGGGCTCACGGTCGGGGTGATGGACGCCGACGTGCACGGCTACTCGATCCCGGCGCTGCTGGGCACCGCAGCGAAGCCGACGAGGGTCGGCGACATGATGATGCCGCCCGAGGCGCACGGGGTGCGGCTCGTCTCGATCGGCATGTTCGTCGACGGCAACCGCTCGGTCTCGTGGCGCGGGCCGATGCTGCACCGCACGCTGCAGCAGTTCGTCACCGACGTGTGGTGGGGCGACCTCGACGTGCTGCTCATCGACATGCCGCCGGGCACCGGCGACGTCGCCATCTCGCTCGGGCAGCTCATGCCGCACGCCGAGGTGCTGGTGGTCACGACCCCGCAGAAGGCGGCGGCCGATGTGGCCGAGCGCGCCGCCGAGGTGGCGCGGCAGACGGGCCAGCGCGTGCTCGGCGTGGTCGAGAACATGGCGGGGCTCGCGCAGCCCGACGGCACGGTGCTCGAGCTGTTCGGCGCGGGCGGCGGCGACGAGGCGGCGCGGCGGCTGGGCGTGCCGCTGCTGGCGCGCATCCCGCTGTCGGTGGCGCTGCGCACGGGCGGCGACGCCGGGTCGCCGGTGGTCGCGGCGGAGCCGACCGACCCGGCCGCCGCGGCGATCATCGCGCTCGCCGAGTCGCTGCGCGGCACGCGACCGCTCGCGGGCCGAGGACTCCCGCTCAGCCCCGCCTGACGCATCCGCTCGCCCGCCCCGCTCGCGACGCCGAGCTTGCCGACGCGGGCGCGGGCGCCGCTAGGTCGCCTCGTCGTCGAAGCGCATCGGGCCCGTCGGCCGCTGCGGCAGGCCGCTCACGGTCGCGACCGACGCCTTCGCCGCGGCGGTGGAGAAGTCCTCGGGGTCGTCCTTGAGCGCATCCATCACGATGCGGCGCGGGTCGTACTGCCGCGGGTCGAGCTTCTTCCAGTCGACCTCGTCGAACTCCGGCCCCATCTCCTCGCGCATGCGGTCCTTCGCGCCGCCGGCCATGTCGCGCAGGCTGCGCACGAGCGTGCCCAGCTTCTCTGCGAGCAGGGGCAGCCGCTCGGGGCCGATGAGGAAGGCCGCGAGCAGGAGGATGATCACCAGCTTGTCGAGCGTGATGCCTGCGAGGGACACGCCTCCAGGGTAGTCGAGCGCAGACGGCGAGCCTGCAGGGGGCGGATGCGTCGGGGCGCGTAGGCTCGCGGGCGGAGGAACCCGTGCAGACACCATCGCTCATCGCCAAGTACCTCGACGACCTCGCCAGCGAGGACGAGGTGCTCACTGCGGCGCGCGACGCGTCGCTCGAGCTCGGCATCACGCCCATCGCCCCGGCGGTCGGCGCCCAGCTGGCAGCCGTCGCCGCCGCCACGCAGGCGACCGCGATCCTCGAGGTCGGCACCGGCGCCGGCGTGAGCGGCCTGTGGCTGCTGCGCGGCGCACCGGGGGCGACGCTCACGTCGATCGACAACGAGCTCGACCACCAGCAGCACGCGCGCACGGCCTTCGCCGCCGCCGGCATCCCGGTCACCCGCGCGCGCCTCATCACCGGCCGCGCGCGCGACGTGCTGCCGCGCATGAACGAGGCCAGCTACGACATCGTGCTGATCGACGCCGACCCGGCGAGCGTCATGGAGTACGTCGAGCACGCGCTCGCGCTCGTGCGCGTCGGCGGCTCGGTGCTCGTCGCCCACGCGCTGCTCGGCGGCAAGGTGGCCGACCCGGCCCAGCGCGACGACGCGGTCTCCGACCTCCGCGCCCTGCTGAAGGCGCTCGCGACCTCCGACGCGGTGCAGGCCGCGATCACGCCGGTCGGCGACGGGCTGCTGCAGATCGTGCGCAGGCCCGAGCCGGCGACGCGGGCCTCCTAGCGCCGTCGCGGGGCGTCCTGCGGGCGCGACCGCACGCATCCGGGACGACGAAGGGGCCGACCCGCCTATGGATCGGCCCCTTCGTCTCGGCCCGGATGGCCACCGTCGGTCAAGCGGTGACGACGACCTCGCCGAGCGCCTTGTGCAGGGCAGCGGCCTCTTCGTCGTTCACAGAGACGACGAGTCGTCCCCCGCCCTCGAGCGGGACGCGCACGACGATGACCCGGCCTTCCTTCACGGCTTCGAGCGGTCCATCTCCGGTGCGTGGTTTCATGGCGGCCATGTGTCGGCTCCCCTTTCGGTTCTCGTGGCCCTATTGTCTCATGTTCTACTGACAGGTTGCGCTCAACGCACCCGCAACATTGCGCGATATGACGCGGCTCACGGCACCGTCCAGTCGCGGCCGACGTGCGCCCAGCAGAACCAGATCCACACCGGCTGCAGGGCGATGCCCGCGCCGAGCACGAGCGCTCGCGCCCACGTCGGCTTGAGCGCCGCGACGATCACCGCCGCCGGGAACAGCGGCAGCAGCAGCCGCCACGTCGACGACTGCGGGAACCAGACCGCGGCGAGGTAGACGAGGTAGGCGATCGACCAGAGCCTGCCCTCGATCCCGACGCCGCGCGCCCAGGGGCCCGCCAGCAGCACGACGGCCACGGCGACGACGCCCACCAGCCACAGCGGCCACCACCCCTCGAACCACCACTCGAGCCCGATCGGCCAGGGCGTGAAGGGCACGAGCTCCTGCCGCCCGATGTAGTCGGAGCGCCACGAGAGCTCCGTGTCGAAGTAGGCGGTGAGGCTGCCCGTGACCAGCGTGCACGCGAGCAGCCAGGCGAAGCCCCAGAGCGTGCTCCAGGCGCCGAGCGCGATGACGCGCCAGCGCTCCGCAGGCGGGAAGCCGTCGCGGTGCCAGATCCACCGCGTCAGGAACCACAGCCCCAGCGCCAGCGCGAAGGCGAGGCCGCCGGGGCGGGTGAGCGACATGATCGGCAGCAGCACCCAGAGCCACTCCCAGCGGCGCAGCCGCCACGCGAGCAGGGCGCCGGCGAGCAGCAGCAGGAACAGCGACTCGGCGTAGCCGAGCTGGAACACCGGCGCGACGGGCGAGAGCAGCACCAGGGCGAGCGCGAACCGCTCGCGGCCGGGGGCGAGCTCCTGGAAGAGGCGGTAGGCCACGAGCGCGAAGGCGGCGGATGCGGTCACCGACAGCAGCACCGCGGCGCCCTCCCACGGCAGGCCGACCAGCATCAGCGCTCGTGCGAGCAGCGGGTACACGGGCATGAAGGCCCAGGCGTTCTCGCCGACGTGGCCGTCGTCGGCGATCGGCAGCTCTGCCGGGTAGCCCGACATCGCCACGATGTAGTACCAGTGGGCATCCCACATGGTCGAGAAGTCGAGGATGTCGGGGCCGGCCGGGGTCCAGGGCGAGGGCTTCTGCACGCCGGCGAAGGCGCCGAGGAAGGCCGTGCTGACGAGGCGGGAGACGGCCCAGAGCGCCAGCGGCCACAGCCACCAGCGCTGCGTGGCGACCCGGGGGTCGCTGCGCGTCAGGCTCGAGACAGCCACGCGCGGAGGCTGTGCTCGGTCGACTCGATCTGCGCGATCGGCACCGCCTCGTCGTCGGCGTGCGCCTTCGACGGGTTGCCGGGGCCGAAGTTGACCGCCGGCATGCCGAGCGCCGAGAAGCGTGCGACGTCGGTCCAGCCGTACTTCGGCCGCGGCTCGACGCCGACCGCCGCGATGAACTCCTGCGCGAGCGGCGCGTCGAGGCCCGGCCGGGCACCGGCGGCGGCGTCGACGATGCGCACGTCGAAGCCCTCGAACAGGCTGATCACGTGCGCCGACGCCTCCTCGAGCGAGCGGGAGGGCGCGAAGCGGTAGTTGACCTCGACGACGCACTCGTCGGGGATGACGTTGCCTGCCACGCCACCGGAGATCTTCACGGCGTTGAGGCCCTCGCGGTAGACGAGGCCCTCGACCTCGATCTCCCGGGGACGGTACCCCTGGAGCGTCTGGAGGACATCCGCCGCATCGTGGATCGCGTTGTGCCCCACCCAGGCGCGGGCCGAGTGCGCGCGCACGCCGCGGGTGCGCACCTCGGCGCGGAGCGTGCCGTTGCAGCCGCCCTCGATGAAGCCGTTCGACGGCTCGCCCAGGATCGCGAAGTCGCCCTTCATCAGCTCGGGGTGCGAGACGGCGAGCAGGCGCAGGCCGTTGTGCTCCTCCCCCACCTCCTCGTGGTCGTACCAGAGCCAGGTCAGGTCGACCACCGGGTCGGTGAGCTCGGCGGCGAGCTTCAGCTGCACGGCGACGCCGGCCTTCATGTCGACGGTGCCGCGCCCCCACAGGTGCGGCTCGCCGTCGATCTCCTCCTCGCGGCTGACGAGGTTGCCGTTGATCGGCACGGTGTCGATGTGCCCGGCGATCACGACGCGGCGGTCGCGGCCGAGCTGCGTGCGGGCGACGACGGTGTCGCCGACGCGCGTGACCTCGAGGTGCGGGTAGGCGCGCACGGCCGACTCGATCAGGTCGGCGAGGGCTCCCTCGTTGCCGGAGACCGAGTCGATGTCGCACAGGGCACGCGTCAGCTCGAGGCTGCTCGCGGTGAGGTCGAGCGTGAGGGCAGACATAGCGCCCAGCCTAGACTTGGAGCATGGCTCGCCCCGCACACGGACATGCACTCGTCACCGTCTTCGAGGGGCGGGTGCTCGACGCCTGGTTCCCGTCGCCGGCGCTCGGCTCGGCCGCCGGCGACGAGGGGCTGATCGGCGGCGGGTCGCTCGACCAGCAGGCCGGTGAGGTGCCGGAGCGCGGCGTCGCTCTCGAGCACCGGCACATCGAGATCGACCTGGATGCGGCGCCGTCGTCGGTCGAGGACGCCTACCTGCGCCTCCACCTGCTCAGTCACCGGCTGGTGCAGCCGAACACGATCAACCTCGACGGCATCTTCGGCGCGCTGCCGATCGTCGCCTGGACCAACGCCGGCGCCGTCGACCCCGAGTGGGCGGCCGCGCACCGCCCGCAGCTGCTGCGGGCGGGCATCCAGGTGCAGCTCGTCGACCGCTTCCCGCGCATGACCGACTACGTGCTGCCGTCGGGCGTGCGCATCGGCGACGCGGCGCGCGTGCGCCTCGGCGCGCACCTGGCGTCGGGCACCGTCGTCATGCACGAGGGCTTCGTGAACTTCAACGCCGGCACGCTCGGCACCTCGATGGTCGAGGGCCGCATCTCGCAGGGCGTCGTGGTCGGCGACGGCACCGACATCGGCGGCGGCGCCTCGATCATGGGCACGCTCTCGGGCGGCGGCAAGGAGCGGGTCGCGCTCGGCGCGCGCGTGCTGCTGGGCGCCAACTCGGGCGTCGGCATCTCGATCGGCGACGACTCGGTCGTCGAGGCCGGGCTGTATGTGACGGCCGGCACGAAGGTGACGCTGCTGCCGGGCGGCGAGACGGTGAAGGCGGTCGAGCTGTCGGGTCGGCCCGGGCTGCTGTTCCGGCGCAACTCGCTCACGGGTGCCGTCGAGGTCGTCGCGCGCGACGGCAAGGGCGTGGAGCTGAACGCCGCGCTGCACTGATCGGCCGCACGCCGCTCGCGGCGACGCGGGCCGCCGCCACGCGCTCCGCGTCGTAGGACGCGGACGGATGCGCCGGTCGGCTACCGAACGCGGACGGATCCTCCGCGTTCGGCGACCTGTCCGCGTCTCGCCACGGCGGCACCAGTATCCGCCTGGCGACGGAGGGCTCAGCGGGTTCGCCGCTGGCATGCTGGGAGCATGACGCTCGAGCCGCCCGCGCAGCCCTCCCCCGCTCCTCCCCAGCACGCCGGACCCGCCGCGGCTCCGGCGCTGCGGCTCGCGCAGCTCGTCAAGCGGTTCGGCAGCAAGATCGCCGTCGACGGGCTCACCCTCGACGTGCCCCAGGGCTCGATGTTCGGCCTCGTCGGCCCCAACGGCGCCGGCAAGACGACGACGCTGTCGATGGCGACCGGACTCCTGCGCCCCGACCACGGGGCCGCATCCGTGCTGGGCCACGACGTGTGGCATGACCCTGCCCGGGCCAAGGCGATCATGGGCGTGCTGCCCGACGGCGTGCACCTCTTCGACCGGCTCACCGGCGCCGAGCTGCTGCGCTACAACGGCCTGCTGCGCGCGATGCCCGAGGCCGACGTCGTCTCACGGTCGGCCGACCTGCTCGCCGCCCTCGGCCTCGCCGACACCGCCGGCGTCGCGGTCGCCGACTACTCGGCCGGCATGCGCAAGAAGATCGCGCTCGCGTGCGCGCTCATCCACGCGCCTCGGCTGCTCGTGCTCGACGAGCCGTTCGAAGCCGTCGACCCGGTCTCCGGCGAGGCGATCCGCGCGATCCTGCGCGGCTTCGTCGCCTCCGGCGGCACCGTCGTGCTGTCGAGCCACGTCATGGAGCTGGTCGAGTCGCTCTGCGACCGCGTGGCGATCGTCGCCGACGGCCGCCTGCTCGCCAGCGGCACCCTCGACGAGGTGCGGGCGGGATCGAGCCTGCAGCAGCGCTTCGTGCAGATGGTCGGCCGCGAGGCACTCGGGACGGAGGCGCTCGCATGGCTGCGCACATCGTCGCACTGAGATGGCGCCTGCTGCTCGGCAGCCTCAAGCAGAGCCCGTGGGCGATCGTCGCCCTCGTCATCAGCGTGCTCGGCGCCATGTCGCTGCTCGGCACCACGCTGTTCGCCGCGATCGGCATCCGCATCTTCCAGCCCGACCTGGGCGCACCCGCCGCCGTGCTCGGCGGCGCGCTGCTGGTCGTCGCCCTCACCGCGATCACGGTGCTCATCGGCACGAGCGACCCGCTCGCTCCCGAGCGCTTCAGCGTGCTGCCGCTCGACGCCCGACAGCTGCGCCGCGGCCTGCTGGCCGCGTCGCTGCTCGACGCCTGGGGCATCGTGGCCGTGCTGGCCGTCGTCATCGGGCTCGTCGTCTGGTCGACGTCGATCAGCGCCATGGTCACGGCCGTCGCCGCCCTGCCGCTGGCCGTCCTGACCGCCATGCTCGTGCCTCGCGTCACCGCCGACCTCGTCGCGCGGCAGCTCGCGAGCAAGCGAGCCCGCGACGTCATGGCCATCGTGCTCCTGCTCGCCATGGTCGGCCTCGTCTTCGGCATGGCCGTCGTCGCCGAGGGCGTGAGCGAGCTCGGCGACATCGGGCCCGCCCTGGCCGGCGTCGTGCAGGCCGCGTCGTGGACGCCGCTCGGCGCCGTGTTCGACCTCCCCCGCACCGTCGCCGAGGGCGCCTGGCCCGAGGCGCTCGCCAAGCTGGCGATCGCGCTCGGCACCGTCGCGCTCTGCTGGTGGGGCTGGGGACGGATGCTGGCGGAGCGGCTGACGAACCCGATCGTGCTCCGCGGCGGGGGCCGCGTGCGCGAGGGCGGCCTGCTCGACCGCCTGCTGCCCGCGACGCCGATCGGCGCGATCGCGACCAGGAGCATCCGCTACCGCCGTCGCGACGTGCGCCACCTCATGAACGTGATCGCGGTGCTCATGGTGACCGCGCTCATCGGCGGGATGCAGCTGCTGGGCGACGAGGCCGCATCGGCGCTGCCGCTGAGCGTGCTGCCGCTGATGATGGCCATCATCGCCGCGAGCATGCTGCAGCTCGACACCGCCTACGACAACAGCGCCCTCGCCTGGCACCTGCTCGCCGGCGTGCGGGGCGCGCAGGATCGCGCGGGCCGGCTGCTGGGCGTGAGCATCGTGTTCCTGCCCCTCATCGTGCTGGCCGCGGTGCTCAGCGCGTGGGCGACCGGGCAGTGGCACCTGCTGCCGGGCAGCCTCGGCCTCGGGCTCGGCACCTTCGGCCTGCTCGCCGGCACCATGCTCTGGCTGAGCGCCTACCTGCCGGGCGAGGCGCCCGAGCCGGGCGCGAACCCGCTCGGCCGCGGCTCCTCGGGCGGCGTGCAGTCGCTCGCGGGCATCGGCATCGCGCTGCCCGTGCTCGCGATCGCCGGCCTGCCGTTCATCGGGCTCGCGGTCGCCGCCGCCTGGATCCCGTGGTTCGGCTGGCTGAGCCTCGCCGCCGGCCTGCTGATCGGCGGGCTCGGCGCGTGGCTCGGCGTGCGCTTCGGCGGCGCCGCCCTCGACCGCCGAGGCCCCGAGGTGCTCGCGAAGGTCTCGCGGGCGCAGTAGCCGACCCGCGCCGCGCGACCGCGCGATCAGCCGATCAGCGCCTGCAGCGGGCCGCGCACGAAGAACACCACGAACATCGCCGCGACGACCCACAGCAGCGGCGAGATGGTCTTCGCACGGCCGGAGACGGCGTTGATGAGCACCCAGGCGATGAAGCCGACGCCGATGCCGTTGGCGATGTTGTAGGTCATCGGCATCACGACGATCGTGAGGAACGCGGGCAGCGCGACGCGGAAGTCGGTGAAGTCGATGTCCTTGATCTGCGACATCATCATCGCGCCCACCACCACCAGCGTCGCCGCGGCGACCTCGAGCGGCACGATCTGCGTCAGCGGCGTCAGGAACATCGCCGCGAGGAACAGCACGCCCGTGACCACCGAGGCGAGACCCGTGCGGGCGCCCTCGCCGATGCCCGCCGCCGAGTCGACGAAGACGGTGTTCGAGGAGGCGCTCGCGCCGCCACCGGCGACCGCGCCGAAGCCCTCGACGACGAGCGCGCGCTTCAGGCCCGGGAACTGGCCGTCGGGCGTCGCGATGCCCGCCTGCCGCGCAAGGCCCGTCATCGAGCCCATGGCGTCGAAGAAGTTCATGAAGACGAGCGTGAAGATGAACATCGTCGTCGCGATCACGCCGATGCGCTCGAACGAGCCGAACGACACCTGGCCGACGAGCGACAGGTCGGGCAGCGCGACGATGCTGGTCGGCAGCGCCGGCGCGTTGAGGTTCCAGGCGTCGGGGTTCTGGCCGAGCGACGGGCCGACCTTGAAGATCGCCTCGAGGATGATCGCGATGATCGTGGTCGCGACGATGCCGATGAGCAGCGCGCCCTTGACGCGCAGCGCCAGCAGGATGCCCATCAGCACCAGGCCGATGATGAACGTGGCCGTCGGCAGCGAGGTGATCGAGCCGCCGTCGCCCAGCTGCACCGGCGGAGCGGCGATGCCCGTCGCGCGCACGAAGCCCGAGTCGACGAAGCCGATGAAGGCGATGAACAGGCCGATGCCGACCGCGATCGCGCTCTTCAGCGCCGCCGGCACGGCGTCGAAGATCATGCGGCGCAGGCCCGTGGCGGCGAGCAGCACGATGATGAGGCCGTTGATCACCACGAGGCCCATCGCCTCGGGCCAGGTGAGCTCGCCTACCAGGCCGAAGGCCAGGAACGAGTTGATGCCGAGACCGGCCGCGAGCCCGAAGGGCACGTTGGCGATGAGGCCCATCGCGAGCGTCATGACGCCACCGACGAGCGCCGTGACCGCCGCCACCTGACCGTTGGGGAGCCATCCGCCCTCGACGTCGGTCGCTGCCTGCTCGGGCGAGAAGCCGCCGATGATGAGCGGGTTCAGCACGATGATGTAGGCCATCGCGAAGAACGTGACGAGACCGCCCCTGATCTCCTGCGTGATGCTGGAGCCGCGCTCGCTGATCTTGAAGAACCGGTCGACGGCGCGCTTCGGCGCCGCCTGGGAGGTGCTGGTCATGGACGCTCCAGGTCGGATGCCGCGCGAGCGGCGGGCGGGACGGGGTGGGGTCAGATGTGGCGCTCGACCGGGCCGACGTACAGCTGCTGCGGGCGGCCGATCTTCGTCTGCGGGTCGAGCATCATCTCGCGCCAGTGGGCGATCCAGCCGGGCAGGCGCCCGATCGCGAACAGCACGGTGAACATGCGCTCGGGGAAGCCCATCGCCTTGTAGATCACGCCGGTGTAGAAGTCGACGTTCGGGTAGAGCTTGCGCTCGCGGAAGTAGTCGTCGGCGAGGGCGACCTGCTCGAGCTCCTGCGCGATGTCGAGCAGCGGGTCGCGCACGCCGAGCTGGGCGAGCACCTCTTCTGCCGACTGCTTCACGAGCTTCGCGCGCGGGTCGTAGTTCTTGTAGACGCGGTGCCCGAAGCCCATGAGCTTCACGCCCTGCTCCTTGCGCTTCACGCGCTCGACGAAGCGCTCGACGCCCTCGCCCGAGTCGCGGATGCCGCGCAGCATCTGCAGCACCGCCTCGTTGGCGCCGCCGTGCAGCGGGCCCGAGAGGGCGTGGATGCCGGCCGATACCGACGCGAAGAGGTTGGCCTCGGTCGAGCCCACCAGGCGCACCGTCGACGTCGACGCGTTCTGCTCGTGGTCGGCGTGCAGGATGAGGAGGCGCTCGAGGGCGCGCACCATCACCGGGTTCTGCACGTAGGGCTCGGCCTCGATGCCGAAGTTGAGCTTCAGGTAGTTCTCGACGAAGCTCATCGAGTTGTCGGGGTAGAGGAACGCCTGGCCGATCGACTTCTTGTGCGCGTAGGCGGCGATCACCGGCATCTTCGCCAGCAGGCGGATCGTCTGCTTGTCGACCTTGTCGGGGTCGCGCGGGTCGTGGTCGGACTCGTAGTAGGTCGACAGGGCGCTGACGGCGCTCGAGAGGGCGCTCATCGGGTGCGCATCGCGCGGCAGCGCGTCGAAGAAGCGGCGCAGATCCTCATGCAGCAGCGTGTGGCGGCGCACCCGGTGGTCGAAGGTGGCCAGCTCGTCCTCGCTCGGCAGCTCGCCGTAGATCAGCAGGTGCGCGACGTCGAGGAAGGTCTTCTGCTCGGCCAGCTCCTCGATCGGGTAGCCGCGGTAGCGGAGGATGCCCTCGTCGCCGTCGATGTAGGTGATCGCGCTGCGCGTCGCCGCCGTGTTCACGAAGCCGTAGTCGAGCGCGGTGAGGCCCGTCTCCTTCGTCAGCTTCGCCACGTCGATGGCTGAGCGGCCGTCGGCGGCCTCGAACACCTGCAGCCGGGTCGAGCCCCCGTCGTGCTGGATCGTCACGGAGCGCTCCTGGCTCGTCGCGGCGGGCGCGGAGGGCGCCACCGTCGCCGACGTGGACGCAGGAGTGGTTGCAGATGCCTCAGTCGTCACCCGCACAGCCTACCCGGCGCTCGGCCGTGGCCTCTCACGAGGCTCCTGCTCAGCCGCGCAGGCGCGCCGCGGCACGGGCGATGGCGTCGTCGGATGCGGTGAGCGCGACCCGCACGTGGCTCGCGTCGCCGTAGAAGGTGCCGGGCGCGACCAGGATGCCGAGCCGCGCCAGCCGATCGACCTGCGCCAGCGCATCCGACCCGTCCGTGGACCACAGGTAGAGGCCCGCGTCGGAGGAGACCGCGAAGCCGCGCGACTCGAGCGCCGGCAGCAGCAGCGCACGACGGCCGCGGTAGCGCTCGCGCTGCTCGTCGACGTGCTGCGCGTCGCCGAGCGCGACGGCCAGCGCGTGCTGCACGGGGCTCGGCGCCATCAGCCCCAGGTGCTTGCGCACCGAGAGCACCCGCTGCACCACCTGCGCGTCGCCGGCGACGAACGCGGCGCGGTAGCCGGCGAGGTTCGACTGCTTGCTGAGCGAGTAGACCGCCAGCAGGCCCGTCAGGTCGCCGTCGGTGACGCGCGGGTCGAGGATCGAGGGCGCCTCGGCGACCTCCCACGGCAGCAGCGCGTAGCACTCGTCGCTCGCGACCACGATCCCCCGCTCGCGGGCGGCGTGCACGACGCGACGCAGCGCATCCACCCCCAGCACGTCTCCGGTCGGGTTCGAGGGCGAGTTGACCCAGACGAGCCTCGTGCCGGCGGGCCAGTCGTCGGGGTCGTCGGCCGGCACCGGCGTGCTGCCGGCGATGCGCGCGCCGATGTCGTAGGTCGGGTAGGCGACCGAGGGGAACACCACCGCGTCGCCCGCGCCGATGCCGAGCTGCAGCGGCAGGCCGGCGACGAGCTCCTTCGAGCCCACCGTCACGAGCACGTTCTCGTCGGTCAGGCCAGGCACGCGCCGCACGCGCGCGAACCAGTCGACGATCGCGCGGCGCACCTCGGGGGTGCCCCAGTTGGTCGGGTAGCCGTGCGCGTCGGTCGCCTCGCGGAGCGCGGTCTGCAGCAGCTCGGGCGTCGGGTCGACGGGGCTGCCGACGCTGAGGTCGATGAGGCCGTCGGGATGCGCGGCGGCGACCGCCTTCGCGCCGGCGAGCGTGTCCCAGGGGAACTCGGGCAGCTCCATGCGGCGCTACGCCTGCGGCGGCAGCGCGGCCACGATGGGGTGGTCGTGCTTGATGACGCCGACCTTGGCGGCGCCGCCGGGCGAGCCGATCTCGTCGAAGAAGTGCACGTTGGCCTCGTAGTACTCGGCCCACTCCTCAGGCGTGTCGTCCTCGTAGAAGATCGCCTCGACGGGGCACACCGGCTCGCAGGCGCCGCAGTCGACGCACTCGTCCGGGTGGATGTAGAGCATCCGCTCGCCCTCGTAGATGCAGTCGACCGGGCATTCGTCGACGCAGGCGCGATCCTTCACGTCGACGCACGGGAGCGCGATCACGTAGGTCACGGCTGGTCTCCTTCCGACTGCTGGCCCGGCTGAGCCCTCGCAGCCATCCTAATCCGCCGCATCGATTCGGCATCGGGCCACGCCAGCGCCACGAACGACACCGCGGCCGGCACGAGCGTCCACAGCCAGCCCGCGAGGTTCGCGGGGATCAGCGCGCGCTCGGTGCCCCAGGCGCCCCGGCCGAGCGGATCGATCGCGACGAGCGCGACGATGCCGAGGAGCCCGATCACCGCGGCGAGGGTGAGCGGGCGGGAGCCGGAGGCGGCGCGCATGCCGAAGACCAGGCCGATCGCCGCGACCAGCGACAGCACCAGCCCCCACGGCAGCTGCTGGTGCGAGAAGGTGCCGACGATGCCCACGACCGCGCCGGCCGCGAGCGCGCCGATGCGCAGGCTCCACCGTGTGCGGCGCGCCGGGCGCGTCTCGATCTGGCGGTAGTGCTCGACCAGGTCGAGCGGGCGTCGCTGGCCGCCGACGTGCTCGACCTCGTCGCCGTGCTGCTCGACCTGCGAGCGGTGCGCCGCGAGCGCCGCCTCGACCCGGTCGCGCACCGGCGCCAGCGGGAAGGCCACGTCGCCCTCGCGTGTCGAGCGCACGTAGAGCGGCAGGTCGTAGCGGCGGGCGGCGATGATCGATGCCCGATGGGCGGCGACGTGATCGGGGTGCCCGTAGCCGCCGTCGGCGTCGTACGTGACGAGCGCGGTCGGGTCGACCTCCTCGATGACGGAGCCCAGGGCATCCGCCAGGTCGTCGAGCGACGCGCGGCTCATCGCGGTCTCGGGCGCGTCGGGCGCGGCTCCCGCCTTGCCGTTCTGCAGCCACGACATGCCGGAGTCCTCCCAGCCGTGGATGCGCCGACCGCGGGCGCCCAGCGCGCGCAGCGCCGCGTCGAGCTCGCGGCGGCGCACCTCGCCCACGCCCACCTCGGCGACCTCCGCGACGCTGTCGGCGCGCGTCTCGCCGCGCTCACCGAGCGTGAAGGTCGCGACGATCGCATCGCCGCCGCCCGCGGCGATGCCGGCGATCGCGGCGCCGGTCGAGAGGGTCTCATCATCAGGGTGCGCGTGCACGAAGAGCACGCGCTCGAGGCGGGGGTCCATTCCTGCTATCCAACCACCTCCCGGTGGTCACCCCGTTGCTACCAGGCGGCGGGCCGCACCGGCGCGGGCAGGCGGTGCAGGTAGGGCAGCGCCCGGTCCGCCGCCGACTCGATGCGCGCCAGGATCTCGGGGCACCGCACCTGCCCGCCCTCGAAGTCCTCGCTCGCCGCGAAGACCCCCACCGGCAGCGTGAGCGCCTGGAAGAACGCGAACAGCGGGCGCAGCTGGTGCTCGATCGTCAGCGCGTGCCGGTGCGAGCCGCCCGTCGCCGCGAGCAGCACCGGCACGTCGGTGAGCGCATGCTGGTCGACGAAGTCGAACAGGTGCTTGAACAGGCCCGTGAAGCTCGCGCGGTAGACGGGGCTGCCGACGACCAGCAGATCGGCCTCCTCGATGGACAGCACCGCGCGCTCCGCGTCGGGCGCGAGCGCGGCGCGGTCGAGCGCGCCGGCCAGCTGCGGCCCGACGTCGACGAGCTCGATCAGCTCGATGTCGGCGTCGACGCGGCTCGCGACCGCCTCGGCGAGCGCCGCGACCAGCGCCGTGGTCGACGACGGCCGGTGCAGGCTGCCGCTGACCGCGACGATGCGGAGGCGTTCGGGATGCGTCATGGCAGTCACGGTAGGCGCCCCACGGGCCGCTCGCGCGAGTGTGACGCGACGTGACCTCCGGTGACGCCGCGCGTCCCGCATCCGTTGTGCCCGCCCGTGATCACGGTCACGCTCTCGTCTATGACACGGCAGATCCGCTTCAACGCCTTCGACATGAACTGCGTCGCGCACCAGTCCTCAGGGCTGTGGCGCCACCCCGACGACCGGTCGCGGCAGTACAACACCATCCGCTACTGGACCGACCTGGCCCAGTTGCTCGAGCGCGGCCGCTTCGACGGGCTCTTCATCGCCGACGTGCTCGGCACCTACGACGTCTACGGCGGCGACCGCACTGCGGCGGTGCGCAACGGCGCCCAGGTGCCCGTCAACGACCCGATCCTGCTCGTGAGCGCCATGGCGGCGGTCACCGACGACCTCGGCTTCGGCATCACTGCCGGCACCGCCTTCGAGCACCCCTACCCCTTCGCCCGCCGTATCACCACGCTCGACCACCTGACGAACGGCCGGGTCGGCTGGAACGTCGTCACCGGCTACCTGCCGAGCGCCGCCCGCAACATGGGCCAGGACGACCAGCTGGCGCACGACGACCGCTACGACCACGCCGACGAGTACCTCGAAGTGCTCTACAAGCTGTGGGAGGGGTCGTGGGAGGACGACGCCGTGATCGAGGATCGCGAGCGGGGCATCTTCGCCGACCCCGCGAAGGTGCACGACATCGGGCACGTCGGCAAGCACTTCACGGTGCCCGGCGCCCACATCTCCGAGCCCTCGCCGCAGCGCACGCCGGTGATCTACCAGGCGGGCGCCTCGCCCCGCGGCGTCGCGTTCGCGGCCGACCACGCCGAGGCGATCTTCGTCGCCGCGCCCTCGAAGGAGGTGCTCGCCGCCACCGTGCGCCGCATCCGCGACGCACTGGAGGCCGCCGGCCGCGACCGCTCCGCCGCGCGCATCTACACGCTGCTCACCATCATCACCGCGGCGACCAGCGAGGAGGCGCTCGCCAAGGAGGCCGAGTACCGCTCCTACGCGAGCGAGGAGGGTGCGCTGGTGTTCATGTCGGGCTGGATGGGCGTCGACCTCGCCGCCTACGACCCCGCAGACCCGGTCGGCGACGTCGAGTCGAACGCGATCCAGTCGGTGCTGCACCACCTCAAGGCCGAGGCCGACCTCGGCCGCGAGTGGTCGGTCGGCGACCTCGGCCGCCACGCGGCGATCGGTGGGCTCGGCCCGACGCTCGTCGGCAGCGGCGAGGAGATCGCGGATGCGCTGCAGTCGTGGGTCGCGGAGACCGACGTCGACGGGTTCAACCTCGCCTACGCCGTCACCCCCGGCACGTGGGAGGACGTGATCGAGCACGTGATCCCGGTGCTGCGGGCGCGCGGCGCCTACCCGGAGGAGTACCAGCCGGGCACGCTGCGGCAGAAGCTGCACGGGCGGGGCGACCGTCTGCCCGCGGAGCACCGCGGGGCGAGCTACCGGGTCGGGCTGGGCGCCGACGCGGACTGAGCGACGCGCAGAGGGCCCGAGCGCGGCGAACCGGCTCGGGCCCGCTGTCGTTTCAGGCGGTGGGGGCTCAGGGCATCAGCCCTGCGAGTCCGCCGGCAGCCTGCGGATCGTCAGGGCGAGCACGGTCGCGACGGTGGCGAGCACGCCGCCGAGCACGAACGCCCAGACCGCACCGTCGGCCGTCGCCGCACCCGCCGAGGCGCCCTCGGCGGTGGCCGAAGCCGTGCCGAGCGTGAGCATCGCCACGAACAGCGCCGTGCCGATCGCGCCCGCGAGCTGCTGCAGCGTGTTCATCGACGCGGAGCCGTCGGCGTACAGCTCTCGCGGCAGCGAGCTGAGGGCGAGGGTCATGAGCGGTGTCATCACCATCGACATGCCCATGCCGAACACCACGTTGAGGGCGATGATGAGGCTGACCGGCGTCGCGTCGGTCAGCAGCAGCGCCTGCAGCCACATGGCGATGCCCATCAGCGCCATGCCCGGCACCACGATCGGGCGAGCGCCGACGCGGTCGTAGAGCCGACCGACGATGGGGCCGAGCACCGCCTGCACGGCGCCGCCGGGCAGCAGCACGAGCCCCACCGAGACGACGCTGAGCCCGAGCGAGCCCACGAGGTAGATCGGCAGCACGACGACGGTGCCGAGCATCGAGAGCATCGCGACGACGACGACCATCGCCGAGGCGCGGTAGTTGCGCACCGCGAAGGGGCGCAGGTCGAGCAGCGCCCGGCCCTCACGGCCCAGGCGCACCTGTCGGGCGATGAACAGCGCGAGGCCGGCGATGCCCACGACGCCGCCGATGATCGTCGCCAGGGGTGCGCTGCCGTCGAGCAGCCCACCGATCGAGACCAGCGCGAAGACCAGGCCGCCGAAGCCGAGCGCCGAGAGCACGACGGAGAGCGCGTCGATGCGCATGGCGCGCGGGCTGGTGTAGTTGCGGATCACCATGAGGCCCACGACCAGCGCGATCACGGTGACCGGCAGCATGAAGATGAACAGGAAGCGCCACGAGAGCGCTCCGAGCACGAGGCCCGAGATCGTCGGACCGAACGCGGGAGCGGCGGAGATGACGACCGACGAGAGGCCCATCACGGCGCCGCGATGCGCGATCGGCACGAGCGCCAGGGTGGTGGTCATCAGCAGCGGCAGCATCATGGCGGTGCCGACCGCCTGCACGACGCGACCGGCCAGCAGCAGCTCGAAGCCGGGAGCGATGGCGGCGAGCGCCGTGCCGACGAGGAAGAAGACGAGCGCGCTGGTGAAGATCGCGCGAGTGCTGAAGCGGTTGAGCAGGAAGCCGGTCGTGGGGATCACGACCGCCATGGTCAGCATGAACGCGGTCGAGAGCCACTGGGCGGTGGTCGCGGTGATCGCGAACTCGGTCATCAGCACCGGCAGTGCGACGGAGAGGACCGTCTCGTTGAGGATCATGACGAAGGCGGTGACGACGAGCACCGCGATGATGGGGCCGGGCTTGATGCCGGGCGTGGGGTGGCCGTCGACGACGGTCGTGCTCGGGTCGTCGGCGCCGTGGCGGGTGGCGAGCTGCGCGGCGGCGGCGGGGGCTCCCCCGCCGACGATCGCGGCGGACTCGTCAGCAGGAGGCTGCAGCTGGATGGTGTCGGTGTCGGTGCTGTTCACGTGGATCAATCTGCGCGACGCACGCTCCTCGCGGCCGTCGGAGGACGGCGCCGATCAGCCGCACGGAGGGGCGGATCGCAGTGGCGGGAGCGCAACGGAGACGTCGGATGCCGCAACGGGCATCGCGCTCCCACCGGCGGCGGGAGAATTCGCCTCCAGCATGGCAGAACCGGGGCCCGCTTCGTAAGCGCGCTGGAGCACCAGAGCGGCGACCCTTTCGGGTCGCCGCCGCGACGCCAGCGCCGTGGCCCGTCTCGGGCCGCGGTCACCGGTTCGACGTCGCTAGTCGCGCTTCTTCATGCGGCTGGCCTCGCGACCACGAGTGGTCGCGTCGAGGATCACCTTGCGGATCCGCACGGCGTGCGGCGTCACCTCGACGCACTCGTCGTCGCGGGCCCACTCGAGGCTCTCCTCGAGGGAGAGCTGCTTCGGAGGCGTCAGTCGCTCGAGCTCCTCACCGGTCGACGACCGGATGTTGTTGAGCTTCTTCTCCTTGGTGATGTTGACGTCCATGTCATCGGCACGCGCGTTCTCGCCGACCACCATGCCCTCGTAGACGTCATCGCCGGGCTGCACGAAGAAGATGCCGCGGTCCTGCAGCGCCATGATCGCGAAGGGCGTCGCGACGCCGGTGCGGTCGGCGACGAGCGCACCGTTGTTGCGGGTGACGATCGAGCCCGCCCACGGCTGCGTGCCGTGCGAGATCGCGTTGGCGATGCCGGTGCCGCGCGTGAGCGTCAGGAACTCGGTGCGGAACCCGATCAGGCCACGGCTCGGCACCACGAAACCCATGCGCACCCAACCGGTGCCGTGGTTCTGCATCCCGTCCATGATGCCCTTGCGAGCCGCGAGCAGCTGCGTGACGGCACCCAGGTGCTCCTCGGGCACGTCGATCGTCAGGTGCTCGAAGGGCTCGTGCAGCACGCCGTCGACGCGGCGGGTGACGACCTGCGGCTTGCCCACGGTGAGCTCGAAGCCCTCGCGCCGCATCTGCTCGACCAGGATCGCCAGCGCCAGCTCGCCGCGGCCCTGCACCTCCCACGCGTCGGGGCGGCCGATGTCGACCACGCGCAGCGACACGTTGCCGATCAGCTCGCGGTCGAGGCGGTCCTTCACCATGCGGCCGGTGAGCTTCGAGCCCTTCACCTTGCCGGCGAGCGGCGACGTGTTCGTGCCGATCGTCATCGAGATGGCGGGCTCGTCGACCGTGATGGTCGGCAGCGGCCGCACGTCGTCGGGGTCGGCGAGGGTCTCGCCGATCGTGATCTCGGCGATGCCGGCGACGGCGATGATGTCGCCGGGGCCCGCGCTCTCGGCAGGCACGCGCTCGAGCGCCTTCGTCTCGAGCAGTTCGGTGATGCGCACGTTCTGCACCTCGCCGTCGTGCCGCACCCAGGCGACCGTCTGGCCCTTGCGGATGGTGCCCGCCTTCACGCGCAGCAGCGCGAGCCGGCCGAGGAACGGCGACGCGTCGAGGTTGGTGACGTGCGCCTGCAGCGGCGCCTCGTCGTCGTACTTCGGCGCGGGGATGTGCTGCAGGATCGAGGCGAAGAGCGGCTCGAGGTTCTCGCTGTCGGGCAGGCTGCCGTTCTCGGGCTTGTTCGTCGAGGCGCGGCCGGCCTTGCCGGAGGCGTAGACGACGGGCACGTCGAGGACGGCATCGAGGTCGAGGTCGGGCACGTCGTCGGCGAGGTCGGATGCGAGGCCCAGGAGGAGATCCTGGCTCTCGGTCACGACATCGTCGATGCGCGCGTCGGGTCGGTCGGTCTTGTTGACCAGCAGGATGACGGGCAGCTTGGCCTCGAGCGCCTTGCGGAGCACGAAGCGGGTCTGCGGCAGCGGTCCTTCGGAGGCGTCGACGAGCAGCACGACGCCGTCGACCATCGAGAGGCCTCGCTCGACCTCGCCGCCGAAGTCGGCGTGCCCGGGGGTGTCGATGACGTTGATCGTCACCGGACCGTCGGTGGCGTGCTCGCCCACGTATCGGATCGCCGTGTTCTTGGCGAGGATCGTGATGCCCTTCTCACGCTCGAGCTCGTTCGAGTCCATGGCGCGCTCGTCGTGCGTGTCGTGCGCGCCGAACGAGCCGGTCTGCGTCAGCATCGCGTCGACGAGGGTGGTCTTTCCGTGGTCGACGTGGGCGACGATCGCCACGTTGCGGAGGTCGGATCGCGCGGCGATCGGCATGCAGGTGCCTTCCAGTTGCTTGAGTGCGACGGACGGCCGCGACTGCCCAGTGTACCGGGCGGTCGCGGCCGTCGTCGTTCAGCCTGTGTCAGAGCAGCCTGCGCGACTCCCTGCGCTCGCGCTGGGCGACCGGGTCGGGCAGCGGCACGGCCGAGATCAGTCGCTGCGTGTAGGCGTCCTGCGGGTTGCGCAGGATCTCGTCGCGGGTGCCCTCCTCGACGATCCTGCCCTTGCGCATCACCGCGATGCGGTGCGCGAGCGAGTCGACGACCGCGAGGTCGTGGCTGATGAAGAGGCAGGCGAACTGCAGCTCCTGCTGGATGCCGGTGAGCAGCTCGAGGAAGCGCGCCTGCACCGAGACGTCGAGCGCGCTCG
Source organism: Agrococcus beijingensis (assembly GCF_030758955.1). Taxonomy (NCBI): domain Bacteria; kingdom Bacillati; phylum Actinomycetota; class Actinomycetes; order Micrococcales; family Microbacteriaceae; genus Agrococcus; species Agrococcus beijingensis. The sequence goes on along the minus strand of NZ_CP132360.1, from coordinate 1,245,423 downwards.
TCGGCTCGTCGGCGATCAGCAGCTCGGGCGCCAGCGCCAGCGCACGGGCGATGCCGACGCGCTGCTTCTGACCGCCGGAGAGCTCGTGCGGGTAGCGGTTGCGGTAGGAGGCGGGCAGCTCGACCGACTCCAGCAGCTCCTGCACGCGCTTGTCGAGGTCCTTCGCCTCGATCGCATCGCCGGCGGCGCGGCGCGAGAGCAGGATCGGCTCGCCGATCGACTCGCCGATCGGCATGCGCGGGTTGAGCGACGACGACGGGTCCTGGAACACGATGCCGGTCTTCTCGCGCAGCGGCCGCAGATCCTTCATCGATGCCGCCGAGATGTCCTGCCCGGCCACGCTCAGCACGCCGGCGGTGATGGGCAGCAGGCCGATCGCAGCACGGCCGAGCGTCGTCTTGCCAGAGCCCGACTCGCCCACGAGGCCCAGGATCTCGCCCGGGTACACCGCGAGGTTGATGTCCTCCGCGGCGCGGAAGGCGGGCACGCGGCCGCGCTTCGGGTACTCGATGACCACGTCGGTGAAGCGCAGGATCGGGTCGACCGTCTCGGAGACCTTCGACGCCTCGAACGCGCGGCCCGTCTGATCCTCGTGCACGCCCAGGTACGGCACCGCGGCGAGCAGCTCCTTCGTGTACGGGTGCGACGGCCGCTGGAACACGTCGAGCGCGGAGCCGCGGTCGACCATCTCGCCGTTGCGCATGACGATGATGCGGTCGGAGAGGTCGGCGACCACACCCATGTCGTGCGTGATGAGGATGATGGCCGAGTTGAGCTCGTCCTTGAGCTTGCGGATCAGGTCGAGCACCTCGGCCTGCACCGTCACGTCGAGCGCGGTGGTCGGCTCGTCGGCGATCAGCACGACAGGGTCGCACGCGAGCGACTGGGCGATCATCGCGCGCTGGCGCTGGCCGCCGGAGAGCTGGTGCGGGTACTTGTTGAACGCGTTCGGCGGATCGGGGATCTCGACCTTCGTGATCAGCTCGATCGCGCGCTCCTTCGCCTGGTCGGGCGTGAGGTCGAAGTGGCTGCGCAGCGCCTCGACGATCTGGAAGCCGATCGTGTAGACCGGGTTCAGCGCCGTCATCGGCTCCTGGAAGATCACCGCGATCTCGTTGCCGCGGATGTGGCGCAGGTCGCGCGGGGGGATCCCCAGGATCTCCTGGCCCTTCAGCGTCACCGACCCGCGCACGCGCGCGTTCGGGGGCAGCAGGCTGATGAGCGCCATCGCGGTCGTCGACTTGCCGGAGCCCGACTCGCCCACGATCGCCAGCACCTCGCCGGCGCGCACCTTGAACTCGGCGTTCTTGACGGCCGGGTAGAACTTGCCGTCGACCCAGAAGTCGACGTTGAGGTCGCGTGCCTCGAGGATGACGTCGCGGTCTGCGACGGGGGCGGCTGCCGTGTCGGTCACGGGAGTTCCTCTCCTGCGTTGTCAGGGAAGCAGTGGTGTTCTGCGAAACTGGGTGAATGGCCTATCAACGAGCGGTGTTCCGATCGTCCTTCGGCAGGGTGATCACGGTGGTGATCGGGATCCTGATGGCGCTGGCGCTGGCGAGCGTGCTGCTCGCCGACGATCCGGCCGCCAACCTCTGGGTGCTGCCCTGGCCGGTGCTCGGCGCTGCCGTGACCTGGGCCTTCATGTGGCGCCCGGTCGTCGAGATCGACCGAGCGGGCGTGCGGGTGCGCAACCCCTTCACCGACTGGACGGTGCCGTGGGGCGCCATCCGCCGCATCGACACCAAGTGGGCGCTCGAGCTGACGCTGGCCACGGGTCGACTGACCGCCTGGGCAGCGCCCGCGCCGAGCCGCTACGGCATCGCGCAGGTCACCAAGGAGGACATCCGCCTGGCTCGCGAGTCGAGCACCGTCGGCGGCGCGATCCGCCCCGGGGACGCAGTGCACAGCGTCTCCGGCGCGGCCGCGCACGTCACGCGCACCCACTGGGAGGAGCTGCGCGACGAGGGACAGCTCGACGACACGGCGACCGCGACGCGCACGTGGCACTGGCCCGCGATCGCCGTGGTCGCGGTGCCGGCGATCGCCGTCGCCGCAGCCCTGCTGCTCCGCTGACCGCACGTCAGCGCCGGTCGTCGGGATCGACCGGTGCGTCGCCGGCGGTGTCGCCGGCCTCGCGCGGCGGGCGGCCGTCGGGTCCGGGCGACTCGGCCAGCGTCGTCGTGGCGCTCGACGTGTCGTCGGCCTCGTGGCCGCGCAGCGCCGCGGCGTCGGCGGCGATGACCGCGTCGGCCTTGCGCATCGCGCGCTCGGAGGGCATGCGCTTCTGCCGCGGGTCGAACGCGTCGCGCAGGCCGTCGCCGATGAAGTTGATGCACAGCGCGATCGTGATGATGAACAGGCCGGGCCACCAGAACAGCCACGGACGCGTCTGGAACGCCTCCTGGTTCTGGCTGATGATGAGGCCGAGCGAGGTGTCGGGCGCCTGCACGCCGTAGCCGAGGTAGGACAGGCCGGTCTCGGCCAGGATCGCACCGGCCATCAGCAGCGTCGTGTTGACGATGATGACGCCCATGGCGTTCGGCAGGATGTGCTTGAAGATGATGCGGCCGTTCGAGGCGCCGGCGACGCGAGCGGCGTCGACGAACTCGCGCTCGCGCAGGGTGAGGAACTCACCGCGCACGAGGCGCGCGAGGCCCGTCCAGGAGAAGAGGCCGAGCACGAGCGCCAGGATGAACGCGCCGAGCTTGCCGAACGTCGAGCCGATGACCGCGCCGATCACGATGAACGGGATCGTGATGATCACGTCGGTGAAGCGCATGAGCACCGAGTCGACCCAGCCGCGGAAGAAGCCCGACAGCGCACCGATGATGATGCCGATCGTCGAGCCGATGAGGCCGACGATCACCATGATCATGAGCGACTGCTGCGTGCCGCGCATGACGAGGGCGAACAGGTCCTTGCCGATCGAGTCCTGCCCGAACGGGTGCTCGAGCGAGGGGACGCCGCCGTTGACCGGGCGCGGGTTCTGGGTCCAGTCCCAGGTCCACCAGCCAGGCACCCGGACGGACCCGAACGAGAGGCCGACGGAGGTGAACGCGAGGATCACGATGAGCGCGAGCACGATCATCGAGGTCACGGCGCCCCAGTGGCGGAAGAAGCGCTTGCGGACGATCTGGCCCTGGCTGAGGCCCTCGATCTCCTTGAGCTCGAGGTTGGCCTCGGCGTCGGTGATCTGGGGGCCGGCGGGCTGCGAGGGAAGGTTGGTGGTCATCAGCTCACCCGGATTCGGGGGTCGAGGGCCGCGTATGCGATGTCGGCCAGCAGGTTGAACAGGAGCGCGAGCCCGCCGGTGACGAGGAAGAACGCCATCACGGGGTTCGGGTCGACGCGGTCGAGGCCGTTCTGGAACATGGAGCCCATGCCTGTCCAGCCGAACACCCGCTCGGTGATCACCGCGCCGCCGATGATGCCGGCGATGTCGAAGGCGACGATCGTGGTGATCGGGATCAGCGCGTTGCGGAACGCGTGGCGCACGATCACGGTGCGCTCGGTCAGGCCCTTCGCGCGCGCCGTGCGGATGTAGTCCTGGTTGAGCACCTCGAGCAGGCTCGCGCGGGTGTAGCGCGTGTAGCCGGCGAACGAGATGACCATGAGGGCGATCGACGGCAGCAGCATGTGCGTGAACGTGTCGACCCCCTGCACGAAGAACGTGGAGTCCGAGAACCCGGGGTTGCTGGCGCCGATCGTGGCGATCGGGCGACCGCGCACGAAGCCGGAGGTCGAGTAGGCGTTCCACAGCTGCATGTGCCGGTCGACGACCATGACCGCTGCGACGAGGAACGCGGTCCAGCCGCCCACCTTCATGTTCGTCGACTTGTTGTCGCCGCCGAAGATCCAGCCGGCGAGCACGCCGACCGCGATCGTCAGCACGGCGAGGCCGATCATGAGCCAGGTGTCCATCGGCACGATCTGCGGGTTGAACAGGACGTAGTTGACCGGGTAGTAGAGCGCGGCGCCGAGCACGGCCATGCCGAGCGCGATGAAGAGCGAGCGCTTCTGCTTGAAGCCGGCGAGGATCGCCGTGACCAGCAGCGCGATGGTGATGTTGAACACGGCGATCGCGAGCAGCGAGAAGTCGAGGCCGAACACGATGAAGCGCGGGTTCAGGAACCAGCCCGAGACGCTCATGTACCAGAGCAGCAGACCGCCGGCGAGGAACGCCAGCGCGAAGGTGATCGCCTTGCGCTTGACGTCGCCGCCCAGGACCGCCATCCAGAAGAGCCCGGAGGCGAGCGCCACTGCGGCGATGACCCACGGCTGGATCTGCGCCCCTGACTGGAACCAGTCGTTCGCGCCGATGGCGAGGAACTGCTTGAGCAGCACCGCGAACCAGAAGATCGGCAGCGAGTAGAAGAGGAAGGAGATGAAGGTGACGGAGTAGTCGTACGAGGAGTACTGACGCAGGGCCGTCGTGATGCCGATGGTGATGCCGAGGATGATGGCGACCACGGTCGCGATCGTCACGAGGCGAAGGGTCTGGTCCATCGAGTTGACGAGCACGTCGAGCACGGGCTGCTGCTGGATGGTCATGCCGAAGTCGCACTGGCCGATGAAGCAACCGGCGATGCCGCCGAGCCAGATGAAGTAGCGCAGCGGCGGCGGCACGTCGAGGTGCAGCAGGCGGATGCGGGCTTCGATCAGCTGGGCTGTGTTCGGCGTCTGGACGCCGCGCAGATCCTCGAGCGGATCACCCGAGAGGGCGACCATGTTGTACATGAGGAAAGTCGCGGCCAGCAGGATGAGCACAGCCGCGATCAGGCGCCTGACGATGAATGTCGCCACCGGTTCGCCTCCTTGGGTTCCGGGTGAATTTGGACCCGCAGCTCGCCGATCGGGCGGTGCGGATGAGTTCATGCGAGAGGCGCCGGGCCAGGTGGTCCGGCGCCTCTCTGCCTGAAAGCCACATCACACTAGCAGTGGATGCGCCCCTAGGCGATCTGGCCTATCAGCTGCCCGAGACGTTGGTCTCGGTCGGCGTCCAGTCCCACACGTTCCAGAAGATCGTCGGCGCGAGCGGCGACGAGTCGACACCCGAGATGCGGTCCGAGAAGGCCGTCACCTCCGGGAACTGGAAGATGGTGATGCCGAACGCGTCCTCGACGAGGATGCGGTCGATGTCCTTCAGGAGCTCGAGCTGACGCTCGGCGTCGACCGTGACGTTCAGCTCCTTGACGACCTCGTCCATCTCCGGGTTGGAGTAGTAGGAGAGGTTGTTGATGCCGCCGGTCTCGAAGTTCGGACCGACCGAGGCGACGCCGAGCGACGTCGACTGCCAGCCGAACAGCGAGGCGTCGTAGACACCCGGAGCGCCGAGGAGGCCGCCCCACTCGGGCGACGAGCAGTCGGTCACCGACCAGCCGGCCTGTGCGGCCGACTCGCGGATGAGCTCGTACTCGGAGACGCGACGCGGGTTGGTCGAGGCGAACAGGAGGCAGGCCTCGGTGCCCTCGGCAAGACCGGCCTGCTCGCGCAGCGCCGTGGCCTGCTCGATGTCGACCTCGGAGTACGTGTCGAGGATGCCGGAGTTCTCCACCGACTCGTCGTAGCCCTCAGCGCCCGGGACGAAGACGGCCGAGTTGCGGACCGTGGCCTCCGGGTTCAGCGGGACGATGAGGCGGTCGATGATCTCCTGGCGCGGGATCGTCATCAGGAACGACTGGCGAGCCTCGAGCGTCGAGAAGACGCCGGGGTTCTTCGACTGGTCGAACTGCAGGTCGACGTGCTCGTACGTCGCACCCTCGCCGAAGTTGACCGTGATGCCCTCGGTCGCCTCGAGGGCGGCGCGGACGTCAGGCGTGGCCTGCGGCTGGATGACGTCGACGTCACCGTTCTGGAGCGCGGTCACCGCAGCCATGGCGTCGGTGATGAAGCGCACGGTGATCGTCTCGACCTGCGGCTGGTGGTCGCCCACGTAGTTCTCGTTGGCCTGCAGCGTGATGAACTGGTCGGCGACGAAGTCGCTGATCATGTACGGGCCGTTGGCCGTGAGCACCGACGTGTCGGACGGCATCTCGGTGAAGTTGAAGCCCGTGTTCCACTCGGCGGCGAGCTGACCGATGACCTCGAGGTCCTCGTTCTGGATCGCGTCGAGGACGGCCTGCTTGGCCTCCATCGGGTCTTCGATGCCGAGCGCGCGCTGCGCGATCACGTGGGCGGGCAGACCGCCGTTGAACGCCAGCTCCCAGTCGACGTAGAAGTCGGAGTACGTCATGAGCACGCCGCGGCCGTCCTCGTTGACCTCAGGCGTGTCGCGCACGAGGCCGAGGCCCGAGTCGGGCGTGGCGCCCGAGTCGAAGTAGACGGTGCCCTCGGGGAACTCGGTCGTGAACGCGCCGGTCTCCGGGTCCTGGAACTCGGTGGCGTCGAAGTCGGCCGTGTTGAACGCACCGGAGATGGCAGCCCAGCCCAGCATCAGGTCGGCGGCGTCGACGGGAACCTCATCGCTCCACTGCGCCGCCTCGTTCATCGTGTACTGCACCTGGAGCGGCTCCTCGGAGACCAGCTCGTACGTGCCGAACGACTCGTCGCGCTGCAGCTCGGGGGTGTTGTCGTAGTACCAGAACCCGCCGTACGTCATGTAGTTGATGTTGTTGTTCGCAGTCGCGTTGCCGAACGACGTGTTGCCGTTGGCCGAGTAGAACGGCTGGTTCCACGCGACAGTGATGGACGTGCCCTCGACGATCTCCGCTCCTGGCGCCTGAGTAGGCGTGCAAGCGGAGAGGACGAGCGCGCCCGTCGCGAGCAGCACGCCGCCCGCAGCGAATCGCTTGATCCTCAATGTTCCTCCTGTGCAAGGTGAGCGCGCGGCCAGACAGCCGCAGTGCTCTGGATGAGTGCCACTGTAGGGCCGGCGCGAGCGGCCCGAGCCCTAGGACACCGGATCGTTACCAACTCGGTGCACAACCGTGATCAGGCGCGCGCGGATCGATCCAAGCGCAACAGTCGTGCGGCAGCGCCCGACCGGACGCGCGGAATCGCGGCCGTACCCTGGAGGCGTGACCCAGCCCATCCGCCCCCCGGTGCCCACGCAGCGACGGCTCTGGTGGGAGCTGGCGATCGTGCTGCTGCTCTCGCTCGGCGCGAGCGCGCTGTGGTCGGTGCTGCAGTTCGTCGACGTGTCGACGCGGCCCGAGCCGATCGGCGAGCAGTCGGTCGCGCTCAACCCGACGCGCTCCGACCGGGCGTGGCTCGACCTGGCCTACCAGCTCACCGGCATCACCCTCGACCTGGTGCCGGTGGCGCTGGTGTGCTGGCTGCTGTGGCGCTCGCGCCGCCCGCACCTCGGGGCGCTCGGCATCGATGCGGCGAGACCCGTGAAGGACGGCCTGTCGGGCGTGGCGCTCGTGCTCGTCATCGGCATCCCGGGCCTCGCGCTCTACCTGCTCGGCCGCTCGCTGGGGCTCACGGTCAACGTCGTGCCCTCCCCGCTCGACGCGGACTGGTTCACGGTGCCGGTGCTGCTGCTCTCGGCGCTGCGGGCGGGCCTGACCGAGGAGGTCATCGTCGTCGGCTACCTCTTCGCGCGGCTGCGCCGTCTCGGCTGGGGCGAGTGGCCCATCATCGTCGCCACTGCGGCGCTGCGCGGCGCGTACCACCTCTACCAGGGGGTGCCCGCCATGATCGGCAACTTCGCGATGGGCCTGCTCTTCGGCTGGCTCTACGCCCGCACCGGCAGGCTCGTGCCGCTCATCGTCGCGCACACGCTCATCGACGTCGCGGTCTTCGCAGGCTACCCCTGGGCGTACGCGACGTTCCCGGCGCTGTTCGGCGGCTGAGCCGGGCTAGGGCGTCGGCGCGGCCTCGACGCCCCACTCCCAGGCGTTCCAGGTGAGGGATGCGCTGCCCGGCCTGGGTGCCACTCCCTGCACTCCGGGCGCGCTCACGGTGAGCGCCGACGGCTCGACGATCGGCAGCACGAGGGCGTCGGCCACGAGGGAGGCCTCGATCTCGAGCAGCGTCTCCTCGAGGGCGTCGGGGTCGCCGGTGCTGAGCGCCTCGTCGAGGAGCACCTCGCGCTCGGGGCCCGTGCGGGCGGCGACGCCGCCGTCGCGCCAGCGCTCGACCACGGCCGCGGTGTCGGCGGGCGCGGGCACCCGCTGCAGCACGACGTTCCAGTCGGGCTGGGCGAGGCCGGCGGCGAGGTCGTCGACGCCGCAGTCCTGCACGGCCCAGCCGGCGAGCGCCGCCTGCGCGGCCAGCGCGGGCAGCGCGGCGGAGGCGAACGCATCCGCCCGGTCGTAGCGCACGCACAGGGGCGTGCCCGCGGGGATGCCCATCGAGGCGCGCTCGGCGTTCGCGAGCTCGTCGTCGGCGCCGCCGAACGCCTGCGGGAAGCCGGCGTCCTCGAGCGCGTAGTCGTAGATGCGCGTGCCCGGGCGGAACAGCACCGAGTCGGCCGAGGTGGTCTCGGCGCCCCGCTCCCCCAGCGCCGCCTCGGCGAGGCCGCGGCGGTCGATGGCGTGGAAGAGCGAGCGGCGCGCCTCGACCGACTGCAGCGGCGCGCGATCGGCGCGCACCACGAGCTCCCAGCGGGTGCCGTCGCCGTCGTCGAGCAGCGTGCTGCCGCCGCGGTCGAGGTCGCGGATCGCGTCGGCGTCGGCGTCGGTCGGGCGCACGGTCGCCACGTCGATCTCGCCCGCCACGACGCCGGCGAGCGCCGCGGCCTGGTCGGCGACGTCCCGCAGCGCGATGCGCTCGACGCCCGCGCCCTGCGCGCCGACGTAGTCGGCGTTGGCGACGAGCTCGAGGCGGCCGTCGCGGATCGACTCGACGCGGTACGGGCCGCTCGAGAGCAGCGCGGCGGGATCGGGTGACGCGGCGTCGATGCGCAGCGCCGTGCTCCACGCCTCGGCGAGCGGAGCGAGCGCGGTGGGGTCTGCGCGGTCGATCGCGTCGAGCACCCGCTGCTTCGCCTCCATCGGGTCGTCGACGCCGAACGCGGCGCGGCCCACGACGTGCGCGGGCACCGCCACCTCGAGCGCCGTGCGCCAGTCGGGCACGGGCTGCGCGAACGGCACCTCGATCGAGCGCGCCCAGTCGTCGCGCACGGGCCGGTCCTCCGCGTGGACCATGCCCCCCGCATCCGCCACGTCGAACCAGACCTCGGTCTCGGCGAGGTCGAGCCGGCCGTCGGCGCCGCGCAGGGCGGCGACGTCGAGGTCCGGCGTCGAGAGGGCGTTCGAGCTCGCGGCCCACGCGAGCATCAGGTCGGCGCCGTCGAGCGGCACCCCGTCGCTCCAGCGCACGTGGTCGGCGAGGTCGTAGCGCACGGTGAAGTCGGAGCCCGTCGCCCGGGACCCCGTCGGTCCGGTGCCCTCGACGATCGACGCGACCCCGAACGACGGGTCCTCGCGGTGCTCGCTGTCGGCGTCGATCACCGCGAAGGCGCCGCGCGTCATGGCGGCGACGTCGCGGTTGCCCTCGGTCGCGCCCGTCGTGCTCGCGGCGTTGCCGTCGGTCAGCTCGCCGCTCCACGCGACCTCGACGCTCGTGCCGGCCTGCAGGCGAGGCGTGAACTCCGGGCCGCCGCAAGCCGAGAGCAGCATCGCCGCGATCGCCGCGATCGCCGTCGTGGTGACGGCTCTCGCGGCGATCGGTGCGCTCGAGCGGCGAGCTGCCAGGGGCATCAGGCGAAGGCCTCCACCGGCGGGCAGCTGCACACGATGTTGCGGTCGCCGTAGGCCTGGTCGACGCGCGCGACCGGCGGCCAGTACTTGGCCCGCTCGACGCCGGGCACGGGGAAGACCGCGTGCTCGCGGGAGTAGGGGCGGTCCCACTCGCCGTGCACGATCGAGCCGGGCGTGTGCGGGGCCCGGCGCAGCGCGCTCTGCTCGAGCGGCACCTCGCCGCGGCCGACCGCGTCGGCCTCGGCCTTGATGGCGATCATCGCGTCGACGAAGCGGTCGATCTCCACCAGATCCTCCGACTCCGTCGGCTCGACCATCAGCGTGCCGGCGACGGGGAACGACATGGTCGGCGCGTGGAAGCCGTAGTCGACCAGGCGCTTCGCGACGTCGTCGTTCGAGACGCCCGTCGTCTCCTTCAGCGGCCGCAGGTCGAGGATGCACTCGTGCGCCACGAGGCCGTGCTCGCCGGTGTAGAGCACCGGGAAGTGGTCGCGCAGGCGGAAGGCGATGTAGTTCGCCGCCAGCACCGCGCTCGCCGTCGCCTTCGTCAGGCCGTCCTGCCCCATCATGCGCACGTAGGCCCACGAGATCGGCAGGATCGACGCCGAGCCCCACGGGGCGGCCGAGATCGGGTTCGCGCCGATGCGCACGCCGTCGATCACCTGCGACTGGTCGCGCGGGTCGCGCGGCAGGAAGGCCGCGAGGTGCGCCTTCGCCGCGACCGGGCCGACGCCCGGGCCGCCGCCGCCGTGCGGGATGCAGAAGGTCTTGTGCAGGTTGAGGTGCGAGACGTCGCCGCCCATGTCGCCGAAGGTGGCGTGGCCGAGCAGGGCGTTGAGGTTGGCGCCGTCGATGTAGACCTGGCCGCCCGCCTCGTGCACCAGGTCGGTGACGCGTCGGATCTCGGACTCGTAGACGCCGTGCGTCGACGGATAGGTGACCATGAGCGCCGCCAGCTGGCCCGCGTGGGTGCCGATCTTGGCCTCGAGGTCGGCCACGTCGACGTCGCCGTTCTCGCTCGTCGCCACGACCACGACGCGCATGCCCGCCAGCACGGCGCTCGCCGCGTTGGTGCCGTGCGCCGAGGCCGGGATGAGCACCACGTCGCGGTGCTGGTCGCCGCGCGAGTCGTGGTAGCCGCGGATCGCCATGAGTCCCGCGAGCTCGCCCTGCGCGCCGGCGTTCGGCTGCAGCGAGACGGTGTCGTAGCCGGTGATGCCCGCCAGCCACTCGCCCAGCTGGTCGATGAGCGCGAGCGAGCCCTCGGCATCCTCGATCGGGCCGTAGGGGTGCAGCTGCGTGAACTCGGGCCAGGTGATGGCCTCCATCTCGGCCGCCGCGTTCAGCTTCATCGTGCACGAGCCGAGCGGGATCATGCCCCGGTCGAGCGCGTAGTCGCGGTCGGCGAGCCGCTTCGCGTAGCGCATCAGCTGCGTCTCGGAGCGGTGCGCCGAGAAGACCTCGTGCGTCATGAACGGGCTCTCGCGCACGAGCGCCGCGGGGATGGCGCGCTCCGCCTCCTCCGGGGCGCTGCCGAGCCCGAGCGCCGGCAGCAGCACGTCGAGCAGCACGCCGGTGCCCAGCTCTGCCCAGGTCTCGTCGAACGCGACGTGCAGCACGTCGTCGTCGACCGCGTGCACCAGGATGCCTGCGTCACCCGCGCGGGACTGCAGCTCGCGCGCCCGGCCGGGCACCCGCATCCGCACCGTGTCGAAGAACGACTCGTGGACGAGCTCGATGCCCGCGTCGGCAGCGGCCCGCGCGAAGCGCGTCGCCACGCGGTGGACGCTCTCGGCGATCGCCGTGATGCCGTCGGGCCCGTGGTACACGCCGTACATCGACGCCATGACGGCCAGCAGCACCTGCGCGGTGCAGATGTTGCTGGTCGCCTTCTCGCGGCGGATGTGCTGCTCGCGGGTCTGCAGCGTCAGCCGGTAGGCGGGGTAGCCCTCGGCATCCTGCGAGACGCCCACGAGGCGGCCGGGCATCTGGCGCGTGAGCGACTCGGCGACGGCCATGAAGCCGGCGTGCGGGCCGCCGAAGCCCATCGGCACGCCGAAGCGCTGCGACGAGCCGACGGCGATGCGCGCGCCCTGGTGGCCGGGCGCCTCGATGATCGCGAGCGACAGCAGGTCGGCCGCGGCGACGGGCACGCCGCCCATCGCGGTCGAGGCGGCGAAGATCGCGGTGGCGTCCCAGACGAGGCCGGATGCGCCCGGCAGCTGGGCGATGACACCGAACGACGCAGGGAGGTCGGCCGCGTCGGTCTCGGCCAGCGGCAGCTCGACGAGCTCGATGCCGGTGGCGTGCGCGCGGTGGCGCAGCAGCGCCTTCGACTGCGGCAGCAGGTCGGTGTCGACGACGAAGACCGACGACGCCGACTTCGAGGCGCGCCGGGCGAGCAGCATCGACTCGACGACCGCGGTGCCCTCGTCGAGCATCGATGCGTTCGCGATGTCGAGGCCCGTCAGGTCGGCGACCATCGTCTGGAAGTTGATGAGCGCCTCGAGCCGGCCCTGGCTGATCTCGGGCTGGTAGGGCGTGTACGCCGTGTACCAGGAGGGGTTCTCGAGGATCACGCGCTTGATCACCGGCGGCGTCACGGTGCCGTGGTAGCCGAGGCCGATCGCGCTGTGGCGCACGCGGTTGCGCGCGGCGAGCCCGCGCAGCTCGGCGAGCGCCTGCGTCTCGGTCGCGGCCTCGCCGATCGGCGCTCCGGCGGTGCGGATGCCGGCCGGCACGGCCGCGTCCATGAGCGACTCGAGCGAGTCGAAGCCGACGAGCGAGAGCATGCGCTCCTGCGCCGCCGCATCGGTGCCGATGTGGCGGTCGACGAACGGGCGCATCAGGCGGTGAGCTCTCGGTAGGCGGCCTCGTCGAGCAGCTCGGGCTGCTCGGAGAAGCGCACCTTGATGAGCCAGCCGGCGCCCTCGGCCGCGGAGTTCACGAGCGTCGGGTCGCCCGCGACCTCGTCGTTGACCTCGACGACCTCGCCGGCCGCGGGGGCGATGAGCTCGCCGACCGACTTCGTCGACTCGATCTCGCCGAGCGCCTCGCCGGCGGCGAACGAGCGGCCGATGCCGGGCAGGTCGACGAACACGACGTCGCCGAGGGCGTTCTGCGCGAAGTCGGTGATGCCGATCGTGGCGAGGTCGCCCTCGACGCGGACCCACTCGTGGTCGGCGGTGTACTGGGTGTCGCTCATGGTCATGCCTCTCGCTTGTAGAACGGCAGGTCGGTGGCCGTCGCGGGCAGCTGCGTGCCGCGGACGTCGACCTTCAGGGAGTCGGAGTCGGCGGAGCCGGGCTCGACGAGCGCCATCGCGATGGGATGGCCGAGCGTCGGCGACAGCGCGCCGCTGGTGATGGTGCCGACGACGCGGTCGCCGTCGAGCACGGGGTAGCCGGAGCGGGGCGCGCGGCGTCCCTCGGCGACGAGCCCGACGAGCACCGGGGCGCCCTCGGCGGGGCCGGCCTCGATGGCGGCGCGGCCCACGAAGTCGCCCTTGGTCTTCAGCGCGACGACGCGGCCGAGCCCCACCTGGGCGGGCAGCACGTCGAGCGAGAGCTCGTTGCCGTAGAGCGGCATGCCCGCCTCGAGGCGCAGGGTGTCGCGGGCGGCCAGGCCGCACAGCGCCAGGCCGTGCGACTCGCCGGCGATGGTGATCGCGCGCCACAGGTCTTCTGCGGCGTGCGCGGCGATGTAGAGCTCGAAGCCGTCCTCGCCGGTGTAGCCGGTGCGGGCGAGCAGCACGTCCTCGCCCTCGAAGACCGCGGGGAGGCTGCGGTAGTAGCGCAGGCCGTCGAGCGGCTCCGACTCGAGGCCGATCGACTCGACGATGGCCGCGGCGAACGGGCCCTGCACGGCGACCAGCGCGGTCTGCTCGGTCTCGTCGACGATCGTCGCGTCGAACGCCGCGATGCGGGCGGTGAGCGCCTCGAGCGCCGCGTGGCGGTTCGAGGCGTTCGCGACGACGAGGAACTCGGCGTCGGCCACGCGGTAGACGATCAGGTCGTCGATGATGCCGCCGTGCTCGGCCAGCAGCAGCGAGTACTTCGCCTGCCACAGCTCGATGGTCGACAGGCGCCCGGCGAGCGCGTGGTCGAGGAACTCGCCGGCCTGCGCTCCGCTGACGCGCAGCTCGGCCATGTGGCTGAGGTCGAACAGGCCCGCGCGCTCGCGCACGGCCTGGTGCTCGGCGAGGTCGGAGCCGTAGCGCACGGGCATCTGCCACCCCGCGAAGTCGATCAGCTGCGCCCCGGCAGCCTCGTGCACCGCGAGCAGCGGCGAAGCCGGCTGCGATGAGCCCGATGCGGTCATGAGTCCTCCTGAGATCTGGACTCCCCCACAGTCGCGACCGGCAGCCGGTCGCTCCAGTGTGGCCTTCCCGTGTGGTTCGAGGACCTGAGAGATTGGCGGGGAGGCTTGCTCCTTCGGTGCCCCCGGAGGGGCTCTCCCACACGGGCGTGCAGCGGCCGGCTGTGCGTTTCTGACCCGATCCTATCGGGTCGCGTCGTCCTCATCGCGACCGTCCGCATCCGCCTCTCGGTCGGCGTCGTCGACCACCAGGTCGGCGCGGTACTGCTTGGTGCGGTGCGCGGCCTTGGCCATCATCTGGGTGGCGACCGGCGCCGTCACGAGCTGCAGCCCGGCGGCGACGGCGAGCATCGCGGTCGCGCTGCCCTCGCGCAGCACGAAGGCGAGCCCCAGGCACAGCAGCAGGAAGCCCAGCGACTGCGGCTTCGACGCCGCGTGCATGCGGTTGAGCACGTCGGGCAGCCGCACGAGGCCGATCGCGGCGGTGAGCGTGAAGGACGCACCGATCAGGATCAGGATCGCGCCGACCACGTCGAGCACGGCTTCGAGCGTCATGCGCCATCCCCCTCGGCCGGGCCGTCGCCCTCGAGCCCGCGCTGGCGGTCGCGCGCGGTCGGGCCGCGCCCGACCACGCCCTCGCGGCCGGCGACGAAGCGCGCCATCGAGACGGTGCCCGCGAAGGCCAGCAGCGAGATCACCAGGATCACCGGGATCGTGTAGTGGTGGTCGTTGATGGCCGCCTCCACCGCGAGCCCGCCGGCGACCGTCGTGATGAGCACGTCGGTGGCGACCACGCGGTCGCTCGGGCCGGGTCCGCGCACGATGCGGACCAGGGTGAGCGCCGCAGCCGCCACGAGCATCGCGCCGGCGATGAACAGCACGACCTCCATCAGTCCACCTCCAGCAGCGCACGGTCCTCGGGGGTGCCGAAGGCGCGCAGCACGGTCGCCTCGGTCGCGCGGACCTTCGCCCGCGCGCTGTCGATCGCCGCGTCGGTCGAGGCGTCGAACACGTGCACGAGCAGCCAGCCGGCGCCGGCGTCGATCGCCACCGAGCCGGGCACGAGCGTCACCAGCTCTGCGGTGATGACGGTGATGAACGTCGAGTCGCTGCGCAGCTCGACGCGGATGATCGCGTTGCGCGTCGGCCGCCAGAACGCGACCACCTGCGCGGCGACCTGGAACGACGAGATGAGCAGGCCCCACAGCGTCACCAGCACCAGCCGCAGGAAGCCGATCGGCCGGAACGACTCGAGCTCGGGCACCTCGGGCAGCGGGAACGCGATCTGGATGAGCAGCGCGACGATCACGCCCCAGAGCGCGGCGCCGAGCGAGAGCTCGCCCCAGAGCATCATCCAGATGAGGGCGAGGCCGATCGTGGCGACCACCGAGGCGCGGGCGCGGAGGGCGGGGCGCTGCATCACGGCATGGCCTCCTCGACGGCGATCTGGTATGCGCCGCCCATGATGTCGACGGATGCGCGCTGGGCGTAGTCGGTCAACGGGCCGGCGAGGGCCGTGAGGGCCACGGTGATGGCGACGAGCGTCGACGCCGCGACGACCCAGATGCGGGGCAGCACGCGCAGCGAGTGCACGCGTTCGTCGTCCTCGCCGCGGTCCTGCCAGAAGGCGCGCTGCCAGACGCGGATGACGGCGATCAGGGTCAGGAGGCTGGTCGCGACGCCTGCGACCACCGAGAGCACCGCGAGCGGCGTGCCCGTCTCGAGCGCCGCATCCATCAGTGCCACCTTGCCGAGGAAGCCCGACAGCGGCGGGATGCCGCCCAGGTTGAGCGCCGGCAGCAGGTAGAGCACCGCCAGCAGCGGCACCGAGGCGAGACCGCCGAGCCGCGCGAGGCTCGTCGAGCCGCCGACGCGCTCGATGAGGCCCACGACGATGAACAGCGCCGTCTGCACGAGGATGTGGTGGACGATGTAGAAGATCGCGCCCGCCAGGCCCTGCTCGGTGCCGAGCGCGATGCCGAGCAGCATGTAGCCGATGTGGCTGACGAGCGTGAACGACAGCAGACGCTTGATCTCGCCCTGCGCCAGCGCGCCGAGGATGCCGAGCACCATCGTGAGGATCGCGACCACCAGCAGCAGGTCGGTGAGCGGGCTCTCGGGGAACAGAAGCGTCTGCAGCCGGATGATCGCGAAGACGCCGACCTTCGTGAGCAGCCCGGCGAAGACCGCGGTGACGCTCGCCGGCGCCGTCGGGTAGGAGTCGGGCAGCCAGGCCTGCAGCGGGAACACCGCCGCCTTGATGCCGAACACCACGAGCAGCAGCAGCTGGATCGTCAGCTGCATGCCGGGATCGAGCTCGGCGAGCCGCTCGGGCAGCTGCGCGAAGCTCACCGTGCCGGTGGCGCCGTAGACGATCGACAGCGCCAGCAGGAAGAGCGTCGACGAGACGACGCTGACGATCACGTAGGTGCTGCCGGCGCGCACGCGCTCCTTGGTGGCACCCAGCATGATGAGCACGTACGACGAGAACAGCAGCATCTCGAAGCCGACGAAGAGGTTGAAGAGGTCGCCGGCCAGGAACGCGTTCGCGACGCCGGCCGTCAGCACCAGGAACGTCGGATGGAACACCGAGACCGGCGCCCCGTCGGCGCTGTCGGCGATGTCGCGGCGCGAGGGGAAGATGACGACCAAGGCCGTGACGATGCTGGAGACGAGCACCAGCAGCGCCGAGAGGCGGTCGGCGACGAGCACGATGCCCAGCCCGTCTGGCCACGCACCGACCCAGAGCACGATCGGGCCCTGCGCATCGGCGGCGAGGCAGAGGATGAGCGCGAAGGCTGCGACGAGCCCGAGCGTGGAGCCCGAGACGATCCGCTGCCACTTGGGGTGGCGGGCGAGCACGAGCGTGATGCCGGCGCCGAGCAGCGGCAGCAGCACGGGCACGGGCACGAGGTTGGAGAAGTCCATCAGCGCTGCTCCTCCGACCGGCCGCCGGACTCGGTGTCGGGCTGGACCTCCGGAGTGAGCTCGACGTAGGCCTCGCTCGAGAGGTCGGCCTCGGCGCGACGGCGCACGATGGCGTCCTCGACGTCGTCGGCGACCTCGTCATGGCCTTCGAGCTGGAAGGACCGGTAGGACATCGCGAGCAGGAACGCGCCGGTCGCGAGCGAGATGACGATGGCCGTGATCACCATCGCCTGCGGCAGCGGGTCGCTGATCTCGCTCTCGGGGTTGCCGACGATGGGCGCGAGGCCCGCCGGGCCGCTCGCGACCATGAACAGCAGGTTCACGCCGTTGCCGGCGAGCATGACCCCCGCCAGGATGCGCATGAGGCTGCGCTCGAGCAGCAGGTAGACGCCGGTCGCGATCAGCACGCCGCCGGCGATGGCCAGGATGAGCGTGGGGGTCATCGCCGCACCTCCTTGCCCGGCAGCGAGCGGTCGGAGCGCCACTGCGGGCGGGGGGCGACGTTCTGCTCGCCGTGGAGGTCGATGCCGGCTCCCAGGGATCGGACGAAGTCGAGCATGGCGCCGATGACGATGAGCCAGACGCCGATGTCGAAGAAGAGCGTGGTGACGAGCTTCTGGTCGCCCAGCAGCGGCACCGTCCACTCGATGGAGTACGACTCGCCGATGCGGCCGCCGATGAGCACGGGCCAGATGACGCTGAGCACGACCACCGCCATGCCGCCGCCGAGCAGCTTGCCGGCGTCGAACGGCATCGCGTCGAGCAGCTCGTCGCGGCCGCCGGCGAGGTAGCGCACCGCGAGCGCCACGCCCGCGACCAGGCCGCCGGCGAAGCCGCCGCCGGGCTCGTTGTGGCCCACCGCGAGCAGGTAGACCGACACCAGCATCATGATCGGGAAGAGCAGCCGGGTCATCATCTCGAGCACCGGCGATGCCATCGCCTCGTCGGTGAACGCCCCGCGCAGCCACGTGCGGCGGGTCGGCTGGCCGTCGCGCGGCGCGAGCACGCCGCTGCCGGCGACCGGGCGGCGCACGAAGATGAGGCTCGCGACGCCGGTGGCTGCGGCGAGCAGCACCGACACCTCGCCGAGCGTGTCCCAGGCGCGGATGTCGACGAGCGTGACGTTGACGATGTTCTCGCCGTGCCCGAACTGGAACGCCCATTCGTAGAAGCCGTTCGAGATGGGCTCGGCGGTGCGGGCCTGGAGCGCCGCGAGCGAGGCGACCGCCGCGAACGTGCCGACCGCGGTGCCCAGCAGCATGCGCAGCCAGCGGGCGGCTCGCAGCGGCCGGTCGGTGAAGTACTTCGGCAGGCGCCGCAGCACGAGCACGAGGATCACCAGGAAGACGGTCTCGGCGAGCACCTGCGTGAGCGCCAGGTCGGGGGCGCCGTGCAGCAGGAACAGCAGCGCCACCCCGTAACCGACGACCGACACGAGCATGAAGGCCTTCAGCCGGCCGCGGGTGGTGGTGACCAGCACCGCCGCGACCGAGATCAGCACGGCCGCGCCCAGCTGACCCCACGAGTCGAACAGGCGCACGTCGGCCGACAGCGCGCTCGAGAGCAGCAGTGCCGTGCCGGGCCCCGACACGACCGCGAGCAGGATGGTGGTCACGTGGAGCGGCAGCGAACCGGTCTGGATGCGCGAGGTCACCTCGACAGCGAGGCGGTCGAGACCGCGCATGCTCGCGTGGTAGCCGCGCTCGAACGGATCCTCGCCGTGGGGCGCGCGCCGCCGCCCGCCCATGGCCAGGTGGATCGCGGTGCCCGCGAGCCACGCGAGGATCGAGGCGATGAGCGGGAGGGTGATGCCGTGCCAGAGCGCCAGGTCCGGCGCCTCCTCCCCCGCCTCCATGATCGCCACGTGCGGCTGGAGCAGCGCGGAGATGCTGTCGCCCGCGAAGCCCAGCACGATCGACGCGACGCCGAGCAGCACCGGCGCCGCCACGAGCATCCGCGAGCGCCGCTTGAGCTGCACCGTCAGCGGCCCGAAGAAGATGCCGACCACGAAGCGCAGCGAGTAGGCGACGGTGAGCGCGGCGCCGATCGCGATGCCGGCGAAGGCGACCCAGCTGAGCGCGCCGAGCGGCCCGGCCGCGTCGTCCACCGCGGCGGCGAGCGCCGCCTCCTTGGCGAGGAAGCCGAGCGTCGGTGGGATGCCGGCCATCGACGCGGCCGCGACGATGGCCGAGAAGGCGGCCAGCGGCATCCGCCTCACCAGTCCGCCGAGCTCGCGCAGATCGCGGGTGCCGGTGGAGCGGTCGACGGCGCCGACCACCATGAACAGCGCCGCCTTGAAGGTCGCGTGCGCCGCGAGCAGCGCGAGGCCCGCCTGCATCGACGCCTGCGTGCCCATGCCGATGACGGTGATCAGCAGGCCGAGCTGGCTGACGGTGCCGTGCGCGAGCAGCACCTTGATGTCGAGCTGGCGCAGCGCCCGCACCGCGCCGAGCAGCATCGTCGCGATGCCGAGGCCGACGAGCGCCCAGCGCCACCAGGGCAGCTCGGCGAACGCCGGGCTGAGCGCGGCGATGAGGAAGACGCCGGCCTTGACCATGGCGGCGGCGTGCAGGAAGGCCGACACCGGCGTGGGCGCCGCCATCGCGCCCGGCAGCCAGAACTGGAACGGCACGATCGCCGACTTCGACAGCGCGCCCACGACCATGCAGGCGGCGGCCCAGCCGGCCATGACGCCCTCGGGCGGGTCGGCGAGCGTCGCGGCGAGCGAGAAGGTGCCGGTCTGCGACTCGAGCAGCATGATGCCGACGAGCATGGTCAGGCCGCCGACCGTGGTGACGATGAGCGCCGTCTGGGCCGCCCGGCGGTTGCTCGCCGAGCGGTGGTTCAGGCCGACGAGCAGGTAGCTGAAGACGGTCGTGAGCTCCCAGCCGACCATCAGCACGATGAGGTCGTCGGCGAGCACGAGCAGCAGCATCGACGCGGCGAAGCCGGTGAGCAGGCCGACGGTGCGCGAGGCCAGCCTGCGCGACTCGAAGTACCACGCGCAGTAGACGAAGATCAGCCCGCCGATGCCGAGCACGACCATCGCCAGCAGCCACTGGAGCGCGCCCAGCCGCAGGTCGAACGCGATGCCGAGCGCGGGCATCCACTCGACGCGCTCCTGCAGCACCGTGCCGGCCTGCACGAGCGGCCCCTGCGCCCCGAACCAGACGGCCGCACCGAGGCTCGCCGCCGCCGGCAGCAGGAAGACGAACCGCCCCATGCGGCTGCTGAGCGCGCTGGCGACGACGCCGAGGACGGCGAGGGTCGTCACAGTGAGCAGCACGCGGTGCAGTCCCTCTCGAGGCATGGTCAGGGGCTGCTTCCACCCTACCGGCGCGGCACGCCTCCGCCGTGCGTGGGTGGCCGCCCGTAGCGTGGAGCCATGCGGCTGCTCCACACCTCCGACTGGCATGTCGGGCGCACGTTCCACGGCGCCGACACGCTCGACGCGCTGGCGGATGCGCTGGGCGCGATCGCGCGGATCGTGCGCGAGCACGCGGTCGATGCCGTGCTCGTCGCGGGCGACGTCTACGACGCCGCGATGCCCTCCGGTCGGCACGTCGAGGCGCTGACGCGGGCGCTGCAGGAGATCCGCTCCGCGGGCGCCGAGATCGTGCTGTCGAGCGGCAACCACGACTCGGCGGCGCGGTTGGGGGCGAACGCCGGCTTCGCCCGCGCCGGCGGCCTGCACCTGAGCACCAGGGCGCTCGAGCCCGACTCGTGGCGCATCGAGCTGGCCGACGAGCACGGCCCGGTGCACGTGTTCGCCGTGCCCTACCTCGAGCCGGTGTCGCTGCGCTCGTCGCTGCCCGAGGCGGGCATCGCGAGCCAGGCCGACGCGATGGGCTGGGCGATGGATGCGGTGCGCGCGTCGCTCGCGCACGCTCCGGCGCGCTCGGTGGTGCTCGCGCACTGCTTCGCGGCGGGCGTCGCCGAGCCCGCCGACGACGCCCCGCGCGACATCACCGCCGGCGGGCTCGACGTCGTGCCGCTGTCGCGCTTCGACGGGGTCGACTACGTCGCGCTCGGCCACCTGCACTCCCGGCAGGAGCTCTCGCGCTCGGTGCGCTACTCGGGCGCCCCGCTGCACTACTCGTTCAAGGAGCGCTCGCCGCTGCGCGGCGGCTGGCTCGTCGACCTCGACGCGGCGGGGCTGGCCGATGTCGCGTGGGTCGACCTGCCCGTGCCGAGGCCGCTCGTCACGATCGAGGGCGAGCTCGACGCGCTGCTCGACGACGCATCGCTCGCCGGCACCGAGGGCGCATGGCTGCGGGCGAGGCTGACCGACCGGCTGCGGCCGCTCGACGCGATGCGGCGGCTGCAGCGCCGGTGGCCGCACGCGGCTGAGGTGCAATGGCTGGGCGGCGACGACGCGCCGGCGATCGAGCTGCGGGCCCGGCTCGCCCGGCGCAGCGATGCCGAGGTGGTCGACGACTTCCTGCGCCACGTGCGCGCCGGCGTCGGCGCGAGCGAGGCCGAGGCTGCGCTCGTGCGCGACGGGCTGGCGCGCGCCGCGGCGGCCGAGGCGGCGCAGTGAGGCTGCTGCGGCTCGAGCTCGCCGGGTTCGGGCCCTACCGGGAGCGCTTCGAGATCGACTTCGCCTCGTTCGAGGCCGACGGGCTCTACCTGATCGCAGGGCCCACGGGCGCCGGCAAGTCGACGATCCTCGACGCCATCACCTACGCGCTGTACGGCAGCGCGCCCCGCTACGACGGGGCGCCGCACGTGCGCAGCGACCTGGCGGGGCCGACCGACCTGACCTGGGTCGAGCTCGAGCTGGCCGTCGGCGACCGCGTGCTGCGGGTGCGGCGCTCGCCGGAGTACGACCGACCGAAGCAGCGCGGCACCGGCCTCACGCGCGAGCGTGCCTCGGCGACGCTCGAGGAGCGCAGCGGCGACGGCTGGCGGCTGCTCTCGAGCAGCGTCGCCGAGGTCGGCACCGAGGTGGGCAGCCTGCTGGGGCTGCGCAAGGACGAGTTCCTGAAGGTGATCCTGCTCGCCCAGGGCGGCTTCGCGGAGTTCCTCGCCGCCACGAGCGAGGAGCGCAAGGCGCTGCTCGAGCGGCTGTTCGGCACCGGCAGCATGCGGCGGCTGCGCGAGCTGCTGCTGGCCGACGCGAAGGCGGTCGCCGCCGAGCGGGAGTCGCTGGAGCGCGTGCGCGACGAGCGGGGCGCCCGCGCCGCCGATGCCGCGCGGTCGCTGCGCGACGGCGAGCACGAGGGCGGCGAGGCGTCGGCCGAGGGCACGATCGAGCTCGCGGAGGACGGCGAGGTCGACGGCGAGGTCGACGAGGCGGCGCTGGCCGCGATCGAGTCGGCGATCGAGCGGCACGTCGCGCGCGCGGTCGCCGCGGCCTCGGCTGCGGCCGCGCAGGAGCGCGCGGCCCGCGAGGCGCGCGACGCGCCGGCGTCGCGGTCGCCGCGGTCGCCGCGATCGCCGCCGGTGCTGCGGGAGCGGCGGCGCCGCTCCCGGACCGCGTCGTGCTGCGCGACGGCACGCCCGCCTCGCTGGCGCTCAGCGGCGCCTCGCCGATGGCCGCGTACCGCAGCTACTGGGCGCCCGAGAGCCGCACCGCCCGCCAGCTGACGGCCACCGGCCTCGAGCCGGGGGACCGCATCCGCATCGCCGCCCTCGACCGCTACGACGGCGAGGTGCTGAGCATCGACCGGGCCGCCTTCGAGCGGGTCGCGAGCGCCGAGGCTGGGCAGGGGCGGCTGATCGGCATCACCGTGGGCGAGCTGCGCTCGCCGTGGCTGCCGAGCGTGGGCGTGCCGTCGGCGGTGCGGTTCGTGGGCGACCGCTCTGCCGAGCTCGCGGCCGACCTGCACCGCGACAGCGAGCTCGGCATCATGCTGGTGCTCGCCGGCCTCGGCGCCGGCGACGGCTACCAGCTGCGGGTCGAGCCCGGTGTGCCGGTCGTGCCGGCCGAGGCGGTCGAGGCGCTCGCGCCGGCCGACCCGGTGCAGGACACGCGCGAGCTGCCCGACGCGATGCTCGCCGCCCTCGCCGCCTGGACGGGCGACGCCGCCACCCCCGGCGAGCGGCTCTCGGCGCTGCTCGCCGGGCTGCGCGCCGACGGCTACGTCAGCCACGGGGTGCTCGACGAGGAGGCGGCGTCGCGGCCCGGGCACTCGCTCGAGCGGCTCGAGGAGCTCTTCAGCGAGCCGATGATCGGCGACGCCGAGCAGTACGCCACCGCCGCGATGCTGCTCGCCCGTCAGCTCGGCTTCGACTCGCGCGTCGCCGTGGGCTTCACGCCCGACACGATCGCGACGGGGCAGCCGACCGCGGTCGTGGGCGCCGATGCGGATGCGTGGCTGGAGGTGCGCACGACGGCCGGCTGGGTGGGCATCGACGTGGTGCCCGAGGAGCGACCGGTGCCCGAGCAGGAGCAGGGCGCGCCGACGGTGGTCGAGGAGCCGCCCGCCCTGCAGGCGCCCGCCCCTGCGCCCGGTGGGCAGGAGCAGGGCTTCGAGCCCGCGGCGCCCAGCGCACCGCAGGAGGCGGACGACGACGGCTCGCGGCTGCTGCAGCTGCTCGGCGCGCTCTCGGCGGTCGTGGGGCTGCTCGGGCTGGTCGCCGCGCTGCCGGTCGCGCTGGTGGTCGCGAAGGTCGTGCGCCGGCGGCGGCGCCGACAGGCCGAGGCGCCGCGCGATCAGGCGGAGGGCGCGTGGGCGGAGGTCGTCGACGGCCTGCGCGACCGCGGCACGACGCTGCTCGAGGGCGGCACCCGCGTCGAGCAGGCGGGCGATCAGGCGCCGATGCGCGACCTGGCCCACCGCGTCGATCGCGCGGTGTTCGCGCCCGCGGAGCCGACCGAGATCGACATCGCGACCGCATGGGCGCTCAGCGACCGCGTGCTCGCCGAGCGCGACGAGGGCGAGGGACGCCTGCGGGCGCTGCTCGCGAGGCTCAACCCGGCCTCGTTCGCGCGGCGGTAGCCGAGCCCGGCGCCGGAGCTGGCGCGCGGAGCCGGGCTCGCCGCGCGCGGAGCCGGGCTCGCCGCTCTCCACAGCCGTCGCGCCAGCGCCGGCGCGACCGGGCTGGGTCGCGCATCCTGCCCGCATGGAGACTCGCACGCAGATCCGCATCGACCTGCCCCGACCGCCTGCCGAGCCCGAGCCCGCGTCGTTCCCGCTGCTCGCGAGCCTCGCCCCGGTGCTGGGCGCCGGTGCGATGTTCCTGCTGCTGCAGACCCCGACCGTGCTGGTGTTCGCGCTGCTGGGGCCGGTGATCGCGCTTGCGAGCCTCGGCGACGGCCGCCGCGTGCGGCGTCGGCGGCAGCGTCGCGAGGCCGAGCGCTGGAGGGTGGAGAT
The DNA here is from genome assembly GCF_030758955.1 of Agrococcus beijingensis. Taxonomy (NCBI): domain Bacteria; kingdom Bacillati; phylum Actinomycetota; class Actinomycetes; order Micrococcales; family Microbacteriaceae; genus Agrococcus; species Agrococcus beijingensis. The sequence goes on along the minus strand of NZ_CP132360.1, from coordinate 1,221,212 downwards.
CGCCGAGGTGGCGACGCGCGTCGATCGCGCGCTCGACGAGCGCCGCGCGCAGCTGCGGCAGGCGCACCCTGGCCCCCGCGGGGTCGCCGCCAGCCCGCCCCACGACCCGCATCGCTGGCGCCGTGAGGCGGGCGCCCCCGTGCCGGTGATGCTGGGCACGGGCTCGCTGCCCTCCGGCATCTCGGTCGACGGCGCGGTGCCCGCGACCGACCCGGCGGTGCGGCGGCTGGGCGCCGCCGACGAGGCCGAGCGGCTGCGCTCCTTCGCCGCCGTGCTCGAGGGGCCGGTGGTCGTCGACGCCCGCGACGGCCTCGGCTTCGTCGGGCCGCTGCCGATCGCGCTCGCGCTCGCCCGGGCCGCGGTGGTGCAGGCGATGGATGCGGTGGCGCCCGATGGCGCCGAGGTGATCGCGCCCGACGGGCCGGCCTGGGACTGGCTGCGGGAGCTGCCGCATCCGCTGCACCGCGAGCCGGGCAGCGCGGTGCGCATCGTCGGCGACGGCGTCGAGGCGACGATCGCGGTCGCCGTCGAGCCCGCCGCGCTGCCGCGCGAGTGCCGCGTGGTCGTGCGCGCCGCGCTCGATCGGGCGAGCGTCGCGGGGCGCTCGTGCGCGCCGGCCGCCCTCAGCGAGCCGGAGGCGCTCGCGGCGATCGAGACGCTCGCCCGCGCCGCGCAGCACGCGGGGATCACCCGTGCCGGCGCGCTGCCGTCGCACGTCGACCTCGCCGCGCTGCCCGCCGGGCGGGGTGGGCTCGCGGCGGTCTTCCTGGCCGGCGAGGAGCCGATCGAGCTCGACCTCGTGCGCGACGGGCCGCACGCGGTGGTCGGCGGCACGACCGGCTCGGGCAAGAGCGAGCTGCTCATCGGGTGGGTCGCGGCGATGGCCGCCGGGCGCTCCACCGACGAGGTGACGTTCCTGCTCGTCGACTTCAAGGGCGGCGCCTCCTTCGCGGCGCTCACCGGGCTCGCGCACGTCGTGGGCGTCATGACCGACCTCGACGAGGCCGGCGCGCGCCGCGCGATCGAGAGCCTGCGCGCCGAGCTGCGCCGCCGCGAGCGCGCACTGGCCGAGCAGGGCGCGCGGTCGATCGAGGAGGCCGATGGCCTCGCCAGGCTGGTCATCGTGGTCGACGAGTTCGCCGCGATGCTGCAGGAGCTGCCCGACCTGCACCGGCTGTTCGTCGACCTCGCCGCACGTGGCAGGTCGCTCGGCGTGCACCTGGTGCTCTGCACCCAGCGGCCCGCCGAGGCGGTGCGCGATGCGCTGCTGGCCAACTGCGGCATCCGCATCTCGCTGCGCGTCACCGACGAGCCCGACGCGGTCGCGGTCACCGGCAGCCCCGAGGCCGCGTCGATCCCGCTCGACGCCCGCGGCCGGTGCGTCGTGCGCGTGAGCGGCGGCACCACCCGCTCCGCGCAGGCAGCCCTCGCCTCGCCCGAGCACCTCGCCGCCCT